>JAQWYK010000001.1 GCA_029254025.1 Crocinitomicaceae bacterium | reverse complement strand
AATACCCATAAAGACAAGGTTCCTGAAGACTGGATTCGCAAGCAAACACTTGTGAATGCTGAACGATACATCACCGAGGAGTTAAAAATCTATGAACAGAAAATATTAGGTGCAGAAGAAAAAATATATGCTTTAGAAACACAAATTTTTCAAGATCTAGTATATGCGCTAGCCGATTTTATAGCGCCTGTTCAAAACAATGCTCAACTCATTGGTCAGATTGATTGTTTGCACGCTTTTGCTGAAATCGCACAACGTTACAACTATATAAAACCCATTGTCGATGATTCGTTTGAAATCTCCATTCAAGAAGGACGCCATCCCGTTATTGAACGTGAACTAAAACCCGGCGAGGCTTACGTTGCCAACGACATCTTCCTTGATAATGAGCAACAACAGATCATTATGATTACGGGGCCCAACATGTCGGGTAAAAGTGCGATTCTACGGCAAACAGCATTAATTTGTTTAATGGCGCAAATGGGCTCTTTTGTTCCTGCAAAATCGGCAAAACTTGGTTTAATTGACAAAGTATTTACGCGCGTTGGCGCTTCTGACAATATCGCCTCAGGAGAATCTACCTTCATGGTAGAAATGAATGAAACATCGAGTATCCTAAACAACCTTTCACCAAGAAGCTTGGTACTTTTGGATGAAATCGGACGAGGAACAAGCACCTACGACGGAATCTCCATCGCATGGGCAATTGCGGAATACATACATCAACACCCTACAGCGCATTGCAAAACGCTATTTGCTACGCACTACCACGAGTTGAACGAAATGACAAACAAATTCCCTCGTATCAAAAACTTTAATGTAGCGGTGAAAGAAGTCGGGACAAAAATTTTATTCTTACGTAAATTAGTGGAAGGAGGAAGTGAGCACAGCTTCGGTATTCATGTTGCGAAACTCGCTGGAATGCCAAAAGCCGTTATCCAACGAGCGACCAAAATGCTGAATGATTTGGAACAATCCTCTCGCGCCAAAGATCGGGAGAACTTCAAAGAGATTACACAACAACCTGACATGCAACTGAGCTTTTTCCAATTGGATGATCCAGTTTTGGAACAAATACGTGATGAAGTGCAAAATCTTGATATTGACACCCTCACGCCGATGGATGCATTATTGAAGTTGAATGAAATAAAAAAATTGACAGGGAAAAAGTAGTTTTTTTAACTTATTGGTGCATTCAATTAAAAATTCAATTATATTTGTCCCCGCGTTTGAAAAGCGTTTCAGACGAAATCAAAGTTGAGAATTTTGCTTTCAAAAACAGAATTCGAAGTTGATACGTATAAGCGGGCGTAGCTCAGGGGTAGAGCATAACCTTGCCAAGGTTAGGGTCGTGAGTTCGAATCTCATCGCCCGCTCATTTTAAACTACCAGATTTATCTGTCTGATAAATCAAATGCTCGGATGGTGGAATTGGTAGACACGCCGGACTTAAAATCCTGTGCTCTTTGGGGCGTGCGGGTTCAAGTCCCGCTCCGAGTACTGAACCGGAATTTTTCGTTTTTACACGAAACTTTCCGGTTTTTTTATGCCCTAATTCTTTTGATAATGCTGGGATGTAGGAGAAAAATGAATTCACTCTAAAAGTTCGATATTCGTCATTTTTATGATCATATTCAATTCCGTTTGGAAACACCATTTTCTGAATCTTTCTTTTTTCTGCTAAATTTCCTTTTGCCCACATTGACGATAGTTCCGGAGCTTTTTTGAGTGCTATTTCTGGCGCTTTTTCAAGGTTCGATAAATTAAAACCTACTTTTTCAGAAAACATTAATTTTTCATTCTTTTCTTGGGTTAGCATCGACTTGAATTTTTCATATTGAGCTGTATTAATCTCTTCAAAAACGAATCTTTCCTCTAGTCTTGCTAACTTCCTTTCTATGTCATTAATTGCTTTTTTGTTTACCTCAATTTCTTGCAAAGTATCTTTTTGTTGTTTTTTGAAGGTGTTAAGCATTACATCTTTAATTAATGGCTTTAGTTTACGATCTGTCAATTGATATTGAGCTATTAACAGTAGAAACATTTCGTGCATTCTTTTAGCACTTCTATTTTCCTTAGATCCGGGTCTATTGTTTTTATAATAATACAATCCTTTCTTCTTTGCTAAATATCCGGTATATGGTGTTTTGCACTTGGCTGACAGAGAAGGTGTTTAAGATGGAAAAATAATTCTAACTTTAACGAAAATAATCACTATGAAAACACTTTTACTACTCGGAGCGCTTGCTCTAACAATAAATTCATTTGCTCAAAACGTAAACATTCCAGATGCTAACTTTAAAGCGTATTTAGTTGGGAACTCTTTAATTAATACTAATCTTGATACTGAAATACAAGTGAGCGAAGCAAATGCTTTTGGGGGCGATATTTTTTGCAATGGCTTAAACGTTTCTGATTTAACAGGTATAGAAGCGTTTACTGCTTTAACTTATTTGAGATGTTTTGATAACCAACTAACAAGTTTAGATGTAACACAGAATACTGCTTTAACTTATTTGGATTGTTATAATAACCAACTCACAAGTTTAGATTTAACACAGAATACTGCTTTGAATTATTTGTATTGTCATCTTAACCAACTAACAAGTTTAGATGTATCACAGAATACTGATTTAACTGAGTTGTTTTGTAGTCAGAACCAACTCACAAGTTTAGATGTAACACAGAATACTGCTTTGACTGGTTTGTTTTGTGATAATAACCAACTAACAAGTCTAGATGTATCACAGAATACTGCTTTAACTTATTTGAGGTGTAATGGTAACCAACTAACAAGTTTAGATGTTACACAGAATACTGCTTTGACTAATTTGTTGTGTGATAATAACCAACTTATTTGCCTAAATGTGAAGAATGGAAACAATGCTAATTTCACTATTTTCTCCGCTACAGTCAATCCAAACCTCACTTGCATAGAAGTTGACGATGTTGCTTATTCAACTACTAATTGGACTAATATCGACCCTCAAACATCATTCAGTACTGCTTGTGCAAATCCTTGTGCTCTTGGATTAAACGAACTCTCTAACACTCCTAAACAACTTGTTAAGATAGTTGACCTTATGGGAAGAGAAACACCATACAAGCCTAACACAGTATTTATCTATGTGTTTGATGATGGTAGTACAGAGAAGGTGTTTAAGATGGATGAGTAACTTTACAGAAACAAAATCACTATTATGAAAACACTACTATTATCATTAATCAGCGTTTTAGCAATAAACAGTTACGCTCAAAACGTAAACATTCCAGATGCTAACTTTAAAGCGTATTTAGTTGGGAATGCTCAGATTAACACCAATGGTGATACTGAAATACAAGTGAGTGAGGCAAATGCTTTTGGGGGAACTATTGATTGTTCTTCACAAAACATTTCAGATTTAACAGGTATAGAAGCGTTTACTGTTGTCCTACCAGGGCTCGAACCTAGACTCTTATCAATTGTTTCTCAGACGTAGTATGGCTTTACTAGTTAATTTGATTCTACGCATAAGTGTTCCTTATAAGGAACATCAATTATTAACTAATTTAAATATCCTGTTTGTAAGGACAATTAGTACAAGTATTACATTTGTTTGTAATGCAATCATTACGGGTACTTAAGCATTCTCTACAAGAGAAGGCTTTTTTCATCTTAAAACACTTACAAAGGGGATTAAAAACTAAGGATTGAAGGATCGCCCAACTTTCACAAGTTGCGCTTTTTCGCTTATTATCTGTATCAGCCAAAGTCAGACAACAAACTTATGAGACCCATCACAGTTCGGCATCCGCTTCGAATGACCACAAACGCAATCTCGAATTCCCTTTCCCATCAATATTCTCCCCTCATACTTTTCAATTCTTTTAATTCTTGTTTCCGATTGCTTTGCCTGAGAAAAATAAATTAAATACCCTCTTTGTCTTCCTTGGGTTAACGATAAGAATGCTTTCTTCAAACTAGGTGAATCTTCAAATTTTTCAATTAGCTCTTCTGGAAATTCAACATCTTTTATCTTTCTTGTTTTAACGACCATTCCTTTTTTTTCAATCTCAATAGCTTGAAATACATACTCTCTAATCATATTCTCCAAACACTTTATTTGAGATACGCTCGTAAAAGGAATTAGACGGGCAGAATTACAATTTTCCCCTGGGGCAATTAATATGTTCGTCTCATCCTTAATCAGAGAACCTTTAAAAAAACTAATAAATGCATACTTCTTAAAACTTGAAACAATCAATATATTTTTGCCAAGATGTGTGAAACAAGGCTGACTCCATTTATACTCTTCTGTCAATCCACAGCTCAAAATAATGGATCGAAGGAGTCTCATTTCATCTTGCCATTTTGAAGCACTTTCAATAAAATCATCTACTTTACTTAACATTTTTCAACTACTTTTTAGCTTAACTAATTCAACTTGTTCTGTAAATCACTTGGGATAATTTTCCAAAACAATTTATCTGTCACAAAAAATCAGACTGGAATTTATTCAATTCATAATATTATTAAAATCATTCCATTGCAGATGAGAATATCTTTTCTATCTTTGCGCCGGGGGTAAGTCTTGTACGACCAGCTCCCTCCTAATCCCCCAGGACGGGAACGTAGCAAGGGTCGGAGGTTGTAGCGGTGCGATGCAAGTAGCTTGCCCCTTTTTTTATGGTTTATTTTTGAGAGTTTAAAATTTAGAACTAAGAGTTTAGAGTTTAGAACTTAGAATTCACAACTCTGAATTCTGACTTGCGACTTTACAAAATAGCTTCTAGGGCAACATCAACCGATTTCTTGAGAACATTTACAGAACCGTCAGTTGTCTTGATGACCAATTTCGATTTCGTATTGTCCGCTTCAAAATAAATATACTCTAGTTCTTCCATCACGATTTCAGCTTCACCCGCCATTATTTCAGCTCCTTCACTGAATTTCAGCTTTGTAAAATCAACATAAAAAGTAAATGGCTTTTCACCAAAACCTTGAATCCCTGCTGGAACCTTCATGGGTGTATTCCCCAATTGATCATCGGTAAGGTTAGTGTCTGAGGTAATGAATACACCTGAAGAATTGAATTTAATTTTCATACCTTCATAGTCAAAGACACCCTCTCCTAATTTTGTTACTTCTTGTTCCTCGAGTAAGGCAATCAATAAGTCCGAAAAATCACCACTGGATTCCCCTAAACCTGAATACACATTCACTTGTGGAACAGCAAATAGCATAGCTTCGGAAAAACCTGTTATCGCAACCGCAAATTCACCGTTGACAAAACTGCTCAGTTTTCCTCCTCCAATGGCTTCTAAAATCATCCCTTGAGGACCGAGATTTTTGTACATTTCTTTCATCCCCTCTGGATAAACTTCCGTCATGAATGTTTCCATCTTATCCAAGTCCAAATTCATAGAAAATGCAGCAAGCGGCTCTCCAGGACCTAATTTTGTCAACACATCTACATTCCCTGACTCATCAAAGAACATCGCTTTCTGCAATTCTTCGTTAAACGCTAAATGCGTCTCTACCACGATTTCCCCATCATTAAAACTCAACGCGGTGTTCACATACGAGTTTTCCGCCAATTGCTTAATCTTCTCCAGCTGTTGCACAGGTAGTTGGTTTAAGTCGGTGTTCGAGGTTGCATACAAGTTCTGAAGGTTCAACGAAATAATCATGTCGCCTTCGTAATCCATATTTTTCATAACGAACTCATTCATTGTTCCCTTTTTCGCACGGATGAAAGCCTCTGAAACAAATGATTGTGCCAATGAATCAACTCCAGTAATACCGATGATGGCTAAATCATCCGTATAACCAATGGCTAATCCATCTTCGTCATGTAGGTTCACCCCGTCTGTTTCTTCAAAGAAGTAGCCCATCTCGCTGAACATCTTAGCGGCCTCCTCTTTGTCTTTTACCGCGATAAATAAGGCCGTATTCTCAGGCATTCCATCATAGTCCAACGGACCAGAGGCTATCATGTAAACGTGCTCGCTCAACGCCATGCTCGAATCAATTTTATTGAATGTCTCTAACAACTGAAAGCCAACGTCTGGCAAATTCTTCACATCCGATTTATCCATGATGCCCGCTACGTCCATTTTCATGATGAGGATAGCGTCCGAATTATTATCGAGGTATTGACCAACGTATTTATCCAACCCTTCTCCGGAGGATCCTCCACAAGAGGTAATTACAACTAAGACAAGTACTGCGGAAAGTAGGCTAAGAAATTTCATCGTATTCATTTAATAAAGTGTCATTAAACAAATTTACATATTCTTTTGAACTTGTGTTAATTTGAGTTGTTTGTCCGTTGTATATTTATCTAATTTTGTGGTGTGCATGATTTAGAACCATATTTTAACTGGAGAGACTACTATGTGGCTTCTGAAGATGTCTATTCCCCTTTTTACGGCAGAGAATACAGCGAATTCGAATTCTTGGATCAAGTGTACAACTACGTCATCCACCCGCAATGGGACACAATGGGTTCACCGACCTTATTTTTGAAAATCCTTTTCATGGATTACGATGAAGGATACGCTGTCATTGAATTAATTGGGGAATGGAACGACGCGATCCATAATGATATCATGATACTCAAACGGGATATCATCGAACACCTCATCGGCAATGGCATCAACAAATTTATTCTTATTGGGGAAAACGTGCTCAACTTTCATTATTCCGATGATTGTTACTACGAAGAATGGTTCGACGAAGTAGAAGATGGATACATCGCATTGGTGAATTTTCACGATCACGTCATCCGCGAGTTCAAAGAAATTCACTTGGACCAGTATTTTGTTTTGGGAGGTGAACTGGAAGCCATTAATTGGAGAACATACACTCCCTCCAACTTCTGCGAGAAGATTAACAGCTACGTGTTGAAACGGTTGAGTTAAAAAATTATCTTCCTTTGTCCAGAAAAATAAACTCTTCTCTTTTCCAACGAACCACGATATTTCATTACCTTCGGTTGCTCATACAGATGCCTTCAAGCAATGAAAACATTAATCCTTCTGCGACACGCTAAAACGAACAAAGCGGAGCCTGATCAATCCGATTTTGACCGTACACTTCATGAAAAAGGACAACAGCAGATCAGTATATTGAAAAAGTATTTTGACATCAGCTATGGACAAACTTCGTTGATGGTATTGTGTTCTAGTGCAATCCGCACCCGATCTACTCTAAAGGGCATCGCAAGTGCCTTAACCATTTCGGAGAAAGTATTTGAACCTGCATTATACCTCGCCAGTGTGGAAGTACTACTCGATTGCATCAACCAACAAACAACCTCCGAAGATACCTTACTGTTAATTGGACATAACGAAGGATTATCCGACCTCGCTTCTTATCTTGGTAACGACCGCATTCACATGTCGACCGGTGCATTAATCAGCTTTGAATTTGACGCTGCAACGTGGGACGAAATCAGCATTGCTAATGCGCGCCTTTCTGGTCACTTTTCTCCTCAGGGGGATTTTTAGGCGTAATGTGATACACAATTTTGGGAGAAGGATGATCTGCCTGCTGTCCTTCTTGGGCTGCTTTTCGCTCCTCTTCCCTTCGTTTATATTCTTCCATGATGCGTTGCTGATTCTCCCACCAGATGGATTCTAGATCAGGAGGCTCTATCCCCATTTCACGTTCAATTTCATAACGGTACTTCGGTGGAACAGGTCCCTCCTTTCGGAAAGCAAAACCTACGACCAAACCAACACTGAAACCAAATAAGTGACCTTCCCATGAAATCCCTGGTTCCATCGGGAAAATCCCCCAGATCATACTTCCATAAATAAAGACGACAAACAAACTGATGGCTTGAAGTGGAAGATAGCGTCTAAAAAAGCCACTGATAAACAGGAAACCAAATAACCCGTAGATCACACCTGACATTCCAATATGGTAACTGCCTGTGTTATTCGCCAACAACCATAATAACAATCCACCGCCTAACCATACAAACAGCACCACGTACACCGCTATCTTTCGATAAAAATAGATTAAGGCACTCAATAGCACCAAGGTAGGAACCGAATTATTAATAATGTGTGAAAAGTCGCGTTGCCCATGAATAAAGGGCATTAAAAAAATACCTTTTACGCCTTCTAGCGTTCCTGGCTTCAATCCTAATTTATACAAATCAAGTCCCGAATACCGATCAAATAAAAAAACAGACCAAATCAGTGCGACGACCAATATGGGATACACAATCGCTTCCAGTGTCGCTCCTCGATATTCTTGTTTGAATTCCATAACGTCCATGCTCCAAATACTATTCCGCAGGGTAAATGTGGACAATCTGGCAGGTATTGGGGGATGAGATGGTGAGGGGGTTAGATGGATTACGGGCACTTCACGTTTAGTTGAACGTTATGTTTTTTATTAATCAACTCTTTAAAGATAGCGTTTAAACCCGTCTTACGTTTATGCATTGCTGGCAACAGCCTTTCTCATAAGAATAAAAATATAAGGTCAGCAATCACAAGCGCTTGAAATACAAAAATTAAAATACTCATTTTCTTTTCATACTTGAGCACTAAACCAATCACAATAATTAATGCCAATGGAATAACGAGGCCCGATAAAATGCGCAATGAATATACTTCTTTACTTCCGGAGTTGAGCAAGCCATAGCTGTTAATCTCATTGAATATAGGTGATACAGCAAATTCTATTGGTTGGTGGTTCTTTATTTCCTTGGCAAAATCTTCTGTAATTGAAAAGTTATGTGTGCTAGTGAATACCCTATATGAAAAATGATAATTTCCCGCAGCATTGTAATAGTGTTGATTCTCTTGTTTAACATCAACTATTTGTTCAACTACAACACTTCCGGGCAATATAAAGTCCGTTAGAATTATCACAGAGGCTGCTAAAAATAGACTATGTACCCCTAACCGCAATTTTTCTTGATGTTTAATCATTTTCCAGTTTTGATAAAGATTTTAACTTATAACCACTAAAACCACACCAATTCGCCTAAAACCAGCTGGATAAGCAACCTTTATGGCGGGTTATTCCATCCTAAAAATAAGCAAAAAACGGATCAACTACTATGGTAACCAATTGATTGGCTCCTCCTACCGCGTAATCAGCGCCAAGCCTATGCGTTTTCTAGGGAAATCTAAGGAAATGACGCGAGTGCGTACATGTTGGTGCAGGCTTACCACATCCGATGGATCTTCGACGTAGGCGTCTCCCATGTTCGACTTATGGATGAGTCCATTCTCCTTGATACCGATGTTCACAAAAGCGCCGAAACTGGTCACGTTGGTGATAATTCCTTTGAGCTCGATGCCTTCTCGTAAATCCTCCAAGCTCTTAATGGTCTCGTCGAATTCCAATACCGCCGCTTTTTTCCGTGGATCCAACCCGGGTTTCTTTAACTCGTTCACAATATCCGTAAATGTAAATGCATCAATGGAAGAAAAATCTTCCTTCTTCAAACTTCCCAGTACGTGTTCATTTCCAATGAGTTCTTTCACCGAAACGTGTGCCTTCTTCGCCATTTGCTCCACGGTCTTGTACGACTCTGGGTGAACGGCCGAATTGTCCAACGGAAACGCAGCATCCCGAATACGCAAGAATCCTGCACATTGCTCGAACGCTTTATCCCCTAGTCGCTTCACTTTTTTCAGGGAAGAACGATCTTGGAACGGTCCGTTTTCACTGCGATGGGCGACAATGTTCTCCGCCAATTGGGGCCCTAAACCAGACACATAACTTAATAAATAGGGCGACGCTGTATTGACATCCACCCCTACGCGGTTCACACAGCTTATGATGACATCGTCCAATGCTTCTTTCAACAACGTTTGGTTCACCTCATGCTGATATTGTCCCACGCCGATTGATTTGGGATCAATTTTGACCAATTCCGCCAATGGGTCCATAAGGCGGCGACCAATTGAAACAGCGCCACGCACCGTAACGTCATATTCCGGAAATTCTTTTCTTCCGATAGCACTTGCCGAATAAATCGAAGCGCCGTCTTCCCGCACGACAAACACTTGGACCTCTCGATCAAAACGAATTTGTTTGATGAGGGCTTCTGTCTCTCGTCCCGCCGTTCCATCACCAATCGCAATGGCATCTATTTTATACGCCTGCACCAACTGGGCAATTTTACTTTTCGCTTGACTGGCTTCCCGCTGCGGTGGATGCGGAAAAATCGTGGTATTCGTCAGCAGCTCGCCTTGCTCATCGATGCACACGACCTTACACCCTGTTCGAAACCCTGGGTCCAACGCCAAGATGCGCTTTTGTCCTAACGGAGGCGCCAACAACAGTTGTTCGAGGTTGACGGAAAATATTTTAATCGCTGCGGCGTCTGCCTTCTCTTTCATTTGCTGTACGACTTCATTTTCTAACGATGGAGCAATCAGTCGATCGTATGCGTCTTTACAGGCTTCTGCGACGAGTTTACTTGCTTCGTTTCCGCTCTTCACGAATACGCGTTCCAACAATTGCAACGCCTGTTCCTTTTCCGGTGCCACTTTCATGCGCAACAGACCCTCCTTGGCTCCCCTGAAGATGGCGAGAAAGCGATGCGAAGGAATCCGCTTCAATACCTCTGAATGGTCAAAATAATCCCTGTATTTTTGCGCGTCTTCCTCTTTCGATTTGACCAATTTTGCAGAAAGCATTCCTTTTGTTTCGAACATCTTCCTCAATTGACCGCGCAGCTGTATATGCTCACTTACCCACTCGGCGATGATGTGTTTCGCCCCATTGATGGCTGCTTCTTCTGATTCCACGTCGCCTTTTACAAATCGCGTGGCTTGCCCATAAATGACGCCGTTATGTTGACTCATGATGATCTTCGCCAAGCCCTCTAGTCCTTGCTCTCGGGCTACATCCGCTTTCGTTTTTCGGCGCTGCTTGTGCGGCAAGTAGAGATCCTCCAACAACACCGCATCAAAGCACGTGGTAATAGAACTCCGCAATGCATCGGTCAATTTACCTTGTTCTTCTATCGCCGATAAAATCGTTTGTTGACGGTCAAGGAGTTGCCGATGGGCCTTTTGCCAATCCCGAATTTGTGACACCTCCACTTCATCTAATCCCCCCGTAGCTTCCTTACGATAGCGGGAAATGAATGGAACAGTTGCACCATCCTCAAATAATGCCAGTGTGTTTTCAATGGAGCGCGTATTAAACGCTGCATACTGTTGTATATATTCGATAATTGTCATACTTGAAATTCTGTTCGGGCAAATATATCTGAAAGAAGTGGATAAGGAAGTATTTAGACCGACAATGAATTAGTAGGATCATGATATTTCACAAGAAGAAGCATTAACTTTGTGGGTAGATTTGAACACATGAACAAAAAATACTTCGCCGACCTTACCGTCATTGATCTTTCTTCCGTTTTAGCGGGCCCTTCCGTGGGAATGTTTTTTGCTGAATTAGGGGCTCATGTCGTAAAGGTAGAACACCCCATTCACAAGGATGTGACGCGTTCCTGGAAACTTCCCGAAGAAGATGCTGCATCTCCTGTGAGTGCTTATTTCTCTAGTGTAAACTACGGCAAAGACTATCATTTTCTTGATCTTACGCAAGCGAAAGCACGTCAAGACCTCTACCAACTGTGTTCCACCGCCGATATCGTAGTCCTCAATTTTAAACATGGTGATCAAGAGAAATTACACATTACCGACGACATTTTGCGGAGCTATAATCCTCAACTCATCATTGGAAAAATCACAGGATTTGGGGATGACAACGACCGCGTTGCTTATGACCTCATCCTCCAAGCAGAATCGGGGATCATGTCTATGAATGGAACACCAGAAAGCGGTCCGTTGAAGATTCCATTGGCCTTGATTGATGTACTTGCTGCTCATCACCTCAAAGAAGGGATCTTGATAGCATTACTGGAACGTTTAACTCATCCAGCGGGTAAGACCATCACCGTATCGCTCTACGATGCGGCGGTTTCTTCGTTGATCAATCAGTCCTCGAATTACTTAATGGCGGGACATGTTGCACAACCCATTGGTTCCCTGCATCCCAACATTGCTCCCTATGGAGAATTGTTTCGCACGAAAGACGGTGTTACCATTACCTTTGCGATTGGATCCGACCGACACTTTCAGTTGCTATGTAACGAATTGGGTATTCCAGCACTCGCGCAACAGCCTGATTATTCGTCTGCCCAATCAAGAGTTATTCACCGTGCACGAATGGCTGAAATTCTGGCAGAAGAAATCCTCAAACACGACTGTGTACCGCTCCTTGAAAAGATGCATCGACTCCATATACCAGTAGGGAGGATTAATACGGTGGCGGATGTGTTGAATCAACCGGAATCAAAAGCACGCGTATTGCATGAACAAATTGAGGGAGTGGAAACGTTGCGTATGGAATCTATTGCATTCCGAATAAAAGAATAGCGCTATTTCATCAACCGTATCGTACACACTTGCCCTTTTAACCGGAGCGTGAGCAAATAGATACCTGGAGAAAGCTGGGAAACATCCAACTTCCCCTCCTCCAATCGCCCAGATTGAATGAGCTGACCCGCAGGATTGGAAAGCAGATAATCGATAGGTCCGTTAAAGTCGGTTTGAATGGCAAGTATTTCTTGCAATGGATTCGGAAACACCGCTACTTCGGTATCTGCGAGCTCAACAACAGAGACTAATTCGTCAGAAGTCGCCACAGCTTCAAACTCATCATTTTCGCCAATCTTGACCACCGTAACCTGCGTTCCCGGAGAGTTGATCACCCGATTATCACTCACCGTTCCAATGAGTGCCACGCCGTTGTCGTTGGTCGGTATGATCTGAGTAAAGACGTCATCATTCACCCCAGAATAACTACTAGAGAAACCATTCCAAAACAAATTTTGGTGATATTTCAGCACAAACATATCCATACCATCTGTAAATGGGTTAAACGAAGGAGAATCGGAAATAATAGAGACATATAAACGTCCATCCCCCATCATTTCCACGGCACCATAATAGGCTGTGCTGTCTCTAACGTCTAAATGGTCGTAAATTAAGACCCCATCCTTGTCGGTTCGAATCATCCACAAATCAGGCAATGATTCTGTCGCAGCAATTAAACCTCCCACTGCATAAATGTTATTATCATACGTATCTACGTCATAGAATGTACCGTGCAGTTCAGGCTCATAAAAATTCATCCAATTGGTGGTCCCATTAATATGCATACTCATCAGCATTGCCGCTTGATTAGTACCATTATACGCTTCTCCAACAATCACGACAGTCGTATCATTGAGCAAACTAATGGCATGAGGAAGGTCTCTCCCACTCGTTTGAACGCGTTCCACCCACACTTGATTTCCGGCGGCATCGACCCGCATGACCAGTATATCTTCTTGTTGGGAGAGCGCTCCTTGTGTTTCTCCCACCAATACAAAATCCCCGTTCGGCAAGCGGATGGCATCGTGTAACCGCTCCCAATCTGGCGTCCCCATGACCGTTTCCCATTCCAATTGACCATCCAAGTCTGTTTTGAACATGTAAAAATCAAACGATTGAGCTGTTAAGCTATTCGAATATCCTGCACACCAGAAGCCAACACCTTCTTCGTAAAACACACGATTTCCGCGCTCACTGTTGGCTCCTCCAAATTTCTTGCTCCATTCAAATTCTCCGAACTTATTCAATCGGGTCAGGAAAACATCGGAAGCTTCGGAGAATCCAGCTGTACTTCCAGTAATGATATATCCAGAGTCCGCGAGTTGCGCGATTCCATGTCCTTCGTCGAAGCTGCTCCCAGCATATGTTCGATAGAATGCTTCCTGCGCATGAATGGATGAACAACACAGCAGAATACTAATGAGTATATACGTTAGTCTAATCTCCATACTCCTCGAATTAAGAGTGATTTACCAAAAGTAGATTGGGCGAGGAAACCTACTACGTCTTCTGACCCTATTCCCAGTTGGATGTTGTTGAATTCAGTTTGAGCGTACATTCCACCTCGGAATCCACCGTATCCTCCAAATGTGAGCTGTCCTCCCAATGCCAACCAATCATTCACTGTTACATGAGCCCCCGCAAAAGCCATCGGACGATAGATGATATTCGTCAAAACACGCACCCCAAAAAATGATTGTACTACTTTTTCACTCCCCTCTTCGACAATTTTCCCTGCTTGGATGGTACCTCCCGGCACCCATCGAACTCCTGAAAATTGGGACGAGCTAAAACCTAATGAATCAATGTATGTATCAAAATCACTCGATGAATAATTCGCCAAATCAGATAATTCATTCAATGTAAAACCCGAATACGTCAACTCCGAATTCACACCATAGCTCTCTACCTTTGAAAAATACATCACCCCCAGGTTCCTTCCTGAGAGTTGAAAGGCACCACTAATGCCCGGTATATCTTTGATGGCGGCATGCAGCTCAAAATCAATCGCTGCACCCATACCTTGAAAATACGATGGTGAAATGGACTGCTGAATACCCATGTTCAAATTTGCTTCCACTTCCCCACCGTCTTCACTGAACGTCAAGTGCCCCCGATCTATATCAATCCCCGTATAGCTACCGCCAAATAAGGCATTTAGAACGATAGAGTTCTTATTCTTTCTATTGTATATCCCAAACCCTGCTTTATAAAAACTTAAATTAAACGCAGAAGTATTTGCAATAGTCGCTTCCTCTCCTAACATCGATTGATTCCCAAAGAACAGCAGATCGAAGGCATCTTTTGAATACTGCGCGCCAAATACATTAGAATAGCCCATCTTAGCGATCCACCCCAGGTTCTCGTTACTTTTAGTCAACGGATTTCCGCTCTTAAAAACAACTTCCCCTGATAGCTCTCCACCAATTCGACCATTTTGATTTTCTGCGAGTCGTGAGTTCTGCTTGATTTCATCCGACAAATAGCCTCCTCGAAGGAAAATATTCGACATTTCATTGCGCAAATGGCTCGTTTGATAAAACCCCAAACCTTCCAAATGTACCTGGTTCCCATAAAT
The DNA here is from genome assembly GCA_029254025.1 of Crocinitomicaceae bacterium. Taxonomy (GTDB): domain Bacteria; phylum Bacteroidota; class Bacteroidia; order Flavobacteriales_D; family Crocinitomicaceae; genus JALQTG01. The sequence goes on along the minus strand of JAQWYK010000001.1, from coordinate 24,215 downwards.
GAGGGTATCATAACTCTGTGGGAGCAATTGCTGTGCTTCAGTACTGAAGCAAAGGAGCAATAAGTTTAACACGTTGAACACCCGCATCACAACGTCGCTTTTAATTTGAAATTCGTCAATAACTGGAGTATCATTCGTGCGTTATCGTACAGCTGATTGTTTACAAGCGTCGTGGAATTAACACGCACCTTCACTACAATCTCTCTGACCGCTGGGAGTTCATTAACAATGGACTCGTTCACCACAAAAATCAGTTCGTTTTCTACTTCTTCATGCGCATCTACTAACATATTCATAGGCGCAGGGTCAATTTGTTCTGAAGAAATAATGGTTCCTACAGAAAATCCGTTTTCATCCAACAAGATCAACTCGGCACTTCCTCCCAAGGGAAACGTGTTTTTCGTTTTTAATACAAAAGAGCCGCTTTCTACCCTGAAGGCATTGCGTTGCTCGCCGAAATCCACCGCGAAGGTATCTATGATGATGAGGTTGTCTGCTCCAACTGCCAATGGGAAATCCGCCTCAAAGCGTAACTTTAATCGACTACCTGGAAAAATTTCATCTGCTCCCGCACTTATATTCCCCCAAGGATTCACCTTGATACCGTAACCGATCTCATAGGAAGATCCCATGTGCGCTAAAAATGGATTAATGTTGCTATTCACTTCATTGAATGCAATTGGATACTCAAAAGGAGTAATGGAAGACCAAGAGGCAACCGCAGGATCAATATTAAAATATGAATTCAATTGCGGATGAGTCAATGTAATCGTTGCCCCTGAATAGTTTGTACTTTTCAACTGGGTAATCATTCCTTGGCCCATCACCTTGATACCATTACTCAAAATCAAATTAAAATCAATGCCTTCTAACGCTACCGAGCCACCTGCAACCGATTGTAATGCTTCTAGGTCGAGCTGCGTTGTGTCTGTTATTTCCACCGACCCAAAATATCCTTTGGCATAATCAAACGTCAGATCTTGGAATTTCACATTAAACTTTACAATGTCTGAATTGGTAATGACCACCGCTGGGCCATTCGGATCCGTTCGGACTTTCATTTTCGATTGAAGGGTGTTGTACGAATTACCGTTTTCTCCGCGCATATCAATGGTGTAGCCCGTTAGGTCCAATACAAAGGAGCGAACACCTGGAGTATTGCCTTGCGCCGCGGGAACTATCTCCGTTTGCGTAAAAACTGCTCCGTTTTTGGTAACTCCTGGTAATTCAACTTCGAAAATAGTAGCAGTTTCCACGGGATTTTCAACAGTAATTAAGGCTTGCCCAGATTTCGTCCGCGTTTTAAACAACACTGCGTCTTCTAACTCAAAATAATGTTCTTCCGTTTGATTCACATACTCTGTTCCTGGAGCAAGTGATAAGCTAGAAAATGCAATCGAAAAAGTTTGTACAATGGTGGTATCCGGAATATCGATTAAGGAGAACAAATCAATATCAAAAATATCTCTTCGCAGTACAAACTGAATCGAGTTATCGGCATTCACTTCCAAGGTAGAATCATTGTAAAATTGAGAAATGGTCAAAGTATCTTTCACCACCGGAAATACCCAGTTTGTATCCCAAGAAGTCTGTTCTTTTCTACACCCTATTGTAACGAGAAGAACCGCTAATAGGGGGATAAATTGACGATAGTATTTCATAAAAACAGAACGAAATGAAGTGTCCAACCGTTGGAACGAAACAAATATAGCAAAAATACGGGCGAAGTGAGGATGTGATCATACCTTCAGCAGCTCCCAACATTTCGGAAGAAATATAATGAGTCCGATGATAACCGCAATAAAAGCACTCCACAGAACTGCTCCTGCAGCAAGGTCTTTTGTTTCTTTTATTCCCTGATCAAATTTTTCAGTGTATACATCCGACAATCGTTCGATTGAACTGTTTAACATTTCCGCTAAAAACACAAGTCCGATAGCGAAAACTAATGCGATCCATTCATAGCTTGAAAGGTGAAAAAAGATTCCACCTACTACGGTTAACACCATAAAAAAGAAATGAATCCAAGCATTGGGTTGGTGCTTGAAGAAAAGTAACCATCCATTAATCGCAAATTTGAAACTAAGGAGTCGACTCCTCAACGAAAAACCGTTACCTTTCTTCATGTGGTTCATCCTGTGATTTACTCAACAAAACTAGCACAATTTTAGGAATGCCTTACGGACATTTCACTCAACCAAAGTGTTTGTAACAACTTGAAAGAAATCAATTATCCTTGTATATTTACATCTCAAAAAATAATACCATGGAAATTACTGAATTGCTTTCGTACATGATCATCGCTTTAATCCCGGCTGCCGCAGTTATTTATGTCGTGTACATTATGCTCAAAAAACAAGGAGAGAAAGAAATTTCAGCGCTCACCATGCAATTAAAAAAAGAGCAGCAAGCTTCTTTCATTGAGCCTCGAGTTGATGCGTATCAACGTGCAGTATTATTGATGGAGCGAATTACTCCTAATAATCTTATCATGCGCATGTACGATCCAAGATTGAATGCAAAACAATTTCAAACAGCTCTTCTAGATAATATCCGAAAGGAATACGAACACAACCTAGCACAGCAGATTTTTATATCCCTTAACGGGTGGGAAATGGTGAAGTCAAGTAAAGAGGAGACGGTCAAAATCATTAACATTGCTGCCCGTCAGATAGGTGAAGAAGCGAACGCTACTGAATTAAGTAGTAAGATTTTTGAAATCGTAGCAGAGGTTGGAGAACTGCCCACTGAAATTACGATTAAACAATTAAAAGGAGAGCTTCAGCGTTTATTCTAATGCCCTGTAGAAAACAGCTTATTCATTGCTTCAAATAGTTCTGGATGCTTAATCTTTAATAATTTAGGGCATTCTTTATAATATTCTACGAGTACTGCAAAAAACTCTGAATGGTTTGTTGCTGCGTAGTCAGGAACAGTGGATTTTCCTTTTCGAATCTGTTCAATTTCGGATTCAACAAGCGCTATCCATGATTTCCGATCTTCCATACCAAGTATCGAAGGAACACCATCAATTGATCCATCGGATTTATCCAGTAAGTGCGCGAATTCATGAACGCCTACATTCTTTTTATCATTCCCAATTTGAAAACCAGCAATTAAAGCTGGTAGCGACAAAATCATAGTATTATTCATAAGACCGCCGTGATACACCTTGCCTTGAACGACGCCAAGCGTATCCAATTGGTTATTTTCATCGAAGTTTGTGGGATACACCAACACTTCTCTTAAATCTGCATAGTTCCAATAGGGCAATCCCCAGAAAGCGATAATCGCGCTTGAAGCAACATACAAACACGTTTCTTTTTCAGGAACTTCCTTACCAACTTCCCTAATCGTCACATCCGCCAAAAATATCCCTGCGCGGTCCTCAAAAATTTGTTTACTGGCTTTCGATAATGTGGCATAAAAAGGAATATTTTCATTCATCCAATACTTGTCATTCACGTTGAGCTTAACGCGCTCATTTCGCGGAGACAATTTGCGTGTTTGCACTCTCCAAAACCATAGCGCTACGACAATTGATACCACGACAAGTACGCCTAAAAACTTCGCAAAACCTACTCCATCCATCTTCAAAAACACAGGGATAGCAGCGAGTAGCACCAAAAACAATAATACCCAGGGTAAAAATCTTTTCATAGCTTTGGATTGAAACTAAAAATCCCCCCAAAACTAATCTTTTGAAGGGATTTTACAGCGTTGATTTTAACACTAAGAATACAAAAATCTATTTTTTAAGTAGTTTTTCATAATCTTCCGATTTATCAATCCATTTATCGTTTTTTAGTTCACCAAGAATATTAACGTCCTTAATCTTTCGATAATCTTCAACTGCCATTAACATTTCTTCTTTCGTGTCTCTTCTTATTTTTATTCCACTGGTTCGAGAACCCTCGTTACGAACTTCTATATAAAAACCATCTTTTAATCGTGCTGGTCGCGTTGGTGGCCTACCCATATTCTATAAATTTAGATTAAATAACTTGTCTAATGACAATAATGAAGTCCAAGATAGGAAACATGTTTAGTTTATCCTAATTTTCACTGAACAATTTAGCTTTTTTTGGCATAACAGGAACATTTATTCAAGCACGCGGTAGAGAGCATCCGTTATTTTCATAATTATATACCTCAATTGTAACAAAGTGATTTTTCGCATTTTTTAGTTTACAAAGAGTCGCTAATTTAGACCTCAAAACAAAGATATTATGAGCCATACAATTGATTTGAACGACGTGAACGTCCAGCTTAAAAGTATTAAAGAGGAATTTGGAATACATTTTCAAGTACTTCGAAAGTCTATTAGAATTTGGCTACAAACAAGTGCTACCTATGACTGGACATTGGCGGAACAAGAGTAAGAAGCCGAGATGTTGTAATTCTTAACAACGGTTTCCTGCAAATTATTTCCAATGAAAAAATTGATAAGTCATTTAATAGAATATTTCTATATTTGGTACCTTTAAAATTTCTTTATGACAACAACATCAGATATTCGCAATGGATTATGCATGAATTGGAACGGAAAACTCGTTTCAGTGATTGAGTTCCAACACGTAAAACCAGGAAAAGGTCCTGCTTTTGTCCGAACAAAACTGAGAGAAATCGAATCTGGTAAAGTACTTGACCACACCTTCTCAGCAGGTCACAAAATTGAACCAGTTCGTATAGAACGTAGACAATACCAATACCTTTATGAAGAAGAAGCAGGATATAACTTCATGAATACTGAAACCTATGAACAAATCCTTATCCCTGCTAGATTAGTGGAGAAGCCTGAATTTCTTCAAGAAGGAATGATTTGTGAAATAACATTTCATGCGGAAGCTGAAACTCCATTGTTAGTTGACTTACCAATGTATATCGAAGCAGAAGTTACTTATACGGAACCAGGAATAAAAGGAGATACAGCAACAAACAGTTTAAAGCCTGCAACGCTTGACTCTGGAGCTGAAGTCCGTGTTCCTCTTTTCGTTGACATGGGTGAACGTATTAAAATTGATACGCGCACGGGAACTTACGTTGAGCGCGTTAAATAAACACCAAGCATAAATAATAGTTGAAGCCTAAAGACACCGTTTTTAGGCTTTTTTTATCAATTCAATGAGGCAATTACTACTCATCCACGGAGCACTGGGAAATTCCACTGAATTCGACACTATTCGAGCTATCCTAGAAAAAAGGTATAGCGTGTTTGCGTACGACCTACCCGGGCATGGTAAGCGTGTTACAGAATTGAACAACTTTACGCTCGAAGATGCACGCAACGACCTTGAAGCATACATCGATAAATTAGGTGAAGTTTTCATTTTTGGGTTTAGTCTTGGAGGGTATCTTGCCCTGGATGCAGCTCTGCGCAAGAATAAAAACATTCTCGGTATTGTCACTCTTGGCACAAAACTAAATTGGTCACCTGAAATTGCTGAAGCCGAAGTGAATACCTTGAACATCGATTTCTTAAAAAATAAAGCTGCATCATTTTATGATTACCTCGAGCAACTCCATGGAACCCATTTGAATGATTTATTAGCGAAAACACGTACATTCATTCACTCCATTGGTGAACAACCATTGATGAATGACAAAAGTACTCAGCAGTTGACAACTCCCATTCGAATAACGCGCGGAGGCAAAGACAAGATGGTCACACGAAAAGAGTCCCAAAAAATGGCAGAATGCTCATCAGATGGCCTTTATTTTGAAATCCCTTCATTCATTCATCCAATGGGTTTTCTTTCGCCGAAACTGTTCGCGAATCATGTAGTTCATCAACTCAAATCCCTCGAATACGAACATTTAGCGACTCAGCATGGTAAACTCGCTTACGTAAAAATTGGAGCTACAACGGATTCATCAACACCTCTTCTGCTCTTCCTTCATGAAGCCCTTGGAAGTATTGATCAATGGAAAGATTTTCCCTCACTTCTTGCAGAGGAGTTAGAGTTACCTGCCATTGTACTTGAAATGATCGGATATGGATACTCTGACGACCTTCAACATGAGCGAACAGTACGGTATTTACATGAATATGCATGGGAAGTATTACCTTCATTTCTCGATCAACTAGACGTCAAAAACAAGCTTATCCTTGTTGGCCATTCTGATGGTGGAACTGAGGCCCTTTTGTATGCATCGCGCTTCCCGAATGGCATAGCGGGAATAATTACCTTGGCTGCACACATTGAAAATGAATCGGAAACAAAAGCTGGGATTCCTCCTGCCATTAGCGCGTTTGAAGAAGGGAAATTGAGGGGGTTAGAAATTTTTCATGGAGCAAAAACCGAGAATGTATTTCGAAGATGGGCAGATACCTGGTTAAGTCACCCATTTTCAGATTGGTCGATTGAGAAAGATTTATCTCAATCTCCGTTTCCCGCTCTTATTATCCAAGGTTACGAAGATCAATACGGAACACCCAATCAAGTCAGAAAAATAGTCACTACTCTAGGAAAAAATGCCACTCCAATGTTTTTGAATAATTGTGGACATGCTCCTCATCTCGAACAATCTAAAGAAGTTATTCAGCAGATCAAATTATGGTACACTCAATTCAATTAACTAAAACCTACCGTTATTTTACACACGGAAACTTGGATACCGCAAAAACCATTTGGTTTGTATTGCACGGTTATGGTCAGTTACCTGAGTATTTCATTCGCAAGTTCCAACACTTACCCCCAGAAGACCATTTTATCGTAGCGCCTGAAGGAATGCATCGCTTCTATTTAAACGGAACAAGCGGACGCGTCGGAGCTTCCTGGATGACAAAAGAAGCGCGCCTTCAGGACATTGAGGATAACATCCGGTTTCTGAACTCCCTAGCCGACCAATTCTCTGCAAAAAACGCGCAAGCAAAGAAAGTTCTCTTGGGATTTTCACAAGGTGGAGCAACTGCGGCGAGATGGCACGAGTTGGGCAATTGGCAAGCAAATGAGTTCATACTATGGGCTAGCGTATTTCCACCTGATCTTGAATTACCCAGAGACAATTCTCATTTTAGCGCTTCTAACAACCTATTTCTGGTAGGTACTAAGGATGAATATTTTTCTACTGAAAAAACAGCTGAAATCACGAAACACTTAAAAAACGCCCCTTTAAACTTCAAGTGTTACAGCTATTCAGGAAATCATTCCGTCGACCCTATTGAAATAGAGCTACTAGCCAAAAAACTGTAAACTATATATTAACCTTACATAATTGTTAGAAAGACGATTTATAGCAACTATAGAATCGGTACGATACTCCTTATAACTAGCTTTTATTGTAAAAAAAAATACAAAAGTGCATATACTTGATAATTATTCTTATACTTGCAATGTCGCAATTATCTGCGTCCTCGAAATCATAACGATTCTCTAAGTTATTCTTTCATTATTACAAATTCATGAACAAAGAAGATTTAACGGGAAAAAAACTCCCGGAACTCCGCGTAATAGCGAAATCAATTGGTATTGAACGTGCCGAAACCTTAAAAAAGGGAGAGCTTATTGACCTAATAGCTGAAGGGGCTAAAACTTCAGCAGCTGTCCAAAGTAACGATGAATCCAAATCTACTGAAACTGAAAAAGTGGCAACCGAACGCAGAAGAAGAGTTCGCAAATCCGCTCAACAAGCTTCCAATAACGATTTGTTCACTGAAAAAGAATCAACACGAGAAGATTCGCCGAAAGATCTGGGGCACAATGAAAATGAAAAAAAGTCTTCGGTACACAACGAAGAAAACAAAACAAGTCGTTACGAAAAACGTCAGCGTCCTGTTCAAGAAAAAGATGCTAGCCCTGAATCTGCACAAAATCAAGAAGAACGTCAACGAACGCGCAGAACACCAAACCCAAGGAATCAGTCCAACCAGCATAAGAACCCTAACCAAAATAGAAATACTCAAAACCAAGATAATTCGGACGCTCCAAGTGGTAATACAAATGGAAACAATAGCGGGAATCACCGTGCAAATCGCGAAGAATTATCCAAGAAATATGATTTATCTGGAATCGTATCTGCCGAAGGTGTATTAGAAATTATTCAAGATGGATATGGATTTTTAAGGTCCTCAGATTATAATTACTTACCATCTCCCGATGATGTGTATGTCAGCCATAGTCAAATAAAATTATTTGGTTTGAAAACAGGCGACACTGTTTTTGGTACGATTCGTCCGCCTAGAGAAGGTGAAAAATATTTCCCTCTGGTAAAAGTAGCCTCTATCAATGGACGTGAGCCTGCATTTATACGTGATCGAGTTCCATTTCAATATTTGACACCTCTTTTCCCAGACGAGAAGTTCAAACTAACTGGTCATGAGCAAGAATCAATGTCTACACGCTTAATGGACTTGTTCTCTCCAATTGGTAAGGGTCAGCGTGGAATGATTGTAGCTCAGCCAAAGACCGGTAAAACAGTTCTGTTAAAGGATGTAGCGAATGCAATAGCGGCTAATCATCCTGAGACTTACTTAATCATCTTATTGATTGATGAGCGGCCTGAAGAGGTAACTGACATGGCAAGAAGCGTAAATGCAGAGGTCGTCGCATCAACTTTTGATGAGCCAGCAGATCGTCACGTAAAAGTAGCGAACATGGTTTTGGAGAAAGCCAAAAGAATGGTAGAATGTGGCCACGATGTGTGTATTTTACTAGACTCGATTACGCGTTTAGCACGTGCCTATAATACTGTTTCTCCCGCTTCAGGTAAAGTATTATCGGGGGGGGTAGATGCCAACGCATTACAGAAACCAAAACGTTTCTTCGGAGCTGCACGTAAAATTGAAAATGGAGGTTCACTCTCCATAATTGCAACTGCTTTAACAGATACAGGTTCGAAAATGGACGAAGTAATCTTTGAGGAATTCAAAGGTACGGGTAACATGGAATTACAATTGGATCGTAAAATCGCGAATAGAAGAATTTATCCAGCCATCGATATTCTAGCGTCAGGAACACGTCGCGAAGATTTATTAATGGATAAAGATACACTTCAACGCATTTGGATTCTTCGCAAGCACCTTGCTGACATGAATCCGGTTGAAGCAATGGAGTTTATCAAAGGTCACATGCAAAACACACTTTCGAATGAAGAATTCTTAGTGTCGATGAACGGTTAATTATGCGCCCAGCTCTAAAATCCGCCTTGTTTTTTGCTCTTACTTGGTCCTTGATCAAAATGGCTTTCTTTTATAGTGGATTATTTCAAAATGATATTTTCATTCCAGGTTTAATCAATAACTTGTTTTTGCTTGCAGCGATTTCAGTCGGCCTCTATTTTGAGAAAAAACGGGAAGGATTTGGTCAAGGTACTGCCCTTTCAGACATCAAACATAGTATGATAGCTGGAGCACCATATGCTTTACTCGTGGCAATTTTCATGTATTTCTACTACACAGATATCAATCCAGAGTATGTAGAAACTCGAATTTCTGATCGCATGGACCTAGTTTACAATGCCATGGAGCGAGAGAGCTACGTGGATTCATTAAAAGTGCAGAGCCCAGAATATAAAGTCTTGACCAATGAAGAAATTTATACTGATATACGGATTAGTACGGTTAGCGCATATTCCCCTAAAGCATTGCTTACATTTTCATTGTTAGGGCTAATGATTCTGGGATTCACCTACTCCATCTTTATTACCGTTATTTTTCGGAAGATTTTATTGAGAGATTTTTACACCAGCAATAGTAAATAGGAGATTTTTCGAAGAATACACTTGGCTGGTTAACAAATCGTTTCTTCTGTTACCTTAAGAATTCTTCTCACCTCCTCCAAATTTGGTGCTTCTGCATAAACTCTTAAAACAGGCTCTGTACCTGACGGTCGTATCATAACCCAGCGTCCATCTTGGAAGAAATACTTGAACCCGTCAATGGTTTCCGTTCTTTCTAAGTGGTAAGGCCCAAATGACGTATAAACGTTATTCTCGCAATTTTTAATGATGCGTTGTTTCAACTCCTCCGTGATGTGTAGATCGCTGCGTTCAAACTTGAATTCTCCAACGATTTCATATACTTCAGCAATCAATTCATCTAAATTTTTCCCTGATTTCGCCATGAATTCCCAGATAATCATTCCCATCCAAATCCCATCTCGCTCTGGAATGTGACCTTTCGTGGCAATACCACCCGATTCCTCTCCGCCAAGTAACACGTCTTCTTCCACCATGATACCGGCAACGTATTTGAATCCAATTTTAACCGTCTGATGCTCTAATCCATAATGTTCACACATCTTGGCTATTCTTGGAGTACAGCTAAACGCGGTAACCACTTTTCCCGTCATGCCCTTGTATTTCACCAAGTAATGAATCAACAGCAAAATAATATGGTGAGAGTCCACAAATTCTCCCCGACTATTAAACAATCCAATACGATCCGCATCCCCGTCTGTAGCAAGTGCACAATCAATAGACTTGGATTCAATAATCAACTTCTTCAGCTCTTGTAAGTTTTTCTCAATGGGCTCAGGTGCTTGTCCTTTAAATGAAGGATTGTGATCACAGTGTAAAAACATCATATCAGGAAAAAGTGCTTTCAAAACGTTTTGACCAGCTCCATACATGGCATCAAACGCCAAACGCATCCCTGAGTTCCTTATCGCTTCAATGTCAAAGTTTTTCTCAACGTGCGCAATGTATTCTTTCTCAAGTTCTACTGCGCTCACCGCTCCTGTCACCTTAGCTTCATCCAAGCTAACCGATTTATACGCAGCATCTAAAAAATCAGGAATCATGTCTTGCACTTCTTGTACTTTCTCTGGGGATAAAGGTCCACCATATCCTGCCTTCAATTTATAGCCATTGTATGAAGGTGGATTATGAGAGGCAGTTATAACAATCCCTAAATCCGCACCATAAACATTGGCTCCTAATGAAACCATCGGAGTAGAAACAAAGCCTTCTGCCATATAGACTTTTACTCCATTTTGACGGAACACTTGAATAGCCGTTTGCATAAACAAATCACCATTAAATCGGCAATCATGACCGATGATAACAGAAGGATTATCGCTATTTTGATTAGCTAACCAAGAAGCTACTCCTTGCGAAACACGCGCAACATTCTCTACCGTATATTCATCCGCAATAATTGCCCTCCAACCATCTGTTCCAAACTTAATTGCTCCGCTCATGCACTGATTTTTTTTATTCAGCGTCAAATATACTAATTGATGACATTTATTGGAGACAATTAGATGAAAAGTGAATCTGGTCCTAGGAGTTTATCCCAATAAGATGAAATTCCGTAGTATTTCTTTACCAAACTGGGTCAGTATCGATTCAGGATGAAACTGCACACCATAAACACGCTGATCTACAGACTCAATAGCCATGATAACTTCCTCTTGACTCGTGGCACTAATTCTTATCGAATTGGGCAAGTCAGTAACCGCCCAACTGTGATAGAGTCCTACTTCGAATTGACGCGGCAATTCCCTAAAAAGTTGCGATTCTTCAGCAGTAGCAATTATGGTTGATACTCCATGCCTAACAACAGGTTGATTGTATAACCGCCCTCCAAAATACTCAGCAATCCCTTGCATTCCTAGGCAGACTCCAAGCATGGGGATTTCTCCTGCATACCTCTTAATTAATTGTGGCATCATGCCCGCATCAGCAGGCAGACCTGGACCTGGAGAAAGCACAATTTTATCGTAGTCTATAATTCGTTCTAGACTCACTTCATCATTGCGCAGAACATCCACCTTTTCACACATGGATTCAAGGTAATGCGCCAAGTTAAATGTAAACGAGTCGTAGTTATCCAACAATAAAATCTTCACTTTTTTCAATCAAAATTATTAAACTTGTACAAAGCTTTGCGAAAAATGAAAAAAATAATCCAAATCCCAAATGCGCCTGCGCCATTAGGACCTTACAGTCAGGCGGTTATGGCAAATAATACACTTTATGTCAGCGGCCAAATCCCAATGGATCCAATAACGGGAGAATTATGCTGTCAAGACATTCGAGAAGCCACCCACCAGGTCTTAACGAACATTAAAATTTTGGTGGAAACAGCGGGCCTTTCTATTGAAAACGTCGTGAAATGCAGTATTTTTTTAAAGAATATGGATGATTTTGTTGCTATGAATGAAGTGTATCAGAATTTCTTCAAAGAGATGCCTCCTGCTCGCGAAACTGTTCAAGTTGCAAAACTCCCTCTTGGCGTGCCTATTGAAATATCATGCATTGCACACAGATAGTATGTATTCTGTTTATTCCATTTCCATTAGCTCTCAGCATTAACGTCGCATGATTTGAACCAAGAAAACATCAACATATCCGTAATCATCGTCAACTATAATGTTGAATACTTTCTTGAGCAGTGTTTGAACTCGACGTTCAAAGCATTGGAAAAAGTTTCTGGAGAAGTCTTTGTTGTTGATAATAATTCCATCGACGGATCAGTTGATATGGTGCGTGAAAAATTCCCTGCTGTTCAGCTCATTGCCAATAAGGAAAATACGGGATTTTCTAAAGCGAATAATCAGGCTATTCGAGTTTCAAAAGGGGAATATGTCCTTTTGCTCAACCCTGATACTGTGGTGGAGGAGGATACTTTTAGCAAGTGTATTGATTTCATGGATAACCATCCAGAAGCCGGAGGACTTGGCATTCGCATGGTCGATGGAAAAGGTATTTTCCTTCCTGAAAGCAAAAGAGGCTTACCTACTCCAGCAGCGGCTTTTTATAAAATATTTGGCATTTCTAGCTTGTTTCCAAAAAGCAAACGTTTTTCCAAATATCACCTCGGCTATTTGAACGAATTCGAAACCAATCAAGTCGATGTTTTGAGTGGTGCTTTTATGTTAATACGGAAAGAAACGTTAGACAAAGTAGGGCTTTTAGATGAAGCGTTTTTCATGTACGGAGAGGATATAGACCTATCTTACAGAATTCTACTTGGAGGATATAAGAATTACTATTTTCCGGAAACAAAAATTATTCATTATAAAGGAGAAAGCACCAAAAAAAGTAGCGTCAACTACGTTTTTGTGTTTTATAATGCGATGGTGATTTTTGCGAAAAAACACTTTTCACAAAAAAATGCCAAGCTATTTTCATCTCTCATAAACTTGGCCATTTATTTCCGTGCAGGAATTGCAATTCTCAATCGATTGGTGCGAAAAAGCTTTGTTCCTGTAGTCGACATTGTAGTTTCGTTATCAGCGCTATTTCTGCTCACCGAATTATGGAGAAAGGAAAATATTGAGTTCCCCGAAGATATTTTAGCTTATGCAATTCCCTCCTATTTACTGGTTTGGATTATTTCCATAGTTTACTCTGGTGGATATGACAAACCAATTCGCCTAGCCAATTACATTAAAGGAGTTGCTATTGGCACTGGACTCATACTTATTATTTACGCTCTTTTACCCAAGGATCTTCAGTTTTCTAGGCTCTTTATCTTGCTCGGCGCAGTAGTCATTATTACATATTATTTCTTAAGCAGACTCATTTTGAATCGTTTGGTAGGAGGTAAATTCAACCTCAATGATGTGAAGTCAAAAATCTTTGGTATCGTAGGCTCACCTGGGGAGGTCAATCGTGTAAAGACAATCCTGAAAAATTCCTCACAACGTGTAGAAAGAGTCTTATCGATATCACCTAGCGATCAAAAATATCCAGACGATCTTGGCTCTCTTTCGCAGTTAGACCAGATTATATACATTCACCATGTGGATGAAATTATTTTTTGCGCAAAAGACACGAGTGCTGAGTCCATCATCAATTGGATGGTAGCCATTGACAATAAAGATGTAGACTTTAAAATAGCACAACCAGATAGTCTTTTTTTAATCGGTAGTAATTCTATCGATACTGCGGGAGACCTATATGTATTTGAAATCAATGCAATCGCACAACCAAAAAATCGGAGAAATAAACGTACATTTGATTTACTTGTTGGATGCCTCGGAATGATCTTATTCCCCATTGTATTTTTCTTATACAAGCACCCAAAAAATTTATTCCAGAATCATTTGCAGCTTATTACTGGAAAAAAAACGGTAGTCGGTTACGCTACAGGTTTAGCCAATGAAGGTTTGAAATTACCGAAAATTAAATTTGGAATACTTACACCTCTAGACGTCAAAACGCGTTCTTTGCTAATCGATAAACCAGAACGATTCCACAAAATGAATCTCATTTATGCCAGAGACTATTCAGTTTGGAAGGATTTGCAACTCCTTCTTCAAAATGTTCTTCTGCTCGACAGATAATTCCATGGGGAACACTTGAAATAACCGATTTTTCATTTATTTTTGTGACACTTTAAAACGATACTTTTACAATACACGATATGTCACAAATAGAAATTAGACTCCCAAAAATGGGAGAAAGCGTAACAGAGGCTACCATTACGAACTGGTTAAAAAGCGTTGGTGATAAGGTAGAAATGGACGAGCCACTTGTAGAAGTTGCCACAGACAAGGTGGATAATGAGTTGCCTTCAGAAGCCGAGGGAACCCTTGTTCAGATACTTTTTGACAAAGACCAAGTTGCTCAAGTAGGTGATGTCATTGCGATTATTTCAACAAATGGCGCAGCACCAGTTCCAGCCGCTGATGCATCACAGTCAGCTCCAGAAGAAGCTGTAAAGGTAATGGAAACAGTTGCTGCAGTTATACAAGAGGTGGCTAGTGACACAGCTGTGGACAAAAATGGACCGAGCGGTAAATTCTATTCACCATTGGTTCGCAGTATAGCTAAAAAAGAAGGCATTAGTATGACGGAATTAGAATCAATTTCCGGTTCTGGTCAAAACGGTCGTGTTACCAAAAAAGACATCTTGAGATGCGTTGAAAATGGCGGATCACAACCTGTAGCTCCGCGAAATACCGCTTCAGCATCTGAAGAAAAACAAGCACCAGCAGCTGCTCCAAAAGCAGAAAGTTATGAACCAACAATTAAGATTAAAGCCCCATTTGTGCCTTCTATGCCTGAGGACGAAATCATTGAAATGGACCGAATGAGAAAAATGATTTCGGAACACATGGTGATGTCTAAGCACGTATCTCCACACGTAACGTCTTTCGTTGAAGCTGATGTGACAAACATTTGGAACTGGAGAAATAAAATTAAGGACGAATTCAAAAAGCGCGAGGGAGAGAACTTCACATTTACTCCCATCTTCATAGAAGCTGTTGCAAAGGCAATTAAGGACTTCCCTAACATCAACATCTGCGTCGATGGGGATAAAATCGTAAAACGAAAGAATATTAATATCGGAATGGCTACGGCTTTACCTTCTGGTAATTTAATTGTCCCTGTAATCAAGCAGGCAGATCGCTTTAACCTTGTTGGATTGGCAAAGTCAGTAAATGAGTTGGCAAACAACGCGCGGGACAATAAATTAAAACCGGAAGACATTCAAGGAGGAACTTATACAATAACAAATGTGGGGACCTTTGGAAATGTAATGGGAACTCCCATTATCAATCAACCTCAGGTTGCCATTTTGGCCTTAGGTGCAATTCGAAAAGTACCTGCTGTCATTGAAACCCCCAATGGAGATTTTATCGGAATTCGATACAAGATGTTCTTGTCGCACTCCTATGACCACCGTGTTGTAGATGGCGCACTTGGCGGAATGTTTGTGAAACGAGTTGCAGATTATTTAGAAAATTTTGATCAATTACAAAAAATTTAAGTACATTTATAGAAATGTTAATAGATGAGAAAAGCTAACTCTCGATATTTCCTTTATATTTTTTTTCTGTTGAATTCGTATACATTTTTATCCTTTTCTCAAAAGGACTATACAGAACTAATCCAATTCAGTGAAAGTGCTTCGATAAAAGATATATTGGAAAAAAATTCTGCTCTATTACTTGAAAATTTAAATGAGGAATCCTTAATCTTATCGAATAAACTCATTGAGTTTTATCCGGAAAACTCGAATTTCAACTACCGTAAAGGACTATCATTATTGATGATTGGAGATGATTTAAATGCTGCAAAAAAACACTTAGAATTAGCGATAAAATCAACATCGAATACTTTTGATTTTTTTTCTTCAAAAGAAATGTCCTCTCCTGTCGATAGCTATTTTTACTTAGGTAAATGCCTTCATCTACTCACTGATATTTCAAATGCGAACAAGAATCTACAAGCATTTCTTGAAAAATCTAATCCGAACAACCTACTTCGTCAAGAAGCATCACTATTAATTGAACAATGTAAAATAGCGACAAGAGAGTTGATGTATCCCAAAAACTATGAAATAGTTAACTTAGGAAAAAAAATTAACACCTCTGATCCTGAATACTCCTCAGTCGTATCACTAGATGGTCAATCACTGTACTTTACATCTAGACGATTGAGAAAAGATAATACCAACATTAATATTTATGACTTAGAAACAGGCCAATATTTAGAGGATATTTACGTAGTATATAAAAATGGTTTAACCGATTGGAGCGATCCAGTTCTTCTCGATTTTTGTCAGCCTGATTTGAATGAGGCTACGATTGGTATAAGCACTGATGAACGAAATATATATGTATACAACGATGCTATTGGTAACGGAGATATTTATTTTTCAGAATTTCAAGATGGAAAATTTAAAAATATTGAACCCTTGCCAGATAAAAGCGTGAACTCTGCATCATGGGAACCTCACATTACAGTTTCTCACGATGGAAATTCGAAATATTTTTCTTCAGACAGAGACGGGGGATTAGGAGGAAGAGATATTTATCGAATTGTCAAACTGCCAAATGGAGAGTGGAGTGAACCATTCAATTTAGGAGCTCCTATTAACACATCCTACGATGAAGATTCTCCTTTCATAAGTGCAGACGACAAAACCTTATATTTTTCTAGCAATGGTCCTCAGAGTATGGGAGGATTTGATATTTTTCTCAGCATTCAATTTGAAGATACATGGAGTAGCCCAATCAATTTAGGTTATCCTTTAAATTCAACTGGTGATGACATCTATTATACTACTACCGCCGATGGAGTAACTGGATATATTTCATCCTCGAGACAAGGAGGCATGGGTAACAAAGATATTTATGAAGTAAAAAATGAAGTTTTAGGAAGTCAAAATGTTTCCTTCTTGGAAGGTACAATTGAAATTATTCCGAGTAATAATCCAATCCCTGAGGACATAGAAATAATTATAGATTGTAAAAATTGTGATGCACGCAACATACGTACAGTTTCTCCTCGTTTGAGAGATGGTAAGTTCTTTTCAACTTTACCCAAATGTTCGGAATTTGATATAATTTACACTCGCAAGAATGGATCTGAAGAATTATACAGAATGACTTTGAATACCAATTGTGAGGATAATTTTGAAAAATTGGAAAAATCTGTCATTTATGACTCCAAGAACCACACAATAAGGGAACAGATGCCATTTTCTTATGCCGGATTAATTTTAGACCAAAATTCATCCGATAAAATTGATGGCGCTCAAGTTGACTTTATTGATTTAGCAGGTAACATTTTTGCTATAGCACAAAGTTCTTTCTCGGGAAAATTTAATTCAAAAATTTTAGAGGATAAAAAGTACGGTGACCTAATAGATTTTTACATTCGTATTTCGAAAGAAAATTATGTTACTCGACAGTTTTTAGTTTCAAAACACCTTGGCGATGATAACATCATTATTGATACGTTTAAGATTGATCAACTTCATGTTGGGGAAGACTTATCTGCACTTATTGAAATAAATCCTATTTATTTTGATTTAGATCAATATTCAATCCGACCCGATGCAGCAATTGAATTGGACAAAATTGTTCAAATAATGAATGACAATCCAAATTTAAAAATTGAGCTTGGATCTCACACAGATTGTAGAGGGGATTATTCCTACAACATGTCCTTATCTGATAATAGGGCACGTGCTTCAGCTAACTATATAAAACAAAAGATATCGAACCCAGAGAGAATCTATGGTAAAGGATATGGAGAATCAAAACTTCTAAATGACTGTGCATGCGAAGGCGGTAATGACTCAAATTGCTCAGATGAGCAGCATCAAAAAAATCGTAGAACTGAATTTCGCATTATTGAATGACGCTGATCATAAAGTTATTCTAGCATTTTTTTTACCTTTTGACAATACTCGATGATTTAATCTTAACCAAGAAAACAATAGGGATGAATTTTATTGAACAAAAACCACTATCGATTTTCGATTTAGAAACAACTGGTGTGGATGTTACCCAAGATCGAATAGTGGAAATAGCAATACTTAAAGTTCATCCTGATGGAACGAAAGAAGAGTACAAAAAACGAGTGAATCCAACAATACCTATACCGAATGAAACTTCTCTCATTCACGGAATATACGAAAAGGATATTAAAGATGCGCCAACATTTGCAGAAATTGCCAATGAAGTGGCTGATTTTATTGGAAATTCGGATCTGGCAGGATACAATTCAAATAAGTTCGATATTCCTGTTTTAGCAGAAGAATTTTTGCGTGTAGGGAGTGATTTTGATATGAGTAAACGGAAGTTTATCGATGTTCAAAATATTTTTCACAAAATGGAACAGCGCACTCTGGTCGCAGCTTACAAATTCTACTGTGGAAAGGAACTTGTGAATGCACATAATGCTATGGCGGATGTAATAGCTACATATGAGGTGCTCAAGGCTCAACTAGAGAAATATGATGAACTGGAAAAATCAACTGAGTTTCTATCCGAATTTTCTCAAATATCGAAAAATGAACTGCTCGATTTTGCAGGAAGAATAGCTTTAAATAATAAAGGTGAAGCAATTTATAATTTTGGAAAACACAAGGGAAAAACAATTGCGCAAGTGGCAGAAGAAGAACAAGGTTACTATGGTTGGATGATGAATTCTAATTTCCCATTATATACAAAAGAAGTACTAAAACGTGAAATGGAAAAAATCAAGGAAAATAGAAAACAAGAGAAAAAAGAACAAGAAGAAAATCTTGATGCTAAATTAGCAGCGTTAAAATCCAAATTTGCAAAATAGTAAGATATGAAAATCATTTGTATCGGAAGAAATTATGCAAACCACGCCAAGGAAATGAATTCTCCCATTCCATCCACCCCCATGTTCTTTATGAAGCCAGACACCGCTCTGCTCCCTAAAAAGAACCCTTTCTTCTATCCATCTTTCACAAATGATCTTCATTACGAATGTGAGGTAGTCGTCCGAATCTGTAAACTAGGCAAAAATATTTCTGAGAAATTCGCTCATGAATACTACAATGCGATAGGATTAGGAATAGACTTTACAGCTAGAGATTTGCAGCAGCAATGTAAGGACAAAGGACATCCATGGGAAATTGCAAAAGCCTTTGAACATAGTGCACCGCTAAGCGAGCATTTCATCGACAAGTCGAAACTATCAATTGAGAACCTAAATTTCACACTTTATAAAAACGGTGAATTGGTCCAGCGCGGGAACACTTCAGATATGATTTTCTCAATTGATCAGTTGATTGCTTATGTCTCACAATTCATGACCCTAAAAATCGGAGATTTACTTTTTACGGGTACACCAGAAGGAGTAGGACCAGTTCAAATTGGTGACACACTTTCTGGGAAAATCGAGGATACAGAAATGTTTAATTTAAAAATTAAATAGTTGTGGGCTCACCCTTATTCTCCGAAATAGCACTAATTAAACGCGTATTATTCAGAATTCGAGAGGTTTTATCATATCTTCTATTCGGATGATAAATATACAATAAACTTCCATTTTTTATTTTCTGAATTAAGAAATTTGCCTCCTCTTTGGGAACAGCATGTCACACAAACTTCCTCCTAGAATATTGTTGTTACGCTTGAGAAAATCGGCCGTTGCATAATGTGCTTCATGCATTACTATTCCTCTGCTCCTGGCTCTATCATTACTGTATTATATTCCGTCAAGCCGCAATCCGAAATCGAATTTTCATGTGTCGTTTCGCCGGTCAAATAAAATCCAAGACTCGTTTGGAGGCTACCCTCTTTCTTGGAAAACTTTGATGCCATTGCACCTCCAGTATTCTTGCCATGAGAACAATATGTTTTATGCACTAAGATAAACGTATTCATGTCTCTTAAATAGAAACATTGCTCAGTAGAATGTTTGCCAAAATCAATTATTGTGAGGTAAGCTGAATTCGTTAATTTATTTTCTTTTTTTAACAAATAATACCCTTGCAGCTCCTCTTACAAATATTTGAAATTCAAGTAATTATCATTAAAAATCTCATATTTCGACAAAAAATATTGTTTGCAAAATTTTGGAAGAGGACCCATCTCTTTGCTGTCCTCCCACCCCTGAAAGAGGGCCAAATCATAAAAATTAACCCATAAAAAACAAAACTTAATACGTCATCTTTTACTGAAATAGCCGCAGAAAAGTGGTAAAATCTGGTTAACTTTGCAGCTACATTTTTTTGCTTATGCAGAAATACTAATTAAGATTTAACACACCATGAGTGACAAAGAAGAAGTAGCAAAAAGAAGAACTTTTGGGATAATTTCCCATCCTGACGCTGGTAAAACAACGCTTACTGAGAAACTTCTTCTTTTTGGTGGTGCCATACAAACAGCAGGTGCTGTAAAGAATAATAAGATTAAAAAAACGGCTACTTCCGACTTTATGGAAATTGAAAAGCAACGAGGAATTTCTGTTGCAACATCAGTAATGGCATTTGAATATGGTGGTAAACAAGTAAATATTCTTGATACTCCTGGTCACAAAGACTTCGCAGAAGACACATACAGAACCCTTACAGCAGTCGATAGTGTGATATTGGTAATTGACTGCGCAAATGGTGTAGAAAGTCAAACGGAGAAATTAATGGAGGTATGCCGAATGCGCGATACACCTGTTATAGTGTTTATTAATAAAATGGACCGCTATGGAAAAGACCCGTTTGACCTATTAGATGAAATAGAAACTAAATTAAATATTAAAGTTCGACCGCTTGCTTGGCCAATTGGAATGGGAGACGAATTTAAAGGCGTATATAATATTTATGATAAAAACCTCAATCTGTTCCAATCAAATAAAACAAAAATCTCTGAAGACGTACTTTCTTTCGACGACATAAATGATTCAGCGCTCAACACGATTGTCGGCGATAAATTTGCCAACGAATTGCGTGAAGAACTTGAATTAATTGATGGAGTTTATGATGATTTTGATCAATCTAGATACCTCTCCGGAGAGGTTGCTCCAGTATTTTTTGGAAGTGCTGTCAATAATTTCGGTGTAAAAGAATTGTTAGATACCTTTATTAAGATTTCCCCCTCCCCTAAAGGTAGACAAACCGACCAACGATTCGTAGAACCCAATGACTCAAAATTTTCTGGTTTCGTGTTTAAAATTCACGCAAACTTAGACCCCAACCATCGCGATAGAGTTGCATTTCTACGTGTAGTATCTGGAAAATTCGAACGAAATACTTTTTACAAACACGTTCGTCACGATAAAAAAATAAAATTCCCTAACCCAACATCTTTTATGGCGCGGGATAAAAGTGTGATTGACGAGGCCTTTCCGGGTGATGTAATTGGTCTCTATGATACGGGTACCTTTAAAATCGGAGATACATTAACGGCCGGAGAAGACATAAACTTCATAGGTATCCCTTCATTTTCTCCTGAAATATTTCAGGAACTTCAGAACAATGACCCGATGAAATCGAAACAATTGGACAAAGGCATTCGCCAGTTAATGGACGAAGGCGTTGCCCAATTATTTATTCAAGAACCTGGGTCTCGTAAAATTGTTGGTACAGTAGGACAACTTCAATTTGATGTCATCTTACATCGGTTAACCCACGAGTATGGTGCAAATTGTTCATTTACTCCACTAAGCTATCACAAAGCATGTTGGTTAACCTCCACGAATCAGGATCAATTAAAAGATTTTTTACGCGCAAAAACTGGAAACATTGCGAAGGACAAGGATGATAACTTAGTGTTCCTAGCAGAAACACCCTTCCTATTACAAATGGCAGAAAGAGACTATCCCGAAATCAAATTTCATAAGACTTCAGAATTTAAGGTACTTGATAAACACTAGACCATAATAGAACTTCCGCCAGGATTAGGACAACTGAGTAGTAATTTGAACCAATATATGTTATTCAATACACGAGAAGTACACTTAAGGGTTTATAAGCTAGAATATTTGTTAATTTTAATTTATTTTCGTTCCATGTACCGAAAGCACAAAAACTTTCATTGGATGAGCTACTCACCATGCAATTATAAATTATGAAACAGACTTTACTCGCATTTTCAATAGTATTAATGCCCTTTTTAATACTTTCACAATTTAGCAAAGCTGATTTTGACCCAATCTCTGCGGCTAAAAAACAAAAAAAAGAGGCTGCGGAGGCTTTAGCAAAAGCAAATTGTCCGCCTTCAAATGCTCGTTTATTTATGGAATTCAATGATGTTCGTGCATTAATCGAAACTTCCGGCGGAATGTGGCAGGATCGTCAGGTATTTGCAAACGCCTACGAAATCCCTAAAGGTAGTGGAAACCATGTGATCTTCTCAGGTTCTGTTTGGATGGGAGGATTAGACGTGAATGGTCAGTTAAAACTAGCCGCATTGCGCTGGAGACAGGGTAATGACTTTTGGGCGGGACCTCTTTCTCAAATTATTGGATCAGGAGATTTCGATCCTTCTCAACCGGTTGGTTTTGATGCCACCAGAGATTTTGGTGCGGCTACCATAGCACCAGATATGTGCATCGAGTATGATCAATTTTTCACCATTCGAAAGGCTGAAGTTATCGCTTTTTCTCTAGCTTTTGAGTGCAACCAAAATCCTGATTGCACGGATGAATTTCCCATGTTGACAAATGAAGTACTCACACGCATTAATAATTGGCCAGCACATGGAGATGTATCGAGAGGCCAGGATTACTACCTAGCTCCCTTTTATGACTATCCTTCTGAAAACGGAGGTGGAGATGGAAATTATGACCCTTCTCAAGGTGATACACCTTGGTATGATGACATTTTAGGTCGTGATGATATCGAATGTGGAATTGACCGAAGAACTTCGCTTTTCGGGGACGAAACACACTGGTATGTATTTAACGATAAAGGAAATATTCACACTGAAACAGGTGCTGATCCGATTGGTATGGAAATACGAGCACAAGCATTTTCATTTGCTACAAATGACGAAGTGAACCGTATGACGTTCTACAATTATGAAATGATAAATCGCTCTACACAAACCCTCTTTTCAACGTATTTTTCTCAATATTGCGACGCAGATATTGGTTTCTATGGGGATGATTATGTTGGTTGTGATGTATCACGTGGTTTGGGTTACGCCTACAATTCCGTTAACTTCGATGTTGGTTGGAATGGATCTCCTGGATATGGTGATAACCCTCCGGCTATAGGAATCGACTTCTTTGAAGGTCCTTACCAAGATGCTGATGGCATTGACAACGTTGGGCCTCGTTTTGAAGAGCAACCAGATGGCTCTTTTGAATTTGTGGTGCCAACTCTTTCGGAAGCCATTAATGGTGGGGGTATCGTTTACCGTGACTTAGGAATCGGTTATTCCGATGGAATTATCGATAACGAACGATTTGGAATGCGCCGTTTTAGTTATTTTGTAGCAAGTGGCGGACCGAATGGAGTGCCACAGGCACCAACCGATTATTACAACTACATGATTGGACGTTTTCGGGATAACTCGTTAAACTATTACGGTGGCAATGGATATACGAGTAGCAACGGTGTTACTGGAATTCAATCCTCACACCTATACCCTAATGATTCAGATCCTCTCTTGTGGGCTACCCAAGGAGTTGATCCAGGATGGGAGTGGTCCGAGTTTAATACAAACGGCGCAGGCTCTTCAAATCCTACCAATGAAGATAAAAACTTCCTTCAAACAGCAGGACCTTTTACACTTACACCAGGTGCAATTAACAACTTAACAGTTGGAGTTGTTTATGGAAGATCATTTGAAGGCGATCCCTATACTTCGGTTTTAGCCTTAAAAAGAAATGATACCAAAGCTCAGGCACTTTTTGATAACTGTTTCCGCATTATTGATCCTCCCTCAGCACCAACTCTTGAGATAATTGAATTGGAAAATGAATTAGTATTGCTGATTGACAATCCTTTCGGGAACAATGTAAATGAAGAATACGAAGAAGAAGACAATATCAATATTGTTGATCCAATTGATGGTTCTACAATCGATAAGTTTTACCGATTTGAAGGATAC
>JAQWYK010000050.1 GCA_029254025.1 Crocinitomicaceae bacterium | reverse complement strand
AATTCAATTAATCACTTGCGGGGACGTAAAGTGGAAATCTTCCCCGACTTCCTTTTCGGCGGAATGGCGGATTTCACAAATTACAACGAAGGTTTACGCGGTGGAAAAGTGAGAGTGCGTGCGAAAATCAACAAGATTGACAACAAAACACTCACAATTACTGAAATTCCTTTTGGTTCCAACACGGGGAACTTAATTGAGTCCATCATTCGAGCTAACGATAAAGGGAAAATCAAGATTAAAAAGATAGAAGATAACACCGCTGAGTTTGCCGAAATCATGATTCATCTAGCTACAGGGGTTTCTCCAGATAAAACTATCGATGCGTTGTATGCGTTCACGGATTGTGAAGTTTCTATTTCTCCGAACTCCTCTACAATTGATAAAGACGCACCGAAGTTTTTGGGAGTGAATGAAATGTTGCGCATCAATACCGATAATACCGTTCAATTATTGAAATGGGAACTCGAAATCCGCAAAAATGAACTAGAGGAACAATGGCATTTTAGCTCCTTGGAGAAAATATTTATTGAGAATAAAGTCTACAGTCTTATAGAAGATGAAGAAACTTGGGAAGGTGTAATCACTGCCATTGATAATGGGTTGAAGCCTTTTACAAAACATTTAAAGCGCGCTGTTAACAGAGATGATATCATTCGTTTGACAGAAATTAAAATCAAGCGAATTTCTAAATTCGACGCTTTTCGTGCGGATGAAATATTGATTAAACTCGAAGAAGAGCTTGCTGAAGTAGAACATAAATTAAATAACCTCATCGACTATGCAGTGGACTACTTCAAAGATTTGAAAAAGAGATTTGGAGAAGGAAAAGAGCGCAGAACGGAGATAAAAATATTCGATAACATCAACGCTTCCAAAGTGGTGATTGCGAACAAGAAGTTGTACGTAGACATGGAAGAAGGATTTATCGGTTACGGACTCAAGAAAAATGATTACGTCCAAGAATGTTCCGACCTGGATGACATCATCGTGTTTTTTGAAACAGGAAAAATGATGGTGACAAAAATTTCTGATAAGAAGTTTGTAGGTAAAGGAATTGTTCATGCAACAGTTTGGAAAAAAGGTGATAAGCGTACGATCTATCATGTTTTATACAGCGATGGAAAAACGGGACCAACTTATATGAAGCGGTTCTTTGTGAATTCAATTACTCGTGATAAAGAATATGATTTAACAAAAGGAATAAAAGGGTCTCAATTACTTTATTTTGCGTGTCATCCGAATGGTGAGCGTGAGGTAATTACAGTAATGCTAAGACCACGTACACACTTGAAAAAGTTGCGTTTAGATATCGACATGGGTGAACAATTGATCAAAAGCAGAACTGCTGGTGGTAACTTAGTAACGAAAGAGTTGGTTTCTAAGGTGACACAGAAAGAAGTCGGTGGTTCTACCCTAGCCGCTCGTAAGATTTGGTACGATGAAGTAGTTGGACGATTAAACGATGAGAAAAGAGGTAAATTCTTAGGCGATTTCAGGGGAGAAGATAAGATTTTGACCTTATACAAATCGGGCGAGTACAGACTTTCTAGCTTTGATTTAACAACTCATTTTGACGACGATATGTTACACATTGAAAAATGGAACCCTGAACATCCTATTTCCGCCGTGTATTATGATGGCGAAAAAGAAATTCATTTTGTGAAGCGTTTCTTATGTGAAGTAACAAGCGATAAAAAAGTTTCTTTCATCAGTGAATCGGAAGGAAGTCAATTGAATGTTTCCACCACAGCGCACAAAGCGCGTGTGAAAATCATCTTCAATAAATTACTCAAAGCAACGAAAAACTTACCCGACAAAGAAGTCCTACTCGACGAATTCATCGACGTAAAAGGAATGAAAACGCAAGGCAACCAGCTGACAAAACTCAAAGTTAAAGAAGTATTACTCACCCTAAAAGAAGGCGACGAAATATGGCCAGACGATGCGAACGAAGACGACAATACTGGTCTTGATGACACCGATGATGACGAAAACGATGGAGACGATGGAAACGACTCGCCAAACAACGTCACACCCGACAATTCAGAAAGTGCAGAATCAGAAGAGGATGTCAAAGACGATGAGACAGCAGCACCAAAACTAGCGGCAAATACGCCAACAAAAAAACCGGCGACAGTACCCCAAGAAACTCCTCCATCAAAAGCGGAAAGTACAGAAGAAATCAAAAAGGTAAAACCAAAATCACTCTCTAGCTTGCGTCCAAAAGACGGTGAAAGCCCGAGAGAGGTAGAATGGGATTTTACCACGGCAAAGCGAAGACCTCCTAGAAGAGAAGGAGATGATGATGCTCAGCCTAAGTTGTTTGATTTAGAGTAGTTGAACATAAGAATAGTGTGCTTTTTTGTAACGAAGGTTAAACTCTTTTAAGCTAAAAAGTACTCTCTTCAGCCCAAATACTTCCTTACGCTAATAAATATTGGTACAAATGCTGTTAACCCAATAATAATTGGAGCAACGTATGTTTTTAATCCCGCGATAAGTAAAACGCTGATCAGTAACAATTGAAAACCAAGTCCGAAAATTGACAAAGCGGTCATGAACCAGTTGGGGAGCACTTTACCTTTTGCTGCTGAGAAATCGAGCGTGTAAATTAATTTATCAAAACTACCGTACAATATGCGATAGAGTTTGTACATGAACGTAACGTGACGCTGTTTCTCTCCTGGAAAAGCTGTTGGGATTTCATTTTCAAAAATTCGACTAGTGACATCCCCCTCCAGCTGAGAACGAAGAATCGTGTAGTAATAGTTGTAGAGTGTACCTTGTATCTGCATGCACAAAAAGGCTAAAAAACCGAGTACAGGATGTGTATCACTAATCCATACAACGACTAAAAAGATAAGCAGATTTAGCGCTATATCTGAAATAGAATCCAAAAAGCGACCTGTGTAGGATGGAGTATCCTTTATCCGAGCCAACTCTCCATCCGCCGCATCAAGTATCGACTTCAAAACCAAAAATATTCCTACTGCCCAATACCATCCATAAAGCATAAACATTAAGGCGATCAGACCAGAGGCAACAAATAACAAGGTAACATGAATTGGGGTAAAACAAGTGCTTTTTAGAGATTGTGCAATCATTTTGGCAACTGGGCGACCATAATCTGACAAGTCAATGAATTTGTGTTCTTTAGGTAGTTTCGACATCTACGATTTTACCTCAGAATTTAGGGCGGTTGTATAGTTGGTTTTCTTGCTCATTTTTTATCAGGCCGCAAATGTAAGGTATTTCTAGGAGTACTTGGGTTATTAATTTGTCATCTAGATTCCATTAAACCCAAAAACATACCCCTAAACTGAAAAGATAGTGCTCTAATTTGTCACTACAAGCCTATATATATAAAGATCAAAAGTCAATATCCAACTTAAAACGCTTTTGCAATGTTTGCAGGTGTGGATTACGCTTAACCATATCTTCAAACTTATCTTTTCCTGAATAAAGTTTCTTCGCATCATCGCCGGCGATCTCAACTATAGTAAGTGCAATGGAAAAATTCTCCAATTCAGTTCTAAGGAAAGTCATCAAACGCGCTTCATTTGATTCAAGGAATGTTTTCTGAACAGTGTTGTCTATCTCATGTGTAATCATGAACGTTTCCAAATTAACCTTTGGGTCTCTTCCCGAAAGAGCAGCATACAAGGTATCCATCCCCTCCTCTTTACACTGAAAAGCAAAACGCTTCCAGGTCATGATTAAATCGTCGTAGGTAAACTGTTTTCTAGGTTTATCTTTTTCAAGTTCACCATCTTGAGCTTTCGCGACCCGCTGCTGCTCTTGCATCACTTTGATGGAGAGGTACGAAGTTTTTAGATTTCCAGTAGGTGATGTAAGCACTTTCACTTCCTTTTGCATCTCTATAGCGGGAGCAATCTCTTTTGAGGGAGACTTTAAAACCGGCTTGGCATCCGCTTCATACTTGGTTTGTCCTGAAAAAGGAATAATCTCAACTGGGTCAGTTAGACTTTTTTTTTTTCGAATTCGCTTTTGATGGAGCAAAGTTGCATGAGCGCTAATTCAACGAGAAGTCGTGAGTTTTTAGCAGCTTTGTAATCAGTATCTGATTTTGAAAGAACACCCAAGGCTCGCAAGGTATGTTGCGCTTCGATTTTAGCAGACTGTTCTACATATTTCGATTTAACGCTATCTGCTACCTCAAGTAATTCAACCGTTTTAGCATCCTTGCAAATGAGTAGATTTCTGTAATGTTCGGACAGTCCCACAATAAACTGGTGACCATCAAAACCATGATCCATTATTTCGTGGTAAAGCAATAAGCTCGAAGGAATATCTTCAGCAAGTGCATAATCTAACAATCGGAAATAATAATCGTAGTCGAGTACATTTAAGTTCTCAATTACCGATTTATACGTCAACGTATT
>JAQWYK010000046.1 GCA_029254025.1 Crocinitomicaceae bacterium | reverse complement strand
AGCCATGTCCTTCGGGAGACCGCATTCATGTAATTTCAAGTCTGGTCCAACAACAATTACTGAACGTGCTGAATAATCCACACGTTTACCAAGTAAGTTTTGACGGAAACGACCTTGCTTTCCTTTTAACGAGTCTGATAATGACTTCAACGGTCTGTTCGATTCTGTCTTAACCGCACTTGCCTTTCGTGAGTTGTCAAACAATGAATCTACCGATTCTTGAAGCATACGTTTCTCATTTCTCAAGATCACCTCTGGTGCTTTGATTTCAATTAAACGCTTCAAACGGTTATTACGGATAATTACGCGTCGGTATAAATCATTTAAATCGGAAGTTGCAAAACGACCTCCATCTAAAGGAACTAATGGTCTTAATTCCGGTGGAATCACTGGAACCACTTTAACAATCATCCATTCTGGACGATTTTCAATGCGCTCTTGTGATTCACGCATCGCTTCTACCACTTGCAAACGCTTCAATGCTTCGTTCTTACGCTGCATGGAAGTTTCGTTGTTCGCTTTGTGACGCAAGTCATAAGATAAAGAAGCTAAATCAAGTCTTTGCAATAAATCATGCAATGCTTCAGCTCCCATCTTCGCGATGAATTTGTTTGGATCAGTATCTTCTAAATATTGGTTTTCTTTCGGTAATGTATCCAAAATATCCAAATATTCTTCTTCCGTTAAGAAGTCGTAGGTGTTCAAAGGCTCACCATCAGCATTTACTGCGGCACCTGATTGAATAACTGCGTATCTTTCGTAATAAATAATTTGATCTAACTTCTTCGTTGGCAAACCAAGTAGGTAACCAATTTTGTTTGGAAGTGATCTGAAGTACCAAATATGTGCTACTGGAACCACCAAAGAAATGTGTCCCATACGCTCACGACGTACTTTTTTCTCCGTTACTTCAACCCCACAACGGTCACAAACGATTCCCTTATAACGAATACGCTTATATTTACCACAGTGACATTCAAAGTCCTTTACAGGTCCGAAGATACGCTCGCAGAAAAGACCATCCCTTTCTGGTTTGTACGTTCTATAGTTAATTGTTTCAGGCTTTAAAACTTCTCCACTAGATTGCTCTAGAATTTCTTCGGGTGCTGCCAAAGAAATCGTAATTTTAGAGAATTTGCTCTGTTGTTTTTGATTTTCTTTTCTGTAAGCCATTTTAAACAAATGTTTTTAATTTAACATCGACGATTAGTCCATTGATACGCTTAGACCAAGACCTCTTAACTCATGTAACAATACATTAAAAGATTCCGGAATTCCAGGCTCTGGAAGATTGTCTCCTTTAACAATTGCTTCATATGCCTTCGCTCTACCATTTACATCATCCGACTTCACTGTCAAAATCTCTTGTAAGATATTGGCTGCACCGAATGCCTCAAGTGCCCATACCTCCATCTCACCAAAACGTTGACCTCCAAACTGAGCCTTACCTCCTAACGGTTGTTGAGTAATCAACGAGTAAGGTCCAATAGAACGCGCGTGCATTTTGTCGTCTACCATGTGAGATAGTTTCAACATATAAATAACACCGACGGTTGCTGTTTGGTCAAAACGCTCACCGGTACCACCATCATAAAGATATGTCTTACCAGAGCGAGGTATACCTGCTTTATCGCAGTACTCGTCAATTTCAGATGGATGTGCACCGTCAAAAATTGGCGTTGCAAACTTCACATTTAGTTTCTCTCCGGCCCAGCCAAGTACTGTTTCGTATATCTGACCCAAGTTCATACGTGAAGGTACACCCAGTGGGTTCAATACGATATCTACAGGAGTCCCATCTTCTAAGAATGGCATATCTTCGGCACGAACAATATTAGCAACAATACCCTTGTTACCATGACGTCCAGCCATCTTATCACCAACTTTCAATTTACGTTTCTTCGCTAAGTAAACTTTCGCCAATTTCACAACTCCTACTGGAAGTTCATCCCCAACAGAGATATGGAATTTTTGACGTTTGTAATTACCAAGTAAATCATTCGCCTTTATGTTAAAGTTATGAATAACCCTTTGTACTAATGAATTCACGTGCTCCTGTGTCGTCCAATGCGACGGATTCACAATTGAATAATCAACAATAGATAAGTTCTTTTCAGAAAATTTAGTTCCTTTCTTAACAATCTCTTCCCGGAAGTTGTTGGTAACACCAGCCGATTTTTGATTTTCCAAAATCTTCATCAGTTTCTCAACCAAAACCGTTTTTAATTTTGCATAATCCTTGTCATACTCGGCATCCAACTGCTCCAAGATTGGCTTATCCTGTGCTTTTGTCTTTCTGTCTTTAACTGCTTTCGAGAATAACTTCTTATTGATTACCACTCCTTTCAATGAAGGTCCAGCTTTCAATGAAGCATCTTTTACATCACCAGCCTTATCACCAAAAATAGCACGCAATAATTTCTCTTCTGGGGAAGGATCTGTCTCACCTTTTGGGGTAATCTTACCTATCAAGATATCACCTTCTTTCACTTCAGCACCGATACGAATCAAACCATTCTCATCAAGATCTTTGGTCGCTTCTTCACTAACATTAGGAATATCGGCAGTTAACTCCTCCATACCTCGTTTTGTATCGCGAACTTCCAAAGAGTATTCATCAATGTGAATAGAAGTAAATACATCTTCACGCACTACACGCTCCGAAATCACGATAGCATCCTCGAAGTTGTAACCTTTCCATGGCATGAATGCCACTTTCATATTTTGTCCAAGAGCTAGTTCTCCTTGTTGCGTAGCATACCCTTCACACAGGACTTGGTCCTTGGAAACTTTATCGCCCTTTTTAACAATTGGCTTCAAGTTCATGGTCGAACCTTGATTCGTTTTCATGAACTTGGTCAAGTTGTAATGTTTTACGTGACCATCAAACGAAACCAACTCGTCTTCTTCTGAAAGATTATAACGAATAACGATTTCATTTGCATCAACATACTCTACAATACCTTCGCCTTCTGCATTAATTAATACACGTGAATCACGCGCTACTAGACGTTCGATTCCTGTACCAACTATAGGAGAATTTGGTTTCAATAATGGAACCGCTTGACGCTGCATGTTAGAACCCATCAAAGCACGGTTTGCATCATCGTGTTCCAAGAAAGGAATTGAAGATGCAGCAATCGAAGCAATCTGGTTTGTACCAACGTCCATCAAGCTAATTTCACTAGGAGCTACCACTGGGAAATCACCTTCCTCACGAGCCTTCACCATGTCTCCAGTAAATTCACCTTTATCGTTTAAAATAGCATTCGCTTGGGCGATTATTTTATTATCTTCTTCTTCAGCAGAAAGATAAATTGGCTCTTCATTCAATTTCACTTTTCCATTCTCTACCTTACGGTAAGGAGTTTCTATGAAACCAAGTTTATTCACTTTAGCATATACGCATAAAGAAGAAATCAAACCAATGTTCGGTCCTTCTGGTGTTTCAATCGTACACAAACGACCATAATGCGTGTAGTGAACGTCACGTACCTCAAAACCAGCACGCTCTCGAGACAAACCTCCAGGTCCTAGTGCAGATAGACGGCGCTTGTGTGTAACCTCTGATAATGGATTTGTTTGATCCATGAACTGAGACAACTGGTTAGTACCAAAAAATGAATTAATTACAGAAGACAATGTCTTCGCGTTAATTAAGTCAATCGGAGTAAATACCTCATTGTCGCGAACGTTCATACGCTCACGAATGGTGCGTGCCATACGCGCCAAACCTACGCCAAACTGAGAATATAATTGCTCCCCAACCGTTCTAACACGTCTGTTGGACAAGTGATCGATATCGTCTATTTCAGCCTTCGAATTGATTAACTCAATTAAATACTTAACGATTTTAAGGATATCATTCTTTGTTAGAACACGAGAATCCTCGTTATCATCAAGTCCTAATTTCTTATTAATTCGGTAACGACCAACTTCTCCAAGATCATAACGAGAATCAGAGAAAAATAATTTCTCGAATACGCTACGTGCTGTTTCAAAATCTGGTGGCTCGGCATTACGGAGTTGACGATAAATATGTTCAACAGCTTCTTTCTCCGAATTCGAAGTATCTTTTTGAAGAGTATTATAAATTATAGTAAAGTCAGCCGTGTTGATGTCTTCTTTATGTAAAATTATCGTTTTAACACCTGCATCAATAATTTCATCGATGTGAGTATCTTCAATAATTGTTTCACGGTCAAAGATTACCTCGTTACGCTCAATAGATACAACTTCACCTGTATCTTCATCTACGAAATCTTCCACCCATGTTTTTAAAACACGCGCAGCTAGTTTACGACCAACTGCTTTTTTCAAATTTGTTTTGTTAGCCTTTATCTCATCAGCAAGACCGAAGATCTCAAGGATATCCTTATCACTCTCATAACCGATAGCACGGAAGAGGGTAGTAACAGGTAACTTCTTTTTACGGTCAATGTACGCATACATTACATTATTGATATCCGTAGCAAATTCCATCCAAGAACCCTTGAAAGGAATGATTCTAGCAGAGTATAGCTTTGTTCCATTTGCATGGCGACTTTGTCCAAAGAACACACCTGGAGACCTGTGCAATTGTGATACAATCACTCGTTCAGCACCATTTACCACAAACGAACCTTTCGGAGTCATGTAAGGAATTGTACCTAAGTAAACATCCTGTACGATTGTTTCGAAATCTTCGTGTTCTGGGTCAGTACAATATAATTTTAATTTTGCCTTCAAAGGAACACTGTACGTCAATCCTCGCTCAATACACTCTTCAATCGAGTAACGCGGGGGATCTACGAAATAATCCAAAAATTCAAGCACAAATTGATTGCGTGTATCAGTTATTGGGAAGTTTTCAGAGAATACTTTAAACAATCCTTCACTATCACGGTTC
Source organism: Crocinitomicaceae bacterium (assembly GCA_029254025.1). Classification (GTDB taxonomy): domain Bacteria; phylum Bacteroidota; class Bacteroidia; order Flavobacteriales_D; family Crocinitomicaceae; genus JALQTG01. The sequence continues at coordinate 4,635 of JAQWYK010000046.1, read as the reverse complement.
TCAGGAGTAGTTTCCAATTGGAAAAACTCACGGAACGACTTTAATTGAATATCTAAGAAATCAGGATATTCAAAAATATTTTTGCTCGAAGCAAAATTTATTCTTGTAACGGTGTTATTCGATGTTGCCAAGACTACTAGTTTTTATTAGTAAAAATAACCAAGACGTTATGAGACGTCTTTAAACAGCACAAGGCAGCCCCAAATTGGGGTGCCTGTGCATATAAAAAAGTAAGTAAATTACTTAATTTCAACTTCAGCTCCAGCCTCTTCTAGTGAAGATTTAAGACCTTCAGCTTCGTCTTTAGAAACTCCTTCTTTCACTGGAGCAGGAGCACCATCAACTAAATCTTTTGCTTCTTTCAGTCCAAGACCAGTCAATTCTTTCACAAGCTTAACAACAGCAAGTTTAGAACCACCAGCAGACTTAAGAATTACATCAAACTCAGATTTTTCAGCGGCAGCTTCACCATCTCCAGCAGCACCTCCAGCAGCTACAGCTACAGCAGCAGCAGCAGGTTCGATACCATATTCTTCTTTTAAGATATTCGCAAGTTCGTTAACATCTTTTACTGTAAGGTTCACTAGGGCTTCCGCCATTTCTTTTAAATCAGCCATTTTATTTAATTTAATAAAGGTTCAAAAATAATTAATATACTATGCTCTTTCTGAGAGCGCTTTAAGGATTCCTGCAATCTTACCACCTTGTCCTTTAAGTCCAGATACAACATTTTTCGCTGGACTCTGAAGAAGACCAATGATTTCTCCGATAAGCTCATCCTTACTTTTGATAGACTCTAGTGCATCGAGTTGATCATCACCTACGTAAATAGATTCTTCGATGTACGCTCCTTTCAAAATAGGTTTTGCATTCTTTTTACGGAAATCCTTGATAATTTTAGCAGGTAAATTACCTACTTCAGCAAACATAATCGATGTCGGGCCGGACAGAACTCCTTTTAAGTTTCCATAGTCTTTATCAGCAACACCATCCATCGCTTTTTCAAGCAATGTATTTTTCACCACTTTAAGGCGAATGTTACTCTGAAAACATTTTCTACGTAAAGCGTTGATTGTCTCAACCGTCAAATCAGACGTATCTGCCAAATAGAAAATCCCAGCTTCTTGTAATTCAACTGTCAGATTATCTATATACTGTGCTTTTTCTTCTTTTGTCATAATTTAACGTTTTTAAGCCACAACAGATTTGGTATCAATCTGAATACTTGGACTCATTGTAGAGCTCAAGTAGATACTTTTAACATAAGTACCTTTCGCTGCAGCTGGTTTCATTTTTATCAAAGTGCTGATAAGTTCACTTGCATTATCCTTGATTTTAACTCCTTCAAAGGAAACTTTACCAACTGATGAATGAACAATACCATACTTATCAACTCTGAAGTCAATCTTACCTGCTTTCACTTCTTGAACTGCTTTTGCAACGTCCATAGTAACAGTACCCGTTTTTGGGTTAGGCATTAATCCACGGGGTCCTAAAACACGACCAAGTGCACCAACTTTACCCATAACCGCGGGCATCGTAATAATAACATCAATGTCTGTCCAACCGCCTTTAATTTTAGCGATATAGTCATCCAAACCAACGTGATCTGCACCAGCTGCTTTTGCTTCTTCCTCCTTATCTGGAGTACAAAGCACAAGCACTCTTACATCTTTACCAGTACCATGTGGAAGCGCCACTGTACCTCTGATCATTTGGTTTGCTTTTCGAGGGTCTACACCCAATCGAACACTAACGTCAACTGAAGCATCAAATTTAGTTGTTGTGATTTCCTTAACTAAATCACATGCCTCTGCCAACGAGTACGTCTTGTCTAAGTCATACTTAGCAAGAACTTCTTTTCTTTTTTTAGAAATACGTCCCATGATTCATGAATTTTAGTTAGAAGGAAAATCTCCCTTCACTGTGATACCCATACTACGCGCCGTTCCGGCAACCATTCTCATTGCAGATTGAACCGTAAAACAGTTCATGTCTTGCATTTTGTCCTCAGCAATCGCTTTCACTTGATCCCAAGTTACTGCTGCAACCTTCACTCTGTTTGGTTCAGCAGAACCACTTTTGAGTTTTGCAGCCTCGAGCAATTGAATCGCCGCTGGAGGAGTTTTTATTACAAAGTCGAAAGATTTATCACCATAAACGGTAATAACGACTGGCAATACCTTACCTGGTTTATCCTGTGTACGCGCATTAAACTGCTTACAGAATTCCATGATGTTCACACCTTTTGCACCAAGGGCTGGTCCAACGGGTGGAGAAGGATTGGCAGCACCACCTTTGACCTGTAATTTGATCAATCCTGCTACTTCTTTAGCCATTTTTATATAATTTATGTAGTCCTAACGTGGCAGATCGATGGGAAGCTTTAATCACCGCAACCACTACTACTGGTTAAATACAACTTAACTTTCTTTCTCTACTTGCATATAGCTTAGTTCGACTAAATTTTTTCTTCCGAAAATCTTCACCATCACCTTAAGCTTTTTCTTATCCTCGTTGATTTCATCAATCGTTCCATTAAAATTGTTAAACGGACCATCGATAACTTTTACAGATTCACCAACAACAAATGGAATTTTCATTTCTTCTTCGTTCTCAGAAAGCTCATCAACTTTTCCAAGAATACGATTCACTTCGGAAATACGCATAGGCATAGGATCTCCGCCTTTGACGCCTCCTAAAAAACCAATAACGTTAGGAATACCTTTAATGACATGAGGAACCTCTCCTACAAGAGCAGCCTCTACGAGCACATAACCTGGTAAGTAAGATTTCTCCTTACTCACTTTTTTACCATTTCGAATTTGAAAAACTTTCTCAGTAGGTATCAAAATCTGTCCTACGTATTCGTTCATCTTCAAGCGATTGATCTCCATTTCTAGATACTCTTTCACTTTAGCCTCTTTACCACTAATGGCGCGAACGACATACCATCTCTTTTTTATTTCTCCCACAGTACCAATCATTTAATGAATATTTACTCCTTTTAATTAAGGGTAAATTATACCTAATATTCCTTCCCAGAAATAGGTTGAAGGATTCACACCGAAGATGAAGTCCATCACAAAAATGAGAAGAGAAAAAATAACCGAACCAATAACAACTATAATAGTATTATTCTGTAACTCCGTCCAAGTAGGCCATGTTACCTTGTGCACTAATTCGTGCCAAGTGTCCTGTAAATATGTTACAATATTCGCCACAATTACTTTATTTAGCACGGGCGGTAGGATTCGAACCCACGACCAATGGTTTTGGAGACCACTACTCTACCAGCTGAGCTACACCCGTAGAAAAAAGGGGAGCATGAACTCCCCTTTCCTCATTCATATATTTAATTACTCTACGATCTCTGTAACCTGACCAGCACCTACAGTTCTACCACCCTCACGGATTGCAAAACGAAGTCCTTTATCCATTGCTACAGGAACGATCAATGTAACATTAATAGTTACGTTATCACCTGGCATTACCATCTCACGTCCTTCCTCTAAGAAGATCTCTCCTGTTACGTCAGTTGTACGGAAGTAGAATTGAGGACGGTACTTGTTATGGAATGGAGTGTGACGACCACCTTCTTCTTTCTTCAACACATAAATTTCAGCTTTGAATTTAGTGTGTGGAGTAGTAGAACCTGGCTTAGCGATAACCATACCACGACGGATATCCTTCTTGTCGATACCTCTTAAAAGAAGACCAACGTTATCACCTGCTTCACCTCTATCCAAAATCTTACGGAACATCTCAACACCAGTTACTGTGGAAACTAACTTCTCGTCACCCATACCTAAGATATGTACTTCTTCACCGGAGTTAATAACACCTGTTTCGATACGACCCGTTGCAACTGTTCCACGACCTGTAATCGAGAAAACGTCTTCAACTGGCATCAAGAAAGGCTTATCAACATCACGTGGAGGTAACTCGATGTAAGAATCTACAGCATCCATCAACTCCATTACAGAATTCACCCACTTCTCTTCACCATTTAAAGCTCCAAGTGCAGATCCCATAATCACAGGAGCATTATCACCATCATAGCTGTAGAAAGAAAGCAATTCACGTACTTCCATATCTACTAACTCTAAGAGCTCAGCATCATCTACCATATCCACTTTGTTCAAGAATACTACGATTCTTGGAACACCTACTTGACGTCCTAAAAGGATGTGCTCACGAGTCTGTGGCATTGGACCATCAGTCGCAGCAACTACTAAAATTGCACCATCCATTTGAGCAGCACCAGTTACCATGTTCTTCACGTAATCGGCGTGACCTGGACAGTCAACATGCGCATAGTGACGATTTACCGTTTCATACTCAATGTGAGAAGTGTTAATTGTGATACCACGCTCTTTTTCTTCTGGAGCATTGTCGATAGTGTCAAAACTGCGGGATTGAGCTAAACCTTTACTAGCTAATACAGATGAAATAGCAGCTGTTAAAGTAGTTTTCCCGTGATCGACGTGACCAATTGTTCCAATGTTTACGTGTGGTTTGGAACGATTAAAATTTTCCTTAGCCATTTTTTATTTGTTACTTGTTAATATACTTATTTAATAAACTTACTTTTCAAATATGCAAAATTTCACCCAATTACGAGTGAATTACACG
>JAQWYK010000004.1 GCA_029254025.1 Crocinitomicaceae bacterium | reverse complement strand
CCCCTGATGCATCCATCGTAGGGAAGAAAGAGGTAGTATTGCGTTTAGAGGATGCGTGCGGTAATCGCGTAGAAGAGAATTATGAACTTGTTTTTTAACAAGAAGAAATCCCGAAAGGTAATATTTGAACGGGTCTTTTTTTAACATCAATTTTATACCTTTCATGTAATTCGTTGCGCATGAAAATACACTATTTCATACATTTGGTCAAACAATTGAATGGTGTTATGAGCAGATTGACGAGTTTATATATTATTTTGGGGTCGTGCTTTGTGATGCACGCGCAACAAGTTGGAACTACAACGATAACGTTTAATGATCCTTCCAGAACAGGAGGGTTTGGAAGTGGAGGAGGCGCAGGTCGACAAATCCAAACCGAGATTTATTATCCTGCCACCACTGCTGGAACGGATGTGCCTGTATCGGAAGGGGAGTTTCCAATTGTTGTTTTCGGGCATGGTTTCGTGATGTCTTGGGATGCGTATGAAAATATCTGGACCGATTTAGTAGCCAATGGGTACATTGTGGCGTTTCCAAGAACAGAAGGATGGTTTTCACCTTCTCACGAAGATTTTGGAAAAGACTTGGCATTGGTCGTGGATGAATTATTAGTGTTAAACGATGATGTGACCAGTCTTTTCAATAATAAACTTTCAGGCAAGGCTGCTATTTGCGGCCACTCAATGGGAGGGGGGGCTACGTTCATTGCCGCTAATGAAACCACCAATATCCAAACGATAATTGGTTTAGCTCCTGCTGAAACTAATCCAAGTGCTGTGACTGCGGCTGCATCTGTTTCTTTGCCTGCATTGGTCTTGTCAGGTTCTGCGGATGGTGTGACCCCTGAAGCTGATCATCACTTACCTATTTTTAACGCTCTAACTTCGACGTGTAAATACTATGTCTCAATTACCGGCGGAGCACATTGTTATTTTGCCAACCCTAATTTTAATTGTGATACTGGAGAAGCATTTTCTGCAGGTGGAATTACGGTAACACGAATAGAACAGCAAGAAACGAGCAGCGACTACATGATTCCTTGGTTGAATATATATTTGAAGGATCAATGCGATGATAAATTAGTGATAGATGCCTTGGAGGCGAATGATGTTCGAACGGTGGTGAATGCACAATGCGTATTCGATTGTGAGGAACCTACCACTGGGTTAAGTGAGCTGCCTGCTGCCCAAATTACTATTTATCCGAATCCTGTTGCACATGAACTCACGATCAACGGAATTCGCGCTTCAGACAATGTACGCTTGACAAATTCATTAGGTGTGTTAGTTTTTGAAGGAATAGGGAGCAAATCTATAAATGTAACCAACCTTCCAAACGGTGTATACTTTTTGGAAGTTAACGAGAATTCATTCAAAGTGATTAAACGATAATACTGAAAACAAAATCAGCTGAATAAATCTGCTGGGGATATAGAAAGTAAAAAAGGCTGTCTAATTTTAGACAGCCTTTTCAATATGCTTTAACTGAAGAATTAAGCAGTAACGCCTAATACTTCTGCCATTTTCTTACCAATGTGTGCTGGAGAATCTACCACATGGATTCCGCACTCACGCATGATTGCTTTCTTCGCTTCAGCAGTGTCTTCGCTTCCACCAACAATAGCACCAGCATGCCCCATTGTTCTTCCCTTTGGTGCAGTTTCACCAGCGATAAAACCTACTACAGGTTTTGTGCTATTTTCTTTAATCCAACGTGCAGCAATTGCTTCCAAGTTACCACCAATTTCACCAATCATCACGATTCCTTCAGTTTCAGGATCGTTCATTAATAGTTCAACTGCTTCTTTCGTGGTTGTACCAATAATTGGGTCACCACCGATTCCGATTGCTGTAGTAATTCCTAATCCAGCTTTCGCTACTTGGTCTGCCGCTTCGTATGTTAATGTTCCTGATTTAGAAACAATTCCAATTTTCCCTTTCTTAAAAACAAAACCTGGCATAATACCTACTTTTGCTTCGTCAGCAGTGATGATTCCAGGACAGTTAGGACCAATCAATCGACAGTCATAATCTTTGATGTAGTCTTTTACCACCGTCATATCACGCACAGGAATACCCTCTGTAATACATACAATCACTTTGATTCCAGCGTTAGCAGCTTCCATAATTGCATCGGCAGCAAATGCTGGGGGAACAAAAATGATAGTTACATCTGCACCAGTTTTATCTACTGCGTCTTGTACAGAGTTAAAAACAGGACGGTCAAGGTGAGTTTGCCCTCCTTTTCCTGGAGTAACCCCTCCAACTACATTTGTTCCATACTCCATCATTTGACCAGCATGGAAAGTTCCTTCACTCCCCGTGAAACCTTGTACGATTACTTTAGAATTATTATTTACTAATACGCTCATGTTGCGAGATTTTATCAAATATTAAATTGCCTGTCAAAAATAGAGTTTTACAATTCTAACCGCAAGTAAAAAGAATGAAAAATGTGAAAATAGTTTTTTGTTAATTGGAAAATTGAAAAGCTAGAGGTGCAATACTCTTTAACTAGGCATTTATAAACTTTTTTCTAATGCATGTAGTAGAATGCTTCACCCTTGTTCAATTTATTTCTAAATTACTCGTAAAAAATAACGCAGTAGAAATCCGAACAAACTCTTCCGAATAATCTGCTTTTATATGAATAGTTTCTCTTGATGCTGGATGAATAAATGTCAACTCTTTCGCGTCAAGTAACATCGTATTTAGCTGCCATTTTTCCAAAAAGAGTTTATTTTGCTTATTACACCCATGAGGGCGATCTCCGATAATGGGATGTCTGAGGTGATTCAAGTGTTTTCTAATTTGATGCATACGCCCCGTTTTTGGATACGCTTCAATCAGCGAGTAACGCGAAGTCTGATGTTTTCCCAGTGCAATCGGTAATTCTGTTCGTTGAATACACTTGAAAAGGGTGATGGCTTCTTGGGTTTTTCCTTTGTCGTTCGTGAGTGCATAATCGACAATGATTTCTTCCGGAAAAAAACCTCTTACAATGGCGTGGTATCTTTTTGCTGTAGATTCCTCGTGTAACGTTTGCTGCATGGGCGCAACAAATTCCGCAGTTTTGCTAAATACTAAAACTCCTGCCGTTTTTCGATCCAAGCGATGTACGGGAAATACATGATAACCTACTTGATTACGGAGCAGCTGGAGTGCATAGAGATCAGTATTTGTAGCAATCGACGAACGATGAACAAGCAATCCATGGGGTTTATTGATGGCTATTAGGTATTCGTCCTCGTAAATAATCTCTAAGTTCATCGCTCAGGATGGTTATGAGTTCCCGAGCAAAGGAGCGATGTGACGTTCCTTCTTGTCTTCGAAAATATCCGCGATAGTCACCATAATTCCGGTTTCTTCAACCCCTCCAAAGTCTGGATTGACGGCAGTTCCAAATGTTTTCATCGTAGGTGATAGGTGCATGTAGATGTTGACTAATGGGGGTACATTTTCACCACGAGTGCGCACATATTGGTTCAATACTTTAAATCCATCTTTGAAATCAAGTCCTTCGATGAGTGCTTGAATTTCTTGCTCATTATAATCTTGCTGAAGTGGGTGAATCGGTGTTACCAACTTTTCGTGATCGGGGAAATAATGACGCATGAATTGAAGCAAGAAATCACGACATTCCCGATTGTACTCTGGATACATGGTTACCTTTCCGAAGAAGTATTTCAATTCGGGATAAACGATGGTTAATACCCCGAGACCATCCCAAATGTTATCCAGCGCAAACAATCCTTTCCGCGGATTCAAACTGGGTTGAAACATCGGTTGCACCCAGCTCCGCCCTAATTCAATCGTATTCGGAAGATAGTTTTTTACAAAGTCATCTGAGAAGTGAAAGTAATGGCTTGTGCTCATGGGGAGAGGAGAAATTCCGCTTTCAATCACTTTCGCGCAATCAATAAATCGGTACCCTCCAATAATTTCCTCATCTTCAGGACTCCAAACGATGAGTTGCTCGTAGCACAAATCTCGTGTATCATATTCGTCTAAGTCCAATGATTTTTTAGTGCCTCCACCTGCAGTTCGAAAAGACAGCTCTCGAAGACGTCCAATTTCTCTAACCACATTTGGTGCATTATGGTGATTTACGATGTAAATTTCGTTCTCTCCTTTGCGTGTATGGCGTGCAAAACGGTCTTTAGAAAGTTCTTTTTTGAGTCGCGATCGATCAATTGGGTCAATTATTGGCTCTACGTTTCCGGTCATTTGTCTGACTTTAATGTATATACTTCTTTTTGAATGTGCTCAGCCCATTCTTGATAATTCTTAGATGCGTCGAGTTGCTCCGCAAATATAGGTTTTCCCATGTGAATTTCAATTTTCTTGTCGTGCTGCTTGTACAATTCATTTACTAAATACAGCATTTCGATATTCGCTTTTATTCCGATTATTTTTCGGAGGCGATATAGGTTATAGAAAAACTTTGAAAGTTCACCATCTATAAAAACTGGAATGATGGGTTTATCATATTTTTTAGCTCGGGAAATGAACGTTTTTTTCCACTGAAGATCCTGGACTTTTCCATTCGTTTTTCGACTCACCAAACCAGCGGGGAAAATACAGAGTAAGTCTTCCCCTTGGAAGCTCTCATCCACTTTTTTAAGCGAGTCAGTAGCATTTGAGCCGTATTTATTGACGCCCACAAAAATGGGTTTTAAATTCTCCAAATGCAGCAGGACGTCATTAACAATAAATTTTATATCTGGTCTTTTCTCATGGAGTACAGTGACAAGTGCCATGGCATCCATTCCTCCTAAAGGATGATTGCAGGCTAGAATGGCACCTCCTTCTTTGGGAATATTTTCAATACCCTGGGTTGTAACGTGGATGTTGAATTTATTCATTACAGAAAGACAAAACTCAATTGGGCTATCCTCTTTGTGGTCGTGAATAAACTGATTGACATCCTTCTCATGCAAAATACGCTGCAAATAGCGAACGACAAATCCAGGAGTCCGTTTGAGAAGTTTAGGATTCTTATCGGAAATCACTTTTTTAATGTTAATCAGCTTTTTTTGCTCGTCCATGTTCGAAAGCGCAACCTATTTAGGGTTCTTGAATAACCATGCGCCAGGAACTTGCTCTTGAATGCTTTTAAGCTCAGCGAACGCATCTCCTTGAGAGCTGAATGATTTAACGCTTACCATATATAAACCGTTAAATTGTCCCAATACACGTGCAGGGAATCCATTGGATTGAAGTTCTTTAGCGAATTTCTCCGCATTTTCAGCGCTTGAGAAACTACCTCCAATGAGATGGTAAGAATTTCCATTTGTTGGTTGTTCTGCAATTGTTTCTTCGATGGGTTCCTCTTCTATGATTGTTTCTTCTTCTTCTTCGAATACTTCTTCGTCCTCTAATTCAGTTGAAATGGTGTCTTCAGTGAAAACCTCCGTTTCGATAAGGTCTTCAGTTTGGATTTTTTCAAAATCAACGGATGAATTTTCGAGTTTTCGAGATGTCTCAGTATCGTTATTAACTTCGAAATCGTTCCAACCCAAATAGTTTTTCACTTCTTCATACTTGATGCCAACGAAAATCCCTCCTCCTGAAAGTACGAGTAAAAAGAAAATTAACACCCAAAATAAGACTCCGCGTTTCTTTATTTCTTTTTGAATAGGAGGTTTCACTGATGGGGCTGAGGTCTTTTTTGCAGGTGCTAAACTCTCTTGCGTCGAGGCGGTTACCGAGGAGAGGTCCAGTTCAGGTCGCTCATTATCTGGCGTTTCTTCCTTTGGCTCCTCTAGTTTCGATAATGGCGCAGTTTCTTTCTTTTCTTCGCTTTGAGCAACTGGAGTAGGTGATGGTCCCATAAATTCTTGAGGGGCACTTTTCTCTGCTGTCTTAATACTCCCATTAAACACAATATTTCCGTCTTGATTTTTGGTGAAACTTCCTAATCCAAAAATATCATACGAATCGCCTTTATCGAGTTGAATCTGAATGTCACGAACATATTTAGCTACCATATTTGTAGCATCTTGTTCATCCATAGTTGAATTCGCAACGATTAACGCAATCAGTTTACCGTCATTGAATTTCAAGTTTTCATCAAACATCACGTCTCCTGTGTTTTCGTTGGCAATAACAATGGCGCCGAAATCAGGTAAAATGACAGAATTGCTCAGTTGAAGAAGTTCGATTAAAAATTTATCCATAATTCGCGTATTCGGGTCTAAAGTAAGAAAAAAAAGGCTTGTAGTCCTAGAGCGATGAGAACAAATCTTTGAAGGCGAACGTCTCTTTTAATCGAACACCTTTTTCTGTTTGTTCCAACGTACAGCATTCGTTGACGTAATCGTGTTCAAGAAATAGAATATAACCTTCTTGAGCTGCCTGGTTCAAGAAAAGTTCCTTCTCCGTGAGCGTTAATAAAGGTCGCGTGTCGTAACCCATAACGTAAGGAAGCGGGATGTGTCCTACAGAAGGCAGCAAGTCCGCCATAAATACAAGCGTATTTCCCTTGTAATGAATGTGTGGAATCATTTGACTTTCAGTGTGCCCATCAACGAAGAAGACATCGATATTGGGCAAAACGTTCTTCACGTAATCCCCTGATCGCTCAATAAACTTCAGTTGACCACTTTCTTGAATGGGAAGGATGTTTTCTTTTAAGAAGGAAGCTTTCTCTCTTGGATTGGGTTTGATTGCCCAGTTCCAATGACGTTCTGTGCTCCAGTATGTTGCATTTTTAAAGAAAGGCTGGTAAGTGTGTTCTCCTGTTTGAACAATTGCACCTCCGCAATGGTCGAAATGTAAATGTGTTAGAAAAACATCTGTAATGTCGTCAGGAGTAAAACCTAGTTTTCCTAGTTTTCCAATAAGTGAATCTTCTCCAAATAAATAATAATAAGAGAAGAACTTTTCACTTTGCTTATCGCCAATCCCTGTGTCGATCAAGATTAGCCGATCTTCATCTTCAATTAGCAAACAACGCATCGCCCAACTACACATGTTGTTTTCGTCAGCAGAATTGGTTCGGGACCAAAGCGACTTCGGAACAACACCAAACATAGCTCCACCGTCGAGTTTAAAATTACCGGTATTCAGTGGGTATATTTTCATGGTACTACTTTTTACCTTTCAACTTTTCTTGTTGTGCTTTTTGCATTTGCTCTAAGCGTTCTTGGAATTTCGATTTTTTACCTGTTTTACCTCCTTTGGTTTGAGCGGATGCCTTTCGCGCCGCCATTTTTGCTTTCAATTTCTCCTCATCCACGAAGAATCGCTTGATCATGAGCATTGTAAGGATAGACATTAAGGTTGAGATGAAGTAATAATAACTCAATCCAGAGGAGAAGTTATTAAAGAAAAAGATCATCATGAATGGGAAGATGTACATGATAATTTTCATGTTGGGCATACCTGGTTGAGAAGGTTGCTGCATGTTTCCGCTATTCATCGTGGTGTAAACCAATGTTGTTCCTGCCATCAATAATGTAAATAAACTGATGTGGTCTCCGTAGAGTGGAATATTGAAACCGAAGTCGTAAATCGAATCATAGCTCGAGAGATCTTCAGCCCACAAGAAACTTTTTTGACGAAGTTCAAACGAGCTTGGGAAGAAGCGGAATACGGCGAAAAGGATTGGCATTTGAATCAACATAGGAACGCAACCAGATAGCGGTGAAGCTCCAGACTCGCGATACATGGACATCATCTCCATTTGCTTTTTCATTCCGTCTTCTTTATTCGGATACTTTTTGTTTAACTCTTCAATTTCAGGCTTTAGTATTTTCATTTTTGCCGAAGAAGAATACATTTTCCATTGAATCGGCGTTAAGGCCATCTTCACGATAAACGTTAATAGTAATATGGCTAATCCCAAGTTAAACCCAAACGAAGACAACCAGGTAAATATAGGTTGAATTGCATAGATATTAACCCATCTAAAGAGCCCCCATCCTAAGTTGATAATATCTTCCGTCTCATTCCCATACTGTTCCAGTAGGTAGTAGTCGTTTGGCCCGAAAAACCAATTCATGGATGCAATTCCGTTGCCTGTATCAGTCAAATTAAGGTTCATTTTTGCGCTGTATAGCTTTACATGAGAACTATCTTTTTCATGTCCTTCACCATAATTTTTGATGATAAATTCTGTTCCATCCTTTTTGAAGCCATTTTCGGGCATCATAATCGAGGAAAAATAACTTTGTTTGAAAGCAACCCATTCTAGATCTAAATCTGGTGTGTATTCGTCGTCCGAAAATTCACTGAGGTAATCATAGGAATCATTCATACCTTTGAAAAACACAGTTGACGTTCTTCTTTGCTCAGATAACAAACGTTCGGTTTTTAGTAAATCTGTTTGCCAGTTGAGAAAAACATTTTCTGGCAATACGGCTCCTTCAAAACCATTCATTTTAATCGAATAGTTGACGTGGTGATTGTCTGGAAGAATCGAATAGATGAAGGATACAGACTTCTTAGCGTCAAAAACGTGACGCAATTCAATATAGTCTTCCGTTTGCTGAACGATCTCAAAAGCTTTGTTTCCAGTACGCACTTCTTCACCATTCATGGTAAAGCTCAATTCATTTGTAGCGTTTTCATCATCAAATAATTTCAGCGGAGTGATTGTGCCTGGTTCATTTTTCACGAAATCGTCGTAGGTTTGATGCTCTTTCAGGTAAGAACCTACAACACCCCCGCCTTTTGTCGAAATTTCAAGGAAAATTTTATCATTTTCTAATGTGATCACCTCTCCTTTGAAGTCGTCGCTGGCTGTCGTTATTTCCAAAGGCACTTCTTCCTTGCTGGCTGTCGCACCCATTAAAATTGTGTCACGCGCAACAAGTGTATCTGTATATACAATTCTCCCGACAGAATCAACTACTTGGTTGCCGGTTGAGTCAAGCTTTGCAACAAGGTTTTCAGGGATGTTAAGGGTTAGAGGAGTTTCGTCCGCTTGTTGCTCCTGCTCGAGCATTCGACGTTGCTCTAGTTCTTGTTGCGCTTTCTTTTGCTGTGCTTGAATCTCTTCAGGACTAGGTTGATTAATATAAGTAAAAACTGCTAGTATAATTCCTATTAATCCTAAACCAATTAATGTATTTCTATCCATTTTTGTGTATTCGAATTCGTTTATTTTTTATTATCCAACGAGGCTTTTATAAATGCCGCAAATAGGGGGTGTGGAGCTTCCACAGTACTTTTGTATTCTGGGTGGAACTGAACCCCAACAAACCAAGGGTGAGACGGGATTTCAACTACTTCAACTAGTCCAGTTTCAGGATTTTTTCCAGTGGCAATCATGCCGTATTTTTCAAATTCTTCAGTATATTCACTATTAAACTCAAAACGATGTCGGTGACGTTCCCGAATAACTTCTCGGTTATACGCATCATAAATTTTAGAATCAGATTTTAGTTCACATTTGTAAGCTCCTAAACGCATAGTTCCACCCATGTCTTCAATATTCTTTTGACTTTCCATGAGTGTAATTACTGGGCGCTTGCTATCTGGTGCAATCTCAACGGTATGGGCTTCTTCCCATCCAATGACGTGACGTGCAAATTCGATCACAGCGCATTGCATCCCTAGACAAATTCCTAGGAACGGAATGTTATTCTCACGTGCAAATTTCACTGCACTGATTTTTCCAGAAATCCCTCTTGAGCCAAAACCTGGAGCAACAAGGATTCCATCTAATTTCGCCAAATTTTTATCAACATTCGTTTTTGTCAATTTATCAGAATGTATCCAATGAATATTGACTTTGCATTTGTGCGCCGTCCCACCATGAATAAAGGCTTCATTAATTGACTTGTAAGCATCTTTTAATTCTACGTATTTTCCGATGAGTCCAATATTCACTTCGTGTTCAGGATTCTTTAATGTACTTAAAAAACTTTTCCAATTGGTAAGGTCAGGTGTTGATTTACGTGATAATCCAAGTTTTTTGAGAACAATTTCATCCAGTTCTTCAGCCTGCATCAACAATGGAACATCATAAATGGAAGATGCGTCACGAGATTCGATTACCGCTTCAGGTGCTACGTTACAAAACTTGGCGATTTTCTTGCGAAGGTTTAAGTCTAACTCGTGTTCTGTTCGACAGCATAAAATATCGGGTTGAACACCTAATTCCAACAATTGCTTCACAGCATGTTGAGTAGGTTTAGTTTTTAATTCTCCAGCAGCTGCCAAATAGGGGACCAGGGTCAGGTGAACTACGATACAATCATCTTCAAATTCCCACAACATTTGCCGCACTGCTTCTACATATGGAAGAGATTCTATATCTCCCACTGTCCCACCTATTTCAGTAATAACAATGTCATATTCTCCTAATTGACCAAGGGATTGAATATTCAATTTTATCTCATCCGTAATGTGAGGAATAACTTGAACTGTCTTTCCTAAATATTCCCCACGACGCTCTTTATCAATAACGGATTGATATATTCTTCCAGTGGTAATGTTATTCGCTTGAGAAGTACGAACATTCAAGAATCGCTCATAGTGTCCTAGATCTAGATCTGTTTCCGCTCCATCATCCGTAACATAACATTCTCCGTGCTCATATGGATTCAGTGTTCCCGGATCAATGTTGATATACGGATCTAATTTTTGAATGGTGGTAGAATATCCTCTAGCTTGCAATAACTTAGCTAAAGAAGCAGAGATAATACCTTTTCCAAGTGATGAAGCGACACCCCCGGTTACAAAAACGTACTTAGTGGAATTTGACATATATAAAATTTGTAACTACGGGGAGCAAAGTTACAAGAATACTCGTGTAATCTGAGAGAATTTTCACTTTTTTATTAACCCTAAAAAAGACCCTGTTCATATGAACAAGGTCTTTTTGTTGAATGCTAATTAAAGTTACTCGACAATAGTTACTGTACCATTGTAAATTCCTCTTTCTCCTTGCATCGGCGTTTCTAATTGCACTTGCCAGATAAACGTCTTGTATGTTGGAAGTAATCTTCCTGTGCGTTGATCTGTTCCGTCCCAAGATTTGGAAGTATCATTTGATGAGAATACGACCGAATTGTCTTTCGGGTCAATGATAGTAAGATTGAATTTCGTTTCACGTTCCTTCAAACAAAATGGCATAAATGTTCGCGTCTCAAGATTCGGATCATTCAGGCGAATAGAATTGGTAGCTAGAAGATTGTATTTGTCTGAGATTTCAACATTTTTTGTTTCTGTTCCAATACACCCATTGGCACCGATTACAGTTAATGTTACTGGGAAGACGCCTTTGTCAAAGTAATGGGCTGTGGGTTCTGGACCTAAGGCTGTTTGGTCATTGCCAAAATCCCATGAAATAGACTTGTAATTACCGTAAGATGTGAATTTTGCAACTGGGAGGCCTTCTTCGTAAATGTTTGCATCAACATCGAAGTGCGGATGCGGATTCTCAAGTATCTGAATGTCTTCTAATCGAATTAATTCATTCTTATCATTTGTAAAACGTATTTCTGTTGGTTCATGTATGGTTAATGAAGTTTTCTTTCCAGTTGTCAATTGAATCGTCTTTCCATTCACTGTGAAACGGACTACTTCCTTCTCTTTACCAAGATTAGAAATGGTAACATTTTCTCCTTTACACAATAGTAGAGTACTGACGTGTCCAGCAATAAAGTTGTTTTTTGAATTGGTTACCACATTTGTAATGACAGGATTAGAATGTGAGATAGAACTCTCTGATTCCACATTGTATAGATGAGATGTCTCGTTAGCGATTGTCCTAGAGTTCAATTCTACTTCCTGAGCATTCTCCTCATTTAATTCAGATGGCGTACTGTTTGATTCAAGGTTTGCGTTATTTTCAGATAGAGTCACAAGAGTTTGTTCCTTGATTTCTTTGACAGAACTCTCTACAGCTTTTACCTCTGCAGGTTCTTCAATTGAAGCTATTGATTGGTGAGTAATTGTCTTCTCTTCCAAAATAAATGTGTAGATAACAAATCCTGCAAAGACAGCCGCTAGGGAGATTAATCCAATTTTGGCAGCGCGAGACAGCCCTGAAGATGGTCCGCCTTCACCTATTTTTGAAGCAACACTCATCCATGCATTCGCATCGTAAGGTGCTTCAAAATTTTCAAGCTTATCGCTAAAAAACTGTTCTAATTTATCTTTTTTCATACGTCTAATTTCTTAAACTGTTCTTTTAATTTTTCCCGAAGGTTTTGTTTTGCTTTTGCGAGGTTTGACTTAGATGTACCTTCAGATATTGAAAGTATTTCCGCTATTTCTTTGTGGGAATAATTTTCTATTACGTATAAGTTAAATACTGTTCTGTAAGCTGGAGAGAGCGATTGAATCGCTCGCATTGCATATTCAGCTTTTAGTTTTGTTAACTCATCGTCGAAATCAGCTACTTCCTCCAGTGGATTTGCACTGTCGAAAATAAAATCTTCATCCGTAGAAAATGGTCCGCGATTTCTTTTTCGGATGGCATCAATTGAAGCATTCACCATGATTCTTCTCACCCATCCTTCAAAGGAACCTTTAAAATCAAATTCACTCAGCTTATCAAAGACCTTTATAAAACCTTCTTGAACAACTTCTTGGGCTCTGTCTTGGTCTTTCGTATAACGCATACAGACTCCCATCATCTTCCCGTAAAACAGTTTAAAAAGTTTTTCTTGCGCTGGCTTCTCGCCGCGAGCACACTTCTTAATTAGTTTTTTGAGTCGATCGTTATTCACGTTTTGTTTCAGATTAAAGACGCTGTTCAATTCGAACGGTTGCCAAAGTTTTGTTTTTTTTTTCAATTAGACGGAAAATCGACCGCTTTTTTGTCCGTTATTACTTAGAACAGTTGTCCGTTCAATTAATCTTTTTGAAGGGCTTTTTCTTTTGAGTGTAGTTGACGAATTCAAACGGATAATTGGAAAGAAGTCGTTCTCTTTTATTTTGCTATAACTTTCTTGAACGGAATGAAAAAATATCAGGTGAATGAAGTGGAAGTCGTTGTAAAATGCTTAAATTCGACCCGGAAATTAATACTCAATTTAAAAGTTTACACATGAAAGTAACAGTTGTAGGTGCCGGAAACGTAGGTGCTACTTGCGCGGATGTATTGGCGCAGCGCGAGATTGCCAATGAAATTGTTTTGTTGGACATTAAAGAAGGATTTGCAGAAGGTAAAGCACTTGATATTTGGGAGACTTCTCCTATTAATCTTTACGATTCAAGAACTGTTGGTTCTACAAATGATTATTCCAAAACTGCAGATTCAGATGTAGTAGTTATTACTTCAGGTTTACCAAGAAAGCCAGGTATGTCTCGTGATGACTTAATCGCTACGAATGCAGGAATTGTTAAGTCCGTTACTGAACAAGTGGTTAAATATTCACCTAACGCGAAAATAGTTATTGTGTCTAATCCGTTAGACGTTATGACTTACTGTGCATTTTTAGCGGCGAAAGTTGATTCCTCAAAGGTGTTTGGTATGGCTGGTGTTTTAGATACTGCGCGTTACCGTTCATTTTTGGCATTAGAATTAAATGTATCACCAAAAGACATTCAGGCAGTGTTGATGGGTGGTCATGGAGACACTATGGTTCCACTTCCGCGTTATACGACTGTTGGTGGTATTCCTGTAACTGAATTGATTTCTGAAGATAAATTGAACGAAATCATCGAAAGAACGAAATTCGGTGGTGGAGAGATTGTAAAACTTTTGGGAACATCAGCTTGGTATGCTCCAGGAGCTGCTGCTGCTCAAATGGTTGAAGCGATTGTTCGTGATCAGAAACGAATTTTCCCAGTTTGTGCTTGGTTGCAAGGTGAGTATGGGATGAAAGATATTTATCTGGGTGTTCCAGTTGTTCTTGGGAAAAATGGAATTGAAAAAATTATTGAGTTAGACTTAAATGCAGACGAGAAGGTGTTGTTGGAAGAATCAGCAGTTGCCGTTCGAGGTGTAATGAAAGTCTTGGATGATATGAATGTTGTATCTTAAGGTTACAACACTAAATTTTATTAAAAAAATGCGTGGGATTCTGCGCATTTTTTTTACCCTTTCTTTCTCTAAAATTTAATCTATTTTGGTTTCATAGGGGTAACATATTTCATTCGTTTTTTATCAAATATGAAATAGACGAACAACTCCTCTGTAGCGGTCACGTTTTGCGGGTAGTAATTCATGAAATCTTCTATTTCTGCTGGATTATAATTCTGTATTTGTCCGTAATAAAGGGCTATGTCCTTACTTATTCGAACATCGCTTTCAGCGTGCTGGATGTAATAGATTGTTGGGGTTTCGGGTGTCATAAAGTCATACAAGGGACAAGAAAAGGTGAGTACTACTTTCCCGTTAATCAGGGTGTAATAATTTCTGTTCACGCTGCTCTTAACATGGTATTCTACGTAAAAGTCTTTTTGTGATGGATTAGAAATTGTTTCAAACGTCACGGTAAGGGGGTGCGAAGCACTGGATCCTACGGGAGGAGCTTGGTGGAGCTTTTTACTTCCATTAATGTATGTGAAAACATGGTTGTATGGGCCGGTGTACCCAACTAGTTCCTCAAAAGAAGTATCTCCATCTTCGCCGGCTTTCTTTTTTGCAAACTCCTCTCTGTTTACCAAAATTACAGCATCTATGAGTGTATCCCTATCGAGGTACTCCCGTTGAATAGTGAGGGTATAGTTTTCGGTGGCATTAATTTTTAGCATTGCCTCTACTTCGCGCTTTACCCAAACTTCAAAGTTGTCATTTATAGATATAATTTCATTTTTTGTGGCTGTAGTTAATTGGTTTTCCTTGCACGAGATAAATAAAATGAGTAGGGTGTAAGTTGCTGCTAAAGTCTTAATTATATTTCTCATGTAGCAAATTTAGGCAAAAGAACTGTAGTTTCTTTTGCCTCTCAGTGCAGGATATTATTTTTTTACAAAATATTATTGGTTGTAGACTTTTATTTATGTACTACTTTCCTTATCTTTGCTGAAACTAATTAAATTAATTGTTATGAAAAAACTTTACTTTTTGGCGGTAACGCTTATGATGGGTGGAATTTCTCTCGCTCAAACGACTGTTTACAGTGCTTCGACTGCTGCGGATTTTGCAGCGGGAGCAGTTATTGATGTTGATGGGGATGCATCAGCATGGATTGTAATCAATTTACTTGATACTGACGGGGCAGGAACGGCTTTCGGATCATCATATGATGCGCAAGGTGAGGTTCTGCTATCAGAATCTTGGAATGGTGCTCCTTTAACCCCTGATAATTGGTGGGCATCTCCAGCGATTGATTTGTCGAACATTACATCAGCAGAATTATCATGGGGTAGAGCTGCTGCCGATCCTGCATGGCCTGCGGAGAACTACTCTGTTTATGCAGTTGCTGCTGCAGATTTAACAGCTGCTGTTACTGCTTTTCAATCGGCTACTCCAGTTTACACTGAAACTATCCAAACTGGTGATGAGTGGTTGGTGCGGACTGCAGATATTAGTGCTTTAGATGGTGAAGGTTCTGTTTTTATCGGTATTCGTCACCATGATGTGACTGACCAGTTTGTTATTATTGTTGACGATATAACTGTGACTGGTACAGAAAATACTTCTGGTGTTTTAGAGGCTAACCTCAACTTAAATTCATACCCTAATCCAGCATCTGAAGTATTGAATATCGCAGTTGCAGAGCCTATGAATTCTGTTACTGTTGTTGGTATGGATGGTAGAACAGTAATTTCTTCTTCTGTTTCTGGTACTACTGCAACTCTTAATGTTGTAGCATTGTCTCCAGGTGTATACTACTACACTGTTGAAACTGAAAAAGGAAATGTATTAAGAAATTCTTTCGTTAAGAAATAATTTTCTTTGAAATATTCAGAAAGCCGTCTCTTAGGAGGCGGCTTTTTTGTTTTTAGAACTTTCCTCATACCGTACGTCAGGGATGTAATTTATTTTTCGTAAAAAAGCTACTTCTAACGTGAAGTAGCCAAACTCTTCCGTGACACATCCTTGAAGTTCGTACACCCCAACACCATGAAATGGATAGCGTTTTGCTGAAGGAGGAAAGTGCACGGTATCTAGCAGATCCCCCTGGATATCATAAAAATGTCCAAACAACATGGTTTCGCCCTGCGCCGTCTTTGTTTTCTTCACGCTGATGAGGTAACCGTAACAACGGACTTGCTGCTTGTTATGACGTGCGAGATCCTTGGCGCAAATATAATCTTGAAGGGTATCGCTTATGAGCTCGAACGGACTACATAAAGGAAATCCCAAGAGTTCCATTTCTTCAAAGGCCTGTTCGAAATATGCCGTTTCAAGTTCTGGAAGTAGATATTCCTTTGCGGGCTTTTTAAATAGCATCGACTGAAGAAATGGAGTGTGTTCTTTTCGGTAATAGAGATGTGTTCTCCATAGGAGGTTTTTCTTTTTTTCATCAAGACGTCTAAATGAGCCAATTCGAATAAGAAGGAGTACCTGTTCTAGTGAAAGCGTTACTGAATTTAAAAACTGCTCGAATGTGTCGAATTTACCGAGTTGATTCCTATAGAAAAGTAGTTTTTTTATGGCCTCAACTTCCACCCCAGTGATGAGGTGGAATCCTAAGTAAATTATTTCTCCTTGGATGGTAGTTTCCCATTGACACGTATTAATTTCTGGGGCTTCTATTTGAGCGCCTTGTTTTTTTGCTTCATGGATATAGATTTCTGTGCGGTAATATCCTCCATAATTGTTAATGGTTGCTACCATATATTCGAGGGGATAGTAAGCCTTTAGATATAAACTCTGGAAACTTTCTACAGCGTAGGATGCAGAATGTCCCTTTGAAAAAGCATACCCAGCAAAACTTTCTATTTGCCGCCAAATTTCTTGGGTCAGCTGTTCTGAATAGCCTTTTTGCACACAATTGTCAAAAAACTTAATACGTATGGCTTGAAATTCTTCTCGGGAGCGATATTTTCCCGACATTCCTCGCCGCAAGATGTCAGATTCGTCTAAGGTGAGTCCAGCAAAATAGTGAGCTACCTTTATAACGTCTTCCTGGTAGACCATCACGCCATAGGTTTCCGGCATGATTTCAAGTAATGTGGGATGAGCTGTTTTTCTGCGTTCTGGATCCTTATGTCGTAAGATGTATTCACGCATCATACCAGAAGAGGAGACTCCTGGACGAATGATGGAACTGGCAGCAACTAACTCTAGGTAGTTTTGGACTTCGAGTTTCTTCATGAGCATCCGCATAGCTGGCGATTCAACGTAAAAACAGCCCATCGCATTTCCTGTCTGTAGTAAGTTGCGAATCCGATCGTCTGTTTTAAAGTAATTGATGTCTCGAATATTTCGGGGAACATTATTCGGTTGATTCTTTTGAGCTATTTTTATACAGTCATGGATTTTACTTAGGCCGCGCTGACTTAAAATATCATATTTGTAGAGACCAACATCTTCTGCTTCTAGCATAGAGAACTGTGTAGTGGGAAACCCTTTTGGTGGGAGGAAGGTCGCTGTAAACCACGTCAAAGGTTTTTCACTTATGACAATTCCTCCTGCATGTACACTAAGGTAAGAAGGAAGTCCTTCTATGTAGCGACTATATTTTACTACTAAGTTCCCTAATTCGTCTAACTGTCCAGTTAGTTGTTTGCCTACTGCTAGTGCATCGATTTCGTGTTTGGGGAGTCCGAATACCTTACCGAGTTCCCGTAATGTTGCTCGAAATTGAAATGTATTATACGTGCACAAGAGCGCAGTGTGTTCGAAGCGGTCAAAAATATATCGGATAACTTCATCGCGCTGTGTCCAGGAAAAGTCGATGTCAAAATCAGGTGGATTTTTTCGATAAAGATTAATGAACCGCTCGAAATACAAGTCAAGTTCAAGTGGGTCGACATCGGTAATCCCTAAAAGGTAAGCAACAATGCTATTGGCGCCGCTTCCTCTTCCTACATGGAAGTACCCTTTGGAACTGGCGAAGTTGATAATGTCCCAGGTAACTAAGAAGTAGGCCAAGTATCCTTTCTGTTCGATAACATCAATTTCTCGCTCGATACGTTGTTCTATTTCGGAAGTGGATACAGGATAACGTTGCTGAATCCCCTTTTTACATAGTAGTTGAATTAATTCTTTGTCTTTTAGTTCACTGCCGGTGTATGTTTTTAAGTTTTGATGTTCTGCGTGCTCTCCAAAATCAAAATGAATGGAACATTCATGCATTATCGCTTCGGTTTGTTGGATAAGGTAGTCGAACTCATTATACTGTACGGAGAACTTGTCAAATGACGTAAAAAGATCTTCTGCGAACGCCTGAGAGGATGATGAAAGCTTTGAGAGAAGGCAATTTTTGTCAATAGCGCGCAACAGTCGATGGGCGTTGTAATCCCTTTTGCTTTCAAATGTCATGCTTTGAAGTGCCACTAGTTTATTGGGGTTTGCAGCAGGATGAATACGAAGGAATGGGAGGTCTTTAGGATGTATTCCGATGTATTCATTATTCTGTAGTGTTTTCGGTGCTTTCCCAAAGGGGTAGATCACAAAACAATTGGGTAAGAAAGTCGGTGATGGTTCAAAATCTTTTTTATGGTGGAGGTGCTCCGATAAGAAGTGATTCATTTCGTGAAAACCTCTATTGTTTTTAGCAAGAAGGATGTATTGTTGAGTGATTCCGTTCCGAATATCAACACCAATTATAGGGCGTAATTTTTTTTGTTGTGCTTGTTGTATGAAGCTAAGCGCTGCGGAAGTTGTGTTAATGTCGGTAAGCGCAATCGATTGATATCCGCTGGAACACCACCAATCAATAATCCACTCAATGCTCTTGATGCCGAACCGCAAACTAAATTTGGAGTGTATATTGAGCATGTGTAAATCATTTAACGTTTACATGAGCTCGTAAAAATACAAAATGATCATATATTAATCAAATATATTGATTAATATATAATCATTTTAAAGAAATAGTATTTATCGTGTAGTTCCTGGATATACCTTGAGTGCTTCTTCGAGACATTTAACAGCGTCTTTAAGTAGGCCTTGTTCTAAAACATAAGCAATTCGGGCTTCTTGTTTTCCTAGCCTGGGTGTTGAGTAGAATCCACTTAAAGGCGCCATCATGACTGTTTTTCCTTGATAATCAAACGATTCAAGTAACCATTGACAAAACTTTTCTGTGTCATCAACAGGGAATTCAGCCACACAATAAAATGCGCCTCTAGGTTTTGGACAACGAACACCAGGTATGGCATTGAGGCCATCCACCATAATATCTCTACGTTGAACGTATTCTTCCACAACTTGATCGAAATAATTTTGTGGTGTCGCGAGAGCTGCTTCTGAAGCTACTTGCGCATAAGTTGGTGGAGATAAACGTGCTTGTGCAAATTTCAAGGTAGATTGGATAACCTCTTTGTTTTTTGATATTAATGCACCGATTCGCGCTCCACACATCGAGTAACGTTTAGAGACAGAATCGATAAGAATGGCATTTTTCGATAGTCCCTCCAAGTTCATTACAGAGAATGGTTGTGCGCCATCGTAACAAAATTCGCGGTAAACTTCGTCTGCAAACAAGAATAGATCATGCTTTTTAACTATTCCACTCAGCTTTTCAAGTTCTTCTTTTGAATATAAATAACCTGTAGGATTTCCCGGGTTACATATAAGAATAGCTTTCGTTTTTGAAGTAATTTTCTTTTCGAATTCTTCAACAGGAGGCAACGCAAATCCATCAGATATATTGGCTGTTACAGGAACAATTTTCACACCTGCAGTAACGGCAAAACCATTGTAGTTCGCGTAAAAAGGCTCTGGGATAATGATTTCGTCACCAGGGTTTAAGCATGACATGAATCCAAATATCAAAGCTTCAGAACCTCCAGTGGTTACCAAGATATCCTCAAATGTAACATTGATTCCATTTTTTACATAATAAGCAGCTAACCCCTTACGGTAAGATTCAAATCCTGCCGAATGAGAATATGCTAATACTTGAATATCTGCATTTTTAATTGCTTCGCGCGCTACTTCCGGTGTTTCGATGTCAGGTTGACCAATATTTAGGTGAATTACCGTTTTACCTTGTTTTTTAGCTGTTTCAGCAAAAGGAACCAATTTACGAATTGGGGAAGCTGGCATATGTACCGCTTTGTCAGATAGTCTTGGCATAACTTTGAATTTTTGTGCGGTAAAAATACAATTCTTATGGAAGTAAATATCTATTCTCATAAAATACACTTCTTTTATCGTGAAAAATGACTAGGACAAGACCATTATTCGCTGTACTCTCTTAAGGTAACATGAGTCAGTTGATTTGTAATGTGCTCTAGAGGGTTTTCAATTTCGTATATTTGCTAAATGAATAGTTTTAAAGTAAGTCTAAATGTATTTTTACTGATCATCCTAGCAGCCTGTAATAGAGGAAGTGGCGAAGATGTTTTGGAGAAGGTTATTCCTGAAAAAGCAACGATGGAGGAGATTGAGCTCGGAATAACAACTTATATCGAGGGGGAGACAGCCAAAGGAGAAGGAGTGTTTTACATAATTGATGATACGCTTTCACTTGGTCTTAGATTAGTTCGGGTCCATACTGAATATCTATCGAATCTCGGTGCTAGGAGTTACTTTGCCTGCGTTGATTTAGCGGATGAAAAAGGTGATGTATATGATGTGGATTTCTTTTTAGAGGGCTCTCCAGGTGATATGCATGTTACAGGTACTATGGTTCATAAATTAAATGGAAAACCGTTTTATACATGGAAGCAAAATAAAGAAGAAGATACTTGGGAGCGCGTTCCAGTTTTGGATGCGGACAACAGTTTACTGGGTGTTATTGAAGGACAAGATGAGTTTGAGTTTTATTACACAGTAACACTTCCGGAAATAAAAGAATCAGGACGGATTTGGATTCCCGTAGCTCAATCTGATGATTTTCAGAAAGTTGAAGTCTTAAAACTGGATGCGCCGGGAAATTATCAATATGTTACCGAGGATGAATTTTCGAATAAGGCTCTTTACATGGAATTGACACCGAGTCAAAGTAATAAAGAAATCGCTATTGTGTATCGCGTTTTGCGCAAAGAGAAAAGTCCTTATGAACCCTCAGCGGATGAAGATTTATCGAATTACCTAGCCGAGGACAAAATGATTCCCTTGGATGACGCATTCAAAAAAATAGCTAAGGAAGCCATTGGAAATAAATCTAAAGAGGATCAATTGATTCAAGCTCGAGCGCTATATGATTATATTATCGAAAATATGAAATATATCAAAGATGGTTACTACGGTGAAGGTGATGCGATGTATGCATGTGATTCGAAAAGTGGAAATTGCAGTGAGTTTCATTCTTACTTCATTGCTTTGGCACGCTCAGTTGGTATTCCAGCGCGTTTTGCTATTGGAGCAGCTATTCCTTCGGAAAGAAATGAGGGAGGGATGGATGGCTACCACTGCTGGGCTGAATTTTTTGCGAATGGTAAATGGTGGCCAGTAGACATTAGCGAAGCAAATAAATACAGTGCATTGTCGACTTATTATTTTGGTCATCATGGAGCAAATCGATTGGAGTTATCAAAAGGAAGAGATATAGTTTTTTCACCAGGTCCTTCTTATGGACCAATAAATTTTCTCGCCTATCCTGTTATGGAAACACGGGATGGAGTGGTCAAGACGAAAACAGTTTTTACTTATAAAAGAATAAGAACTGAAAAGCTTTAATTATGAATGATAGAATAGAGGGGGCAGGAATACATCTTTACTTTAAATTAAAGAATCACTCTAATTAAGTATGATTTCAAAGACTATTCAACTTGGTCTTAAGGAGAATTGGCAGCAGTTTACCTTACTCGTATTTGTCAATGCTTTCGTTGGCGGAATGGTTGGATTAGAGCGTTCTATTCTTCCGCAAATTGCTGAATTCGAATTTGGGATTGCAGCAAAAACGGCGATTCTTTCGTTCATAGTTGTTTTCGGCATTGTTAAAGCAATTACCAACTATTATGCTGGTGCGTTAGCCAATAAATTGGGCCGAAGGAATCTATTAATTATTGGTTGGTTATTCGCAATTCCAATCCCTTTTATACTCATGTATGCAAACAGCTGGAATTGGATAATTGCAGCAAATGTCTTACTCGGAATTAATCAAGGTTTGGCTTGGAGTTCAACGGTGGTGATGAAAATCGATTTGGTAGGTGAAAAGCAACGTGGTTTTGCTATGGGTTTAAATGAGTTTGCAGGATATATCGCCGTTGCAGCAGTCGCTTTCATAACTGGATGGATTGCTACAGAGTTCGGTATTCGTCCATATCCATTTTATCTAGGTTTTTTACTTGTTGGCTTAGGATTGCTATTGAGTATTTTCTTCATTAAAGATACACGTGGACATGTGGCTGCCGAAGCAAAGTCGAATAAAGTACTGAAACTAAAAAATATCTTTTGGGATACTACTTGGAGAGACCGGAGTTTAGGTTCCGTTTCTCAAGCGGGTTTAATCAATAACTTGAACGATGGTATGGCTTGGGGGTTTTTTCCAATTTTGTTAGCGTCTAAGGGTTTTAGTTTGGACCAAATAGGTATTATCGTAGCGGTCTATCCTGCTGTTTGGGGGCTTGGTCAATTGTTTACGGGTAAAATGGCGGATAACTTCCCGAAAAAGAATTTATTGTTTCTTGGAATGCTGCTTCAAGCTATTGCATTGATGTTTTTTGCGTGGTCGACTACAATGACGCATTATGTATTATTGTCAAGCTTGCTTGGTTGGGGCACGGCTATGGTTTATCCAACATTTTTAGCTTCTATTGCTGAAAACACGCATCCCCAAGATCGTGCTAAGAGCATCGGTGTTTTTCGATTGTGGAGAGATTTGGGGTACGCCATCGGTGCGATTCTGACAGGTATCATCGCAGATAACATAAGTCTGGTTGCCGCCATTTTATTCATTGCAGTATTAACATTTTTATCGGCACTTGTTATTGTAGTTCGTATGCCGAAGGCTATAAGGTAGGAGGAGTTAGGTAATAAAAAAAAGAGTGCCTTAGACACTCTTTTAATTTGCTGGATAACTTATTGTATAGATAATTTCTTTTCTAGATCTTCTAGATAACCTTTGAACTGCTTGTCTGTTTCTGATAGATTGTTTACTGTTCGGCAAGCGTGAAGAACTGTAGCGTGGTCCTTTCCACCACAATGTGCACCTATGTTAGCAAGTGATGATTTCGTCATCTTTTTAGAGAAATACATCGCTATTTGACGCGCTTGTACAACTTCTCGTTTCCGCGTTTTTGACTTTAAAATCTCAATCGGAAGTTCAAAGTAATCACACACCACTTTTTGAATGTATTCAATTGAAACTTCGCGCGCAGTATTTTTGACGAACTTGTCAATCATTTGTTTCGCTAGGTCCAGCGTAATGGCTTTTTTATTCAGCGATGCCTGAGCCAGCAAAGAGGTTAAAGCTCCTTCCATCTCGCGGATGTTAGTGTTAATGCTATACGCTAAGTACTCGACTACTTCTCTTGGTAAGTCAATACCGTTTCCATACATTTTCTTTTCAAGAATAGCAATACGCGTTTCTAAGTCCGGTGACTGAAGATCTGCAGACAACCCCCATTTGAAGCGACTTAATAGTCTTTGTTCCATTCCCTGCATTTCCACAGGTGGTTTGTCCGAAGTGAGGATAATTTGTTTTCCGATTTGGTGTAAATGATTGAAAATGTGGAAGAAAATATCTTGTGTTTTCTCTTTGCCAGAGAAAAACTGTACGTCGTCAATAATCAGTACATCCATCATTTGATAGAAATGGATGAAATCATTGGTTGTTTTGTTTTTAATCGCATCAATGAATTGATGAGCGAATTTTTCAGAACCTACATAAAGAACGGTTTTGTTTGGTGATTGATTTTTAATACCAATACCAATAGCATGTGCTAAGTGTGTTTTACCTAAGCCTACACCGCCATAAATTAATAATGGATTAAAAGCAGTTCCTCCAGGTTTGTTAGCAACCGCAAATCCTGCTGAGCGCGCTAAGCGATTACAATCTCCCTCTACGAAATTTTCAAAAGAGTAAGAAGGATTTAAATTGGAATCTACATGCACCTTCTTTAGTCCCGGAATGATAAAAGGATTTCTTATCTCTTGTTCGTTCGCACTGAGTGGAACATTAACAGGAGGATTTCTTAATGAACCCCTATTTGAGGTAGGTATTTTTACAGTGTAAGGAGTAGAGTTGGAGATATTCTTCTCCATGATAATACTGTACTCTAATTTTCCATTTGGCCCAAGCTCCTTTTTGATTACTTTTTTAAGTAATCCAATGTAGTGCTCTTCTAACCATTCGTAAAAGAAATGTGAGGGAACCTGTATAGTTAAAACGTCTTCTTCTAATTTTACGGGTACTATTGGGGAAAACCACGTCTTAAATGCTTGCAAAGGAATATTATCTTTAATAATCCTTAGGCAAGCGTCCCATTTCTTTTCGTGTAATGTACTCATCTAAGTCGTATATTTTTAATTTAATTATTTATTTGTTGGGCCATATTTCGGTTAGAAAAATAGTGCCTCGAGGTGTCTCTCAATCGTGCAGCAAATATTTACATAAAATAGTTTAAAAAAAAATTCATTTGCTATTGACTTTTAGAAAAGTTTTGTTACCAGGAATAAGTGCAATCTTTTCAGTCAATATGTTCGTCGATCAAATAGTATGTATTTATCTACAAAATTGTAGTAGTGTTAATAATTTCGTCAACAACTTCTTTAGACTTCGAATATACGCATCCTAATTTTATAAACATTTGTTTCCTGAGTATTTTTTTTACTTTTTTTGAATTATGGACTATGTTTTTAAATCAACCGCGAAAATGCGTGTCCGTTATGGGGAAACGGATCAAATGGGTGTTGCTTATTACGGGAATTATGCGCAATATTTTGAGGTTGGACGCGTAGAAGCGTTGAGGGAAATTGGGATGACATATCGAAGTATGGAAGAAAGCGGAGTCATGCTTCCCGTGAGTGAGTTTTCAGTCAAATACTTGGCTTCGGCCCAATACGATGACTTAATCACGGTAGAAACAAGTATTACAAATGTTAGCGGGGCACGCATTCGCTTTGATTATCAATTGTTCAATGAAGAAAATAAGTGTTTAGCAAAGGCGCACACGGTGCTTGTTTTTGTTAATAAGGAAACTATGCGCCCTATAGGTGCTCCTGACAATTTTTTGCGTATTTTAGAAAAATATCAAGTTATACAGGATTAATCGGAGATATAGAAAGATGGTTAGTGCACGTCAAAACTTTACTTTCGTTCCTTGGGAGAAATTGCCTTATCAACAATTTTTGACTGTCCGAGAGGGAGAAACACGTCTCGGGGAAGTGAATGTTCCCTATTCAGCTGCCTCATTTGTTATATTAGGTATTGAGGAATCTATTGGTCCAAATGCGAATTTGGGAAATTCGGGTGCAGAAAATGCGTTTGAAGCTTTTTGTAGGAAATTTTTAAACATGCAATCTAATTTCACCTTTTCGGGGAACAAAGTGGGTTGGTTGGGTGCGATACGTACCACGCGAAAAGATATTCCTCAAAATGGGGATTCGGTAGGGGAGTTGGATGAGTTCGTTAAGGATGTTATCAATCTACTAGTTCTTCCTCATCAGATTTTGATAGTGATTGGAGGGGGGCACAATAACGCGTATCCGATAATTGCGTCGAGAAGTATTCAGTGTAAAAGCCCTCTACACGTAGTAAATTTGGATGCTCATGCTGATTACAGGTCGATAGAAGGTCGGCACAGCGGTAATCCATTCTCGTATGCTTACCGCGATGGGTTTTTGCAGAACTATTCAGTGTTTAGCCTTCATAAGCGATATAACAATGAAGTTACTCTATCTGCCTTAACACGTGATGGACATTTTTTTACGTTTTTAGAGGATTACATTGATCGTGTTCGTTTATTCGAAGATGACGTCATGGCACAACATGAAGCCTTAAGAGAAGAAAATATACCTGTTGGAATAGAGTTGGATATGGATGCCATCGAAAACATGCCAAGTAGTGCAGTCAGTCCTAGTGGAATGACTTTTTCAGCGGCACGCTATTTTGTTCGACAGATGGTAAAGGCAGAAAAATGTGTTTACTTGCATCTTCCGGAAGGAGCTCCTTTTACTGCGGAAGAAAAAAATAAAGTGGGCAAGGCACTGAGCTATTTGGTGACGGATTTTATGGAGTGCCATCTTTTATCAAAGTTTTAACGTTTGAGAACTATGAAACACGAACATCCAGATAAGTTTATTAGAGCGTGGTATACATTGCGTGATTTCTTTCCTATTCACCTGCTGGTTTCTCAAGTGAAATTCAATATTGTAGTGTTATTTTATTGGGGATTTCTTTTTGCGGTTGTCAACGGATATTTTGGTGCGAGTTTCGGGGTTCCATTTTTATTTTTATCACCTGAATATATAGGGGATACAAATTATATGTCGTTTCTATTGTTAGGATTTTCCATAGGTGGTTTTATTATGGCTTTTCATACCTATTCCTACATTCGCCTAGGACCCTTTTATCCATTTATAGCAACTCTTTCTCGCCCATATTTTAAATTCTGTGTCAATAATTCAACGATTCCCTTGTTGTTTTTGATGAATATTTCATGGAAAATTGGGTCTTTTCAGCAATCTCAGGAGCTATTGGATGGGTTCGATATACTTTTGTTTATCGCCTCCTTAATTGTAGGTGCGTTTTTGTTTATAGTTATTGCATTCATCTATTTTTTTCCAACGAATAAAGATTTGTTTAGACTCACTGGAAAGCGTTCAGAAGAATATGTTGTAGCAGAAAGCAATATAAAGACATCTTTTCACAGGAAACAACGCTGGTTTGAGCATTTCAGAAGAGGAAAGGATGATACTTTTACCTACATTGGGAGTAAATTAAAGATAAAGCAATCGCGCAGCAGTCATCATTACGACATCGCTATTTTGAACAAAGTGTTTGTTCAAAACTACACCAACGCAACCTTTTTTGAGGTAGTGTTGATTCTTTCCTTCATTATTATCGGTCTATTCAGAGATAGCGAAGTGTTTCAGGTGCCTGCTGCTGTCAGTATTATGATGTTACTGACTATCCTTTTGATGCTAATCAGTGCATTCTTTTCATGGTTCAAGCGATGGACATATGTGTTAATACTATTGCTATTAGTGGGAATGAATAACCTTAGCAAATCGAGTTTTCTATTTCAATTCCAAAGTAATGCATTTGGCTTAAGTTATCATGAAAAAGATATTGTCCCTTATTCACCCGCGTCCATTAATGCACTTGTTTCACCATCCGATTGCACAGCTGATAAGGAAGCTTATTTAGAGGTGTTGAATGCATGGAAGTCAAAGCAAAAAGAAGATAAGCCCAAATTGGTGATTCTAAACACTTCTGGGGGAGGTTTGCGCAGTGCTTTATGGACGTTTAAGGTAATGCGCGACCTTGACAGTCTATCTGACGGCAAGTTTTCGAAAGCACTTCACCTTATTTCTGGGGCATCGGGAGGAATGATCGGCGCGGCTTATTACCGTGATTTACTCCTAGATCAAGCAGAAAATAGAATTGCTTCGACCGAAATGAATTTCTATTTGGACAATATTTCTAAGGATTTATTAAATCGCATCGCTTTTTCCATTTCTACAAGTGATATCTTTTTTAGAATGCAAGATGTAGAGTATAACGGGCAATCCTATCCAAAGGATAGAGGGCATGCGTTTGAACAGCAGTTGATTAAAAATGTTAACGGAAGCTTCGATAAGGTATTAGGGGAGTATTTCGAGCCAGAGCGGAAGGCCATTATTCCGACGATGGTTTTCACGCCTACTATTGTAAATGACGGAAGAAGATTATTGATTTCATCACAACAGATGGCTTTTCTTCAAGAGAATGTGATTTACGATTCTTCTGGTCTTCGTCCGATAGTGGAAAATGTGGAATTTCAAAAATTCTTCAAAAATTCCAATCCGAATGATATTCGATTCACTTCTGTTCTTCGCATGAATGCTTCGTTTCCTTATATCATGCCTATGTTAACAATGCCTACCAGTCCTGGGATGCAGGTCATGGATGCGGGGATTCGGGATAACTATGGGACCAAAACGACCATTGCATTTATTCATGCCATGGAAGATTGGATTAAAGAGAATACGAGTGGTGTTGTCATCGTAAAAGTACGAGATTCAAAAAAACAATTATTAGGGGAAGAATATAAACAGGTGGGAATGTTTGATAAATTGTTTCTCCCGTTTGGGAATATGTATGGTAACTTCCCGAGGGTACAGGATTTAAATCAAGATGAGTTGATTATGAATTCTCCGTTATATCGAAATGGAATGGTTGAGGTGGTTACGTTCAATTTACGTGAAACTCCAAACGATAAAATTTCTTTATCGTGGCATTTAACACGACAAGAGAAGAAGAAAATATTGAATTCAATTCACTCCCTCGAAAATCAAAAAGCAATAATCAATTTATTAAATTTACTAAATCAATAAAACGAAGGTATGTCTAAAAGCGGCGACGATCCCAATTCATCTGAAGAGCACGATCCAACGAAAATATCGATCAACCCAAGTGTGCGATATAATATTCGTAACATTTTTATATTTATCAAAGAGACGGTTTCATTTAAAGAAGGAGTTGACGTAGGAGCAACGATTGATAATATTCGTAGAGGAATAGATTTTAAAGGACCAAACGTTTGGGTATTAATTTGTTCAATTATTGTGGCTTCTGTCGGTTTAAATACGAATTCAACGGCCGTCATAATTGGTGCGATGTTAATTTCACCATTAATGGGTCCAATTCGCGGAATCGGTTTAGGGGTAGGTACAAACGACATTGCACTCATCGTAGAGTCGTTCAAGAATTTCGGAATTGCGGTGGGAATTTCACTTTTTACTGCTTGGGTTTACTTTTTAGTTTCTCCCATCACTGAACTCACTCCAGAGTTAGAGGCAAGAACTGGTCCGAATTTGATGGATGTATTTATCGCTTTTTTTGGTGGTTTGGCGGGGATCATTGCAGCGAGCAGAGGGGATAATAGTACTGTAATACCTGGGGTTGCAATTGCAACAGCGCTAATGCCGCCATTGTGTACAGCTGGGTATGGACTTGCAATGGGAGAGTTTAATTATTTCTTCGGTGCATCCTATTTATTTCTGCTGAATACGTTATTTATTTGCTTGTCCACCATCATTGTTGTTCGCTATCTGAAATTTCCACTTCGGCAATTCATTAATCCGCGCATTCAGAAAAAGGTAACCTGGTATTCTTATGTCTCACTTTTCTTGGTAGTTATTCCGTCAGTTTACTTATTCTATTTGAAGGTTCAGGAGACCGTGTTTAATGAAAATGTCAAAAGATTTGTAAGTAATGTCGTTCTTGTAGATGAAAATTTACGTGCGGATTTTTCATATGAGTATAACGGAAATGATAGCGAAATAGAATTGATACTTAAGAATAGAGTCGTTTCTGAGGATGTAATAGAGGTGTGGAAGCAGCAGATGAATAATTTTAATTTGTCACCTGAATTCCTAATGGTTATCCAAGGTGAGGATTTGGAGACTAAATTGGCAGAAATGAAACGCGACCTCGAATCCTCTGCTGGTGCAGGAGGGTTTGATATCATTCAACAAAAACAAGATCGTATAGAGTTATTGGAGCAAGAGCTTCGAATTGTCCAAACAGAGGTGGAATTAGTAAAAAAACGGCAATTGAACATTACCTCACTACGACGTAATTTACAATTACACTTTCCTGAAATAGATACATTTGAGGTGTATGCTGGTGTGGCCGCTGTTCCCGATCAGATCATGGATTCAGTATTTTCTATAGCGGTGAAGTACAAGCCTTACATTCGTGAATCAAAACGAAACGCATTGAATGAGAAGTTATACCGTCAACTTATTATATATCTTGAGGATCATGACTTGTTAGTTGGAAGCAAGGTTAAAGTTTTCAATTTTTAATAGTTGTCGTTTCATGCGTATTATTGGTTTCGTTTTGTGCTGGTTCTCTGCCTTTTCTTTCTCTCAAGAAAGAAAAAAAACGTCTATTTCTTTTGTCTATCAGCTGGCAAAAGTGGAGTCCTTTCCTTCTATTCAAGTCAACGGTCAATTTTGGAATGCAGCCACTTTTGATAGTTCGGTGGGGGTTGGACTGAGAACCACTTTTTTGCAAGGTCGATTATTCCCACAGTTTTCCGCTGGGTTAGGTTATAATGTTCTACATTCGATGTCAAAGAAACTGCAATTATCTCCAATGGTTATGAGTCGTTTAAGTGGATTTCGCTTATCCCCTCAAACGCGATTGAATTACATTGAGGGGATGGGAGGATATACGTTGAGCTATGGAGAACGGGTGATCTTAGTTCATAGTGCCTTTTTCGGTAAAGGCGGGGAATGGAACCAAAACAATGAGCTGCTAGCATCATTCTGGACTTATTCTGTTAATTTAGGAATTGGATATGTATTTTAGAATCGCTTATATACTTCTCAGCGTCGGTACTATGGTGTCTTGTAGTAAGGTTACTCAAAATTATAATGACGTGCAGATTCTAGGACATGTAGCTTCTGGATTGTACAATCCGAATCAGTTCTTTCCTGAGAATTCCTTGGAAGCAGTGGAGTACGTGCTGTCATTCCCAGAAGTAGCAGGAGTAGAATTAGATCTTCAACTTAGTGAAGATGGGGAAGCATGGCTTTTTCATGATCCTACATTGGATGAAAAGACTACAGGATCTGGCGCTATTTGTGAGCACACTTCGGAAGAACTTTCTCAAATTCACTACACGACAATCAATAAAGAAGGCATTGCGCGGCTAAGTGAAGTTGATTTTTCACGCGCAGTAGGTTCTAAAGTGGTTTTTTTAGATATCAAATTAGGCAATTGCCTTCCCGATTTCAATGTATTTGATCGATTGAAAACCACTATAGACGCATTGCAAACTGCCTATACTCCTGGAGTTGAATTCATCTATATCGCTAATTATGATTCTCTTACCACTGCTTTTCTGAACGAAGGATATACAACTTATAGGGATGTTACTTCCTATGACGGAGCACTAAATATGTTAGCGAATTACGATGTGGATGGATTCTATTTGCGTCATTATCAATTAGATAAAGATCAAGTTGAAGCGCTTCAGTTATTAGGTAAAACAGTTGCTCTATTTGAAATTCGATCTCCTTTTACAATCCGTGAGGCACTTGAAAAACATCCCGATTATTTGTTGGTAGAGGATGTTAAGTCTGCTATCGTAGAAAAATATAATTAAGTATGGCGAAAAAGAAGTTTAATAAAATTGATGTGGTGTACAGTACAAACCCTGATTTTCAGTACAATATAGAGGAAAATGAAGCACAAGAAACACTCGCTCCTAATCAGCAGTTACTCTATGTCTCCATCGACCGAAAGCAACGTAAGGGTAAAGACGTGACCCTTGTGGAAGGTTTTGTTGGTTTCGATGATGACCTAAAAGAATTAGCAAAAGAACTGAAATCAGCCTGCGGAGTGGGAGGAACTGCCAAAGACGGTGAAATCCTAATCCAAGGAAATTTTCGTGATAAAGTCATCGAGTTGCTCGAGAAGAAAGGGTATAAAACAAAACGAAAAGGGGGATAAAAGCATACCCAATAAAACACAATAAATCCAACGAAATATCGTTGCAAGTTTGTTCGTTATACTTAATCCTATGAAAAAGCTACTCCTTCTAACACTGGCTATAATCATTACTGTTTCGCACGACTCCTTGTCACAAGATGTACACGAGAGTAATTTAATGATTACACGCTGTGCTACAAAACCTGCGACAGCGAAAACTTTTTCACAAGTTCCTGGAATGTTCGAGTTAGGTGTTCGTTCCACTGCGAGTCTTTTCGGAGATGCTGGAAATCACGGCTTAGGGTCCGGCGGACAATTTCGAATTCGATTTCATCAACAAATGGGTTCTGAATGGTTTGCGGATTATATCGTAACGGATATTGAAGGTGTGGGAAAACGGGAAGATGCTCACATTGGATGGTCAGTGATGTTTTACCCGTTTAAATCGGCAAATAAACGTTTTAGCCCTTATTTGTTGGCGGGACATTGTTTTGATTACACAAAAGTGACGTCTTATGGAGTGCCTTTCCCAGCCAATATTAATTCAGAACGATGGAGTTCGGCAATTCAGATGGGGATTGGAACACATTACAACTTGAATAGATGGTCGGATGTTTCACTTTCTGTTCAATACATGACGCACCTTGGGAATGATATCCATACCGAAATTGTGGAAGAAAACGGATTGCGCTACTTAACCTTAAATGATCACAGTCATGGCGCTTCTCTAGAAGGACATGTGCTAGCAATGTTGAGTTTTAATGTGAAAATCGGACGATTATGGAAAGGAAAGTAGTATTATTCATTTCTATATTTGTGTATTCGTTTTTCAATGTCTCCGCACAAGATAATTTTCAGTTGAGTTCTGGAATTTTGCGCGCACAAGGGGCTTTTGCTGTGGGACGATTAACAGAATCAAAGGCCACCCAGATTTATATCAAAGGGGATCTTAGTTACTACCTAGACAGCAAAGTTTCAGTTCGCGCGGACGGATTTTACTTTGTGGATAGCCAAGATAAAACCAATAAACCTTTTGACTTTTCTCATTCGTTATTTACAGGGTTGAGTTATCACCTTGGTAATGGCGGTGCGTTTGATCCCTATGTTGGATTGCAACCAGGGATTAATTTCGCGCGACTAGGAAGTTTGGTGACAACCCTTCCCATCTCTCCTAATGTTACTTCTTGGTCACCAGTTCTTTCAGGACATGTAGGATTCAACTACTACGCTCCGAAAATCTTTCATTTATTCGTTCATATGCAATACATCCAAGGTCGTTTTGTGAATCAATTAAATACCCAATCGCTGAGTGAGTTTCGAATTTCCTTCGGTTTGGGATGGAATATTGATGTGTTGAAATAATGTACGGATAATCTGACCATATAAAAGTATTACGTCAAGAGTTCATTTGTTTGAGTTTTAAGATCAAAAATGGTTTCCCGATTTTCTC
Source organism: Crocinitomicaceae bacterium (assembly GCA_029254025.1). Taxonomy (GTDB): domain Bacteria; phylum Bacteroidota; class Bacteroidia; order Flavobacteriales_D; family Crocinitomicaceae; genus JALQTG01. The sequence continues at coordinate 2,766 of JAQWYK010000004.1, read as the reverse complement.
CGGAATTACATGACGGACTTTTTGCAGTTCCTATCTAATAAAACGGGAATGTATAATCCAATAGTGCCCTTAATTGAAGAAGCGCTGATTAAAAGTAATACAACTACTATTATTGATTTGGGTTCTGGAGGCGGTGGTGGACTAAAAGCACTAAATGAATCACTCAGAAATCGCGTTCCATCGTTGAAAATTGTATTGACGGACTTTTATCCGAATGTCAAAGCGTTCGAATACACCAAAAATCTCACGGGAAATATGGAGTATGTTTCGAGGTCGATTGATGCTCGGGATGTTCGCCAAGAGTTGAAAGGATTGCGCACTCAGTTTTTATCACTGCATCATTTTAAACCTTCCGATGCGCGATTAATTCTTCTTAATGCAATCGATACAAATAGTTCAATTGCGATTGTAGAAGCTCAGGAGAGAAGCGTTGCCAGTATTCTTGGGATGCTTTTTTCTCCAATTTCGGTGTTTTTAGTGACGCCTTTTATACGACCTTTTTCATGGGGTCGATTACTGTTGACCTATCTTATTCCTCTTGTTCCGTTATTCGTACTATGGGACGGAGTAGTATCTTCCCTTAGAACATATTCCATCCGAGAAATGAATCAACTTATTGCCGATGTTGATACAGAAAAGCAATTTCACTGGAAGGTGGGGAAGGTGAAGTCCGGACCAGGGAAAGTTCTTTATTTGATAGGGACTTCTATATACCAGGAAGAAAGTTCCTCCAAGAGTAATTAATCTTAAAAGTTAAAAAACCAATATACCCTTTGTTTTCGTAAGTTTCATTAACTTCATCCGTCGAAAGGAATGTTGTTAAAAAACGCCGGTACATGAAGCACATCGTAATTGTTGGGAACGGAATAGCTGGAATTACGGCTGCTCGTCATATTCGAAAGAAATCCGACTACAAAATTACGGTCGTTTCAGCTGAATCTGAGTACTTCTTTTCCCGTACAGCACTGATGTATGTTTATATGGGACACATGCGGTTTGAGGACACGCAGCCTTATGAACCTTATTTTTGGAAGAAAAATCGTATCGAACTCATTCATGATTGTGTAACAACCATTGATTTTGATGCTAAAACATTGAAATTGGAACAGCAAAGTGACTTGCACTATGATGACCTTATTCTAGCCGTAGGTTCTAAGCCCAACACATTTGGTTGGCCGGGTCAGGATTTAAAAGGTGTACAAGGATTGTACTCCAAACAGGACCTCGAGGCAATGGAAGCGAATTCGAAAGGAGTTACACAAGCGGTGATTGTAGGTGGAGGATTGATCGGAGTCGAAATGGCAGAAATGCTCCTTTCGCGCGATATTCCTGTGAAATTTTTAGTGCGTGAAGATCGTTTTTGGGGCGGAATTTTACCGCGAGCTGATGCCGATTTAATTGAAGGCCAAATGGCACAACATCACGCACTTGATTTATGTAAAGAAACTGAGCTAGAAGCTATTCAAGGGGATGATAACGGTCGCGTAAAAAGCATCACAACCAAATCAGGCGAAACAATTCCTTGTCAGTTTGTGGGGTTAACAGTCGGTGTGACACCGAATGTTGATTTCTTAAGAGGAACAACGCTTGAAATAGATCGTGGAATTTTAGTGAATCCTGATCTTTCCACAAGCATACCTAATGTCTATGCAATTGGAGATTGCGCACAATTTAAAAGATCTAATGGAATGCGCAGGTCGATTGAACAAGTTTGGTATACAGGGAGAATGATGGGAGAAACGGTTGCTGAAACTATTTGTGGTAATCCTACGAATTATTCTCCGGGTCACTGGTTCAATTCTGCTAAGTTTTTTGACGTAGAATATCAAACTTACGGCTGGGTTTGGAATGAACTCAAAGAGGATGAAGAGGAGTTTATTTGGCGTCATCCCCAAAAAGAGATATTAATGCATTTTGTATTTGATAAAGACACGCTGACATTTAAAGGGATCAATAATTTTGGTATTCGCTTAAGACATGAGGTGTTTGATAACTGGTTAAATCAATCAGCGACTATCGATGAGGTAATGACTAACTTAAGAAGGGCCAATTTCGATCCTGAGTTTTTCAGCACCTATGAAAAAGAAATTGTTGCGGCTTACAACCAACAATTCAATAAGCATATTCAATTGGCATCAAAAAAATGGTGGAGAAGAATTCTAGCATGAAGAAAATCAAACAAATCGGTTTAATTGTATTTCTGTTTGGGTTGATGTTTTTTACGTCTTTACCCTTTTTTGGGAAGTATAATGTGTCTCAATCTCATATCGAAACCTTGCTCACGCCGCAAGAATTTAAAAATATTGGGGAAGAACTGGTAACAACTGTTAGTGGAAAGGAATTCACAACATCTAAAGGACTTTCACAAGAAATTATCGCCATTTATGAGGCGAAAAACGAAGAACTAAAAGCCAATCAATTATGGGATAAAGTGATGTGGACACTACCTTCCGCTTTTGCGATGAAAATTGCACAAGCAACGAATGAAAGTGGAGTTACAAAGTCCACATGGATTTATTTTTTACTCACTTTTGGATTGGGAATCATTGGAGCATTAATGTATATTCTTCCCGATCTTGTTTTACTCGGTCCTGCAGGAATTAAAAACAATGGCGTTTATTTTAATACAGCGACAAATCGCGGTTGGATAGGAATCGTAACCTTCGTTTATTTAGTAGCGTTTTACATCATTCTGTATTTTTACCCTTACGTGATGGTCAATCAAATTAGTCTTCTTGATCCTATAAAGGGTTGGTTCATTGAAGG
>JAQWYK010000024.1 GCA_029254025.1 Crocinitomicaceae bacterium | reverse complement strand
AAAAGCATCCCAGACGGGGTGCTTTTTTTGTTTCTCGTCCTTCAAACCTGTTTGACCTGAAGTAAATCGAGGATTTACGAAAGCACTGACCGCAGGGAAGCTAATCCTGACGAGGTCACAAAAAGTCGTAGTGAATGAAAATCAAACAAGCATCAATAACTTCAATGACCAAATTCACTTATACTCGTTGATTCCGGTTATTATTTAAGTATACTTGAGTTATGCCAGTTCGGTTCGGTAGTCACTTATTGTTTTGTACAGAGATTCAGAGTAATATTGGGTAAATGGCGTTGAGCTATGACCAGCACGATATTCCCCTTCCTGTTTGACGGTTCACGTTCAAGAAGAGGTTTTAGAGTCCTACGTCATTTTATACTCCCGTATAATTTGAGGGTGTAATCTGCTTTAATTCGGACTTGAGGTTTCCGGAAATTTCAAGTGTGTCAATGAATGCATGCACCGTTTGCTGCGTTACGAGTTCATTTTTACGAGTTAACCCCTTTAGTGCTTCATATGGCTTTGGAAAGCCCTCACGTCTCAGAATTGTTTGAATAGCTTCTGCTACTACAGCCCAATTTTTTTCTAAATCTTGCACAAGTGCAGCTTCGTTTAGCAAGAGTTTATCAAGCCCAACAAGGGTAGACTTCAACCCTAATAAGGCATGACCAATTGGAACACCTATATTTCTCAAAACGGTAGAGTCTGTCAGGTCTCGTTGTAATCTAGAAATTGGAAGTTTAGCGGATAAGTGTTCGTAAATCGCATTAGCAATACCCAAGTTTCCTTCCGAATTTTCAAAGTCAATAGGATTTACTTTATGTGGCATAGCACTAGAACCGACTTCTCCTTCTTTCAATCTTTGTTTGAAATACTCCATGGAGATGTAAGTCCACATGTCCCGGTCCAAATCAATCAAAATAGTGTTGATCCGTTTCAAACAGTCAAACAACGCTGCTAAATTATCGTAGTGTTCAATTTGAGTGGTGGTTTGACTTCTGCTTAACCCAAGGGATTGCTGTACAAAGTTATTTGCGAAGTCGATCCAATTATGTTGAGGAAAAGCGACATGGTGTGCATTTAAATTTCCCGTAGCTCCTCCGAATTTAGCAGAAAACGGAATTTGATGCAATTGATTTAATTGAATGGTAAGACGCTCAACAAATACATAGATTTCTTTCCCAAGACGGGTAGGAGATGCAGGTTGACCGTGTGTTTTTGCAAGCATAGGAATGTCTTTCCAATCAGTTGCGTTTCCTGTTAATTTGTCAATTACTTTTTCAAGCATGGGAATGTAAACATTCACGATAGCTTCTTTTAGTGAAAGTGGAATAGACGTATTATTGATATCTTGGGAGGTGAGTCCAAAATGAACAAATTCCAACTGCTTTTCTAAGCCAAGAGCAGTCATTTTATCCTTTAGGAAATACTCCACTGCCTTCACATCGTGATTGGTTACACGCTCAGTTGCCTTTATTTCTAGGGCATCAGCTTCTGTAAAATTGGTATAAATTGCACGTAAATCTTCAAAACGTTCTTTCGGGAAGTCTTGAAGTGGAGCAATACCTGAATTAACCAGTGCAATGAGGTATTCTACTTCGACTAGTACGCGGTATTTTATTAAGCCGAATTCTGAGAAATATTGCGCCAATTCGTCTACTTTACCTCTATATCTGCCGTCGATTGGAGAAATTGCTGTTAATTTATTCAGTTCCATAATACGATTTCATAAATGAGGGGCGAAGATACTAAATTAGTCTTAACTTGGGAAAGTCTGAAAGTCATAAAGTGTACAGAAGTTTGGTGTCGAAGAAATCAATAGGTCCACTTTCCCACCTGCGACTTTTCACTCAATAACTTTGTGTAAATTTGTGTTATAAATTGAATAATGAATTTTTTACGTCAGCTAGGATTAGGGTTTCGCAATTACGGCAAAGCCATCGGTTATATCCGAACACACAAATTGTATTGGTACTTTCCGATTCCGGCGTTGTTGATGTTGGTCATTTATTTTATCGGTTCAGAAGTGTCTCACTGGCAAGCTTCCTGGGACAATCAAAAAGGTTGTTTAGAATGTGTCACGATGAACGATACGATTTGGTTTCTAATTAAGCTGCTCGTTAGTATTTTTCTCGGACTTACACTGATGAAATTTTCGAAGTACATCGTAGTTATTTTGTTGTCGCCCTTATTTTCTATTCTGTCGGAAAAAGTGGAGAAAGATTTAACCGGGAATAAATACCCCTTTAACCTTCGTCAAACCATCCATGATGTCAAACGTGGAGTCCGTATTGCCTTACGAAACATCATTTGGACTTATGTTTTCATTTCCATTATTTTATTAGTGACGTTCTTTGGCTGGGAGAACCCTAGAGCATCTCCATTTTTTTACTTGTCATATTTCATAGTATTCTTCTATTACGGTTTCAGCTTCATTGATTACATCAATGAACGTCGAAGGTTAGATATTGTTCAGAGTATTCATTTTATGCGAAATCACCGGGGTTTGGCAATAGCGATAGGAAGCGTCTATTCGCTGTTGATTCTTGTCCCGGTAGATATCGGGGTGATGCTCGATTATTCCAATTTCTTAGAAGCCCCGTTTGAAACGCTTGGAGCTAGTTTGTCGCAAGTTTTGCTATGGTTTTTAGCATCGGTTTCTCCAATTTTGGCCATTGTGGCTGCCACATTATCGATGCACGAATTGGTGGATTTAAGTTCCAATAAGTGGTCGCAAAAGGCCCATAAAAATGAGGATGTTGTATCCTATCGTTACCGCGATGATGAATAATAATTGATCGCAATACAAAGGTTGGTATGATTTTTTATTAATTTCAAACTTGAAAATCAAAAAGAAACACTTTTCTTTGTTAAATTTCTGAAAATCTATGATTATGAAAGGGTTATTACTACTTACACTATTATGCTCAAGTTTTATGGTGACTGCTGCGATGGCAATAGCGCATTCTCCAGTTACACCTCCAGACTCTACAAGTAGTCTAGTTGACCGTACAGCGGCAACATTTCTGATTGATGAAGGAAAAAAATTGTTGTTCGAGGGAAAATCGCGTGACGCATTAACAAAGTTCAGACAAGCCTATGTGAAGGACAAATACAGTTCACGCGCGACATACTGGATTGGAAAAACGCACTACACATTGGCAAGTTATGGCTATGCTTTAAAGTACGCACGAATAGCTGAGAAATTGAGTGATGCGAGTGATGGAGAGGTTTTTTTATTATTGGCTGAGGCGTATCACCGTCAGAATATTCTAGATTCGGCAAGAATGAATTACGATTTGGCGTTGATGCATTTTAAACCGAACAAAGCTACTGTATTCAATATTCAACAAAAGAAAGAAGAGGTTCTTTTGGCATTAGAGTTACAGGGTGCTGAATTGAAGTATGAAAAGCAATTACTCTCCGATGATTTGAATTCGGGCTACAATGACTATGCACCTACTTTTCGTGGAAAGGATGAGTTTTACTTCGTTTCTAGAAGGCCAGATACAAAAGGAGGAGGGTTGAATCCAGATGACCAAGTATACTTTGAAGATATATACCGTGCTACCTGGAATACAGAATATGAGAAATGGGATTCTATCAGTAATGAGTTGGGGAGGCTTAACACTGAAGGGTTTGATGCAGTGAGTTATATTTCCGCCGATGGAAATACAATGTATGTTACATTGAATACTTCTGTTTTGGACATTAAAAAGCCAACACGTAGTTCAGATATTTGTGTAGCGGAATACACCAATAAAGGAACATGGAACGGAGCACGTCCCATCAAGAATAAAACAATAAATACCTCATTCTTTGATGGTGCTCCGACTCTAACTAGTGATGAAAATACGATGTATTTTGTGAGTGATCGAAAAGGAGAGAAGAGTTTATCTGATATTTATGTGGTAGAACGTGTAGGCAAGAAATGGGGAGAGGCAAAACCGCTTCCCGAAAATATTAATAGTACGGGGAATGAAACAACTCCCTACATTACACCAGACGGTCATTTCTTGTTTTTCTCGTCTGATGCGTTGAATGGAATCGGTGGCTACGACATTTATGTAGCAGAATACTTGGGCAATGGAGAATGGGGAAATCCAGTAAATTTAGGACCTGAATTCAATTCGGTGAATAACGATACGCATTTTAAATACTACAAAGACATGAATAAGGCGTTTTTCTCAAGCTACCGTGTTCAAAGTCAAAAAGCGAGTATGGATATGTACGAGATTTCACTTGAAAGGTGGTCTATTCCTTTGGCACGCTAAGTGAAGATTACTCCATAGTTGTTTCTTTCTTAAGTTCAGCAAGAAATTCGGCGCCTTCTTGATGCAACAACTCAAACTTGAATCCGTTTGCAACAGCATGTTTTTCAAGAGTTTCAGGATCTAAGTATAACCAGTTAAACCATTCGCCTTTTGTAGTTTTGTAATCCATTTGGAAGGCAAATTCTCCATAATATGAGGCGTTGAGGTCCATCCAAACAGCGCCCTCGTCATCTTCGTAAAAATAGCGCACATCTGTAGAGTCACATAGGATATTTCCGCCAGGAGCTAAGAGTGATGAGCAGTGCTCAAGAAAAGTATCTAATTGGTTTAGTTTTCCTGCGATACCAATCCCATTCATTAAAAATAACAACGTATCAAAAGGGGCTCCATCGTAGGCAAGAAAGGACGTGCGTTGAGCATCAATACCTTGATCTTTTAGATAATCTACTGCTCCTTTTGAGATGTCTAAAGCCGTTACTTGGTGTCCCTTCTGTTCTAAGGGGATGGCGTGCGCTCCTGCACATGCTCCAACGTCTAATACACGTTTTCCGCATCGCTTTAAAGCAAGTTTCTCAGGGAAAGGTAAGTCGTTGTCTTCACGGAAAAAGTAATCTACTTCCATGATATCATCTTCGGCTAAATCACAGTGTACGGTAATTTCTTGACCGCGCACGCCTAATAAATAGTCGTGAATGGCATGGCTTATTGGGTCTGAAAACATTAGATGTCGTATTCGTCCAAACTGTAGTAGTCGCCTAAATCGTCTTCGTCGTAATCATCTTCAAAGTCAAATTCATCGTCCTTCTCCATTTCCTCGGTATCGAACTGAAGGTCTTCGTTTTCTTGAGTTTTGGTTTTTCGGAGTTCATCTGTCAAAGCACCAACGCTTAGAACTACTTCCGGTGTTGTCACTTCTACGGAGCTAATTTCTTGCATTTCCAAGAGGAAAATCCACATATCCATGAAATTATGCACGAGAATATACCGTTGTCTAGGCGATTCGATATGGTGACGGATCAATGTCTCACTCATGATTTCAACTGGAGCGTCATCCTCTCCAAAACTCATATCCATTAAACTAATTTCGTCTCCTTTGTTCCACTCGAAATCACTGACGTAAAATGACGCCATTTCATTATCTGTGAAGCCAAAAGAATCCAAAATACAGGTGTAGAGCGATTGAAAATTATCGGAGTCATCAATCACGATATCTCTAAAAATTTCTTCTTTTTTTATACTATCGAGTAGTACTCTAAATTTTAATGCCGGCATTTCGTTTATAATTCAAGGTGCAAAACTAATTCTTTTTAATTGCTTTTAATCCCAGATCAGCCGCAATTTTTAGCATTAGTGTGTAGGCGGCTTCAAATTCATTTGGAATTTGTCCATCAAGAATGGCCTCCTTAATTTGCTGCTTGATAACTCCAATTTCATTACAGGGAGAAATTTCGAAGGTTTCCATAATCAATTTACCATCCACAGGAGGTTGGAAATTGCGAACTTGATCTTTTTCTTCTACTTCGCGCAGTTTTTCTTCAACGAGCTCAAAGTTCTTTCTGTATTTCTTTACCTTAAATTCATTCTTAGAGGTAATATCCGCATTACACAGTAACATTAAGTCGTCGATGTCATCCCCGGCTTCATTGAGTAATCGTCGAATCGCAGAGTCGGTCACGTCTCCTTTAACCAGGGCAATAGGACGGAGGTGTAAGCGTACCATTTTCTCAACGTATTTCATTTTTTCATTCAACGGTAAGCTCAATTTTCGAAAAATACGTGGGACCATCCGGGCTCCGAGATCTTCATGCCCATGAAAGGTCCATCCTATCTTTTTATCGAAGCGCTTGGTAGGAGGTTTAGCAATGTCGTGCAAAATCGCAGCCCAACGCAACCATAGGTCATCAGAAGTTTCACACAAGTTGTCGAGGACTTCAAGGGTATGGTAAAAATTATCTTTATGAGATTTCCCATCAATTGTTTCTATCCCGTGTAATGCAACCATCTCCGGGAGAAATTCATGCAGTAAACCCGTTGAAAAGAGTAGTTTGAACCCCCTTGAGGGTGTTTTGGTTAGGATGATTTTATTTAATTCATCGATAATCCGTTCTTTAGATATGATTTCAAGTCGATGTGCATTCTCCTTAATAGAGGTTAGGCTAACTGGCTCTATTTTGAAATCTAATTGTGTGGCAAAACGAATAGCTCGTAACATCCGCAAAGGATCATCTGAATACGTTTGGTCCGGTGTTAATGGTGTTCGAATGATGCCCTTTTCTAAATCATTTATGCCATCAAATGGATCTAATAAATTCCCAAATGAGCCAGGTCTTAAGTCCAGTGCAAGTGCATTAATGGTAAAGTCTCTCCGGAGTTGGTCGTCTTGAAGCGTACCGTTTTCAACAATCGGTTTTCGAGAGGATCGGTTGTAGGATTCTTTTCGAGCTCCAACAAATTCCACATCCAAATCTTTATAGTTGAAATGTGCTGTACCGAATGATTTGAAATGACTCAATTTCTTCACACGTAACTTTTCTGCTACCAATTCAGCCAAGTCCATGCCGCTTCCAACGACGACAATATCAATGTCTTTGGAGGGGCGTCCAAGAATTAAGTCACGTACAAAACCACCAATCACATAGGCTTCGAGATTTTGTTCGGCAATTATATCCCGGGTAACCTTGAAAACTGGATGCGTTAAATATGTGGCGTAATTTCTCTCCATTCTGGGGTGCAAATATACGCAACTTAAACTTTTTAAGGTTTGCAAAATTGTGTTATATTTGCTAGGAACTCGTTATTATACCTATACCTATGAAAAGCAGGATGAATCGTTTAACCTACCTGGCTGCAATTACTGCAGTTGTCGTGAGTTGTGGAAAAAAAGAAGTGGAAGACCGCTTAGGAAATCTTGATTTTTCCCGTCCCGCCGCGATTGGAGGAAATTTCATTGCGGGTTATGCTGATGGTGCTCTCTACGGAAAGGCACAAATGAATTCAATTCCTGTGTTGCTTTACGAGAATATATCAACCTACGGAGGTGCTTCAATCAATGTGCCCTATATGACAGCTCAAGAAGACGATGGGATAGGAGTAAACTTGAAATATTGGGAGTCTGGTTTTCAAACACGTAGTCGTCTTGGTGACAGAACAGATTGTGAAGGCGTAGTTTCTTTAGGACCTGTAAAATCGCTTTATGCGACAACGTCGTTTTCAGACTTCACGAATTTTTCACAGTTTGACGGTACCTATCAATGTGTTCCTTACATGTCGACAATGGACATGTGGAATCCTGATTTTGGTGCTGCTTCTAATACACGGGTTCCATATTATCACCGATTTTCTTCGAATCCGGGAATCGCAACTTCAGCACAAGACTTGATCGATGCCAATTCTACATTTGTGACGGTTTGGTTGGGGATGGAGGACATCTACAATTATGCAATCAATGGCGGGGAAGAGAGTCAAATCCCATCTAAAGCTGACTTCAAAGTGAATATGGTGAGTTTATTGGATGGTATAACTGCGAATGGTGCCAAAGGTGTAATCGCTAACATCCCGTCGATTGATCATTTTCCATATTTTAATCTAATACCATATAATGGTGCCAATGTAGATCAGGCACAAGCTGACGAGATTAATGGTTTATATCAGCTGTCAGGCATGACACACATCAATTTTGAACCGGGTCCCAATGGATTTATTACGTACGATGCAGACGCACCTAATGGAATCCGTCAGCTCGTGCAGGGGGAGCGGTTACTCCTAACCGCTCCATTAGATTCTATGAAATGCTACTTGTACGGATTATTAGTAGAATATGTCAATGAGCGCTACGCGTTAACACTGGATGAGGTGTCGGAAATTCATACAGCAACTATTGCTTATAACGAGGTGATTGCTGAATTGGCTGAAACGTACGATTTTGCGCTTTTTGATGCGAACGACTTTTTCGCACGAGTAGGTGATGGTATTAAATGGAATGGTGCTGATTTCGACTTGGAATTTGTGAGCGGAGGTTTCCTCAGTTTGGACGGATTACATCCCAATCAAAAAGGTCATGAACTGCTGACAAATGGTATTATTCGCGCAATAAATGCGCATTATAATACGCTTATTCCTACCATTAATTGTGGGTCGTGTGACGGCGTGCTTTTTCCGTAAAAAGGAGTCATGAAACTGTTATATCTATTCTTTTGCTGTTGGTTAACAGCTGGAATATGTGCTCAAAACAGTAACCTCTCTGGCGGTCTAATATATGAGGGAGAGCCTTATATTGTTATGAATCCGCAGAACAGCCAGCACCTGGTTGTAGCATGGATGGGATTTCAATTCGGTCAAAAAGTGGTAATAAGAACTACTACCTCGTTTGATGGAGGAGCTACGTGGTCACCAATTTCTAATTTGCCACATATCGCATCCACGAATGGCTCTGCCGATCCCTCCGTGCCTATAGACAACTTAGGAAATGTCTATGTATGCTACATTGATTATGATAATGAGAGTTTTTTAAATGGAGCAATAGTAGTAGCTAAATCTACCGATGGAGGATTGACCTGGGGAGTTCCCGTTGAAGCTATCAATATTTCCCAGTGTCCTAATCAATTATGTGTGGATCGCCCTTGGATGGTGGTCGACAATTCAGGAACCAGTTCGGACGGAACGATTTATGTGACTTCCATGAATGCTGGACAGCCGTCGCTAGTAACTCCTCCATATCATCCGTATCTCTCAGTAAGCACGGATCAGGGCGCTTCTTTCAGTTCACCACGTTTCTTAGATACGTTGAACTTTCAAGCAGGATCCATAATTGACAAACCAATGCCTACTCCGGCAGTTGGAGCGGACGGTCGCTTTTTAGCTGTTTACCCAAGTTACGAGTTAAGTCAAAGTGTGTTTGCACAAGCATTTCTTGCATCGAGTAGTGATCTCGGTATTACACTGAATCATCAGCTCGTAGCACAATCTCCTCAAGGATTCAGTGAAAATTCAACAAAAAAAGGTCCGCTATTAGTAGCGAGTAAAGTAAATGCAGCGCATTATGCATATGTGACGCTGGCAGAAATCAATGGTGATCTTGACGTTTTTATAACGGAAACATTGGATGCTGGAATGACATGGGGTACGCTTCAGCGCGTAAATGATGATCCTGTTGGTAATGGTGTTTTACAAGATTTGGTTTGGGCTGATTTCAATGAGCAAGATGATTTGGTAGTGTGTTGGAGAGATAGACGTAATGATGGGGCTGGATTTTCAGTAGATTCTGACATTTATTCGGCAGTCAAGTTTGCAGACTCGCTTCAGTTTTCCGAAAATTTTGCGGTAACGGATATCACTATAACACACGATCCAATGCTTGAGAATTCAGGGAATGATTTTATGTCAGTGGTATTTTCATATGATACAATTCATGCTGTTTGGGGGGATGTAAGAAACAATGTGATTAATATATTTTATAATAAAATGTCTGTGCACAATCCGGTTTTGAATATTTCGACAATTGCTTCAACGGAATGGCATGATATTCCGATTTACCCAAATCCGTCTAGCAATTTTATAAATGTTGACGATGAATTTATCGAGGGGAGATATCAATTGTATACTTCAAGTGGCAAGCTCGTTAGGCAAGGTCGCATAGTGAATATGCGAATTGAGATCAGTGAGTTGCAAGCAGGAAGCTATCGTATGATACTGTCAGTGGGGAGTAAGGTGAAATCATTTTGTGTGGTTAAGAAAGATTAATGTGTAGTTCTTTAGGTGCATTATTCAGCGCTAAATTGGAAGGAGTTAAAGTAGAAGCTGAAAAATAATGTAACTGTTTCCCTCAATAAAACTTATTCCTGCGAAACCAATTATTAAATTTTATCATGTCAAGAGTAATAACTTATTTATGCGCCGCAGTGCTTCTTCTTTCTGTTACCAAAACAAAAGGAGAGAAACTTCCAAAGCCGTTTAGGAAAAGTTTTAAATTCATTCCTTCTGGGTTGGTGTTATTAAACGGTGATACCTCCTCTGTTCAATCATTTTGCATGTTGGATCATGAAGTGACCAACTCAGAATACCTTGCATTTTTAAATGAAATAGAAAAAGAGGAAATACAGTTGAAGGCAAAGGTGCATGAGGAGAATTGGAAGACTGAGTTATCGCATCCAATAAATAATTATAGTGAGTATTATTTTAGTCACCCTGCATATGCTAATTTTCCGGTAGTTAACGTTACGCAAGAAGGAGCAACCCTGTATTGTGAATGGTTGGAAGTAAAAATCAATGCAGCAATGGCTGGAAAGCGACAAGTAAAAGTTCGACTTCCACATCATGAAGAGCTCGTTCGCGCCGCTGTCGGGGACGATTTGACAGCACGCTATTCATGGAAAGGTCAATATTTGCGAAATGCTCAGGGACAGTTTCTGTGTAATTTCACAGGCTTTCCCCAGGAATTCTTGACGCGCGATTCTTCAGGAGCGATTGTCATCAAAAATGATCTTCCCATTTCTTTGACAGAGATTGCCGGTGCTGATTTACTTGCTCCTGCTAAAAGCTATTACCCTTCCGAATTCGGAGTGTATAACCTAAATGGGAACGCAGCTGAAATGACACAAGAGCCAAATACCGCAGTAGGAGGCTCATGGCGCTCCTATGGCTACGATGTAAGAAGTCAAAGCATTATGAACTTTAACGAGTCATCCTGTTTAGTTGGGTTTCGGCCTGTCTTTACGATTCTGGAATAATTCGTAAGAAGATTTTTAGAAATCACCTGCGCTGTAGTCAGATAAGGCCTGGTCATTGTCATAATAATAAATGCGAATTATGGCTGTGTCATTTAAAAAGTCAATTTTACCTACGTCAAAACGATTGATGTTCAGACCTGTGCGCTCCTTTAAATCGCCCAGCATTTCATCATATTTCTCTGGTTTTATGAGCTCGATGCGCTCATACACCACAGTTTTGCGTGTCTCGTGTTGAAGTAGCCAAACATATTCTAGTCCTGCGGTAAGAAATACGACAACGCTATTAAGTATCATCACTTCGATAACGCTAATTTGTTTTTTAGCTAAGGCATTGACTACGGCAATTCCAATCACAACGAATAAGTAGGTCATTTCCTTTATTTCAATTGGATTGGTACGGTAACGTATAATACCGAAAATGGCAAATAAACCAAGTCCCATACCGACATCGATGTCCAACTTTTTAAGGGCAAAACAGAGGAAGAATGTGATTAGTCCAATCATGTAATAAGTAAAGAGGTAATCCTTCCGTTTCGTTTTTGGGTAGTAAATAAACCGAATGATAATTGTTGAGAAGAATAGGTTAATTAATAACCGGTAGATGAGTGTGTAAACATCTTTATTGAACAATTGAAGGTCTAACACCTCCATTATTCCATTTGAACTACTTTCTAGTATCATGTTGTATGCCCTTAAGTTTTAATAGCTTCTTTTTAAAGCGATTGTATTTTAATTTACGTTTCGTATGTAATTCGATGGTGCCAATACAATATTTACTCAATCGATAAGGACGAATGCCCCTTGCACGCATCAATTGGTATAACGGGGAGGAACGATCTAAGCGTTCTTGCTTAAGTTCTGCAATCACGATATCATCGAATTCTTTATTTGCTTCCTCCCAAGAAAATTTCAAATCGATGTCCAAAGTTAAGCGTTCTTTTTTGTTTTTACTTACCAAGGTGATTCTTTTGTAGACATTCCAAAGCTTCGGTTCTAGTTCGGTGTCTTCTCCTAATATCGTGTTCACAAATTCTCGTTGGCTGTCTATAAGTCGTTCCTCGAAACGTGTGACCGGTATCCTACGCTTCGTTACGCGGCCTTTTTGTTTCTCCTTCACTTCCAAGAAATAAATATCGCTGTCTACATACTTTCTAATCCGCACCTTGAAACGATGAATCTTTCCATTGTGGTGATCGTTGTAGAAGTCGAAACTCTCTTTGTCAAAATACAAGCTCTGATAATTCCCAATGCACTTTCCGTTGATTTCAAAACAGTAATAATGCGGCAGTAAAGAAGATAAGATGATTTCAAGTTCCTTGCGCGGAAAAGCAAACTTTGTATCGATGCGATCCATTAGTTTCGCATCTTCCAATTCGTCCAATCGAATAGGGTCGAATGTTTGAAGCAGTGTTTCAAGTTTTTCCATTGTGTTCTTCAAAAATAAACTTTTGAAGTTGAGAATTGTATCTTTGATGAAAATATTCTAGCCAATTACGCAATAATCCTTAAGAAGATGGTTTATTTGTAGAAATGGTTGGAAATAATTAAGCAAATGAAACAGATTAATCATATTATATCCTATAGTGTCTTCGAAAATGAAGCGGAACTGTCAGAAGTTGATATTTCACTATTTAAATCAGCAAAGTCGGCAATGGCAAAAGCTTATGCCCCTTATTCTAAGTTTAGTGTTGGCGCTGCTGTGCTCTTGGAAGATGGTACAGTTGTTCTCGGAAGCAATCAAGAAAATATAGCTTATCCTTCAGGATTGTGTTCAGAGCGTACAGCATTGTTTGCCGCAGGTTCCAATTATCCTGGTATAAAGGTGATTAAAATGGCAATTGTAGCGAATGGGGATTTGCTTCCGAAGACAGCAGTGCTATCTCCCTGCGGAGCCTGTCGACAAGTTATGGCCGAAACTACGAGCCGTCAGCAAGTTCCTTTTGAAATAATGCTTTTAAACCCGGATGGAACCGTAATGGTTTTTGATGGCATTCAAGATTTGCTGCCATTTGTTTTTGGGTCATGAATAAGGAAATTTTAATTGTCTAGGTGGAGACTGTTTTATCACGGAAAGGCTGCATTTGACCAAAGATTTTTGCAAAAAGAAATGGCTTCCTTTTAAAATATTCTATATTTGCCCGGTAGTACTAAAATAATAATGCGTATGACGGCAAAATCTGCTCCGAAGCCGAGAAAAACAACGGTAAAGTCGACGTCAAAGTCAACTTTGAAGTTCCCAAAGGAAACCTACGTAAAATGGTATAAAGACATGTTACTCATGCGAAAGTTTGAGGAAAAAGCAGGTCAATTATATATCCAACAAAAATTTGGTGGTTTTTGCCATTTATATATTGGTCAGGAAGCGGTTGTGGCAGGAACTGTAAGTGGTTCACGTCCAACTGATTTTCATATGACAGCATACCGAGACCATGCCCATCCGATTGGATTGGGTACCGATCCTAGAGTATTGATGGCAGAGCTTTATGGACGTTCTACAGGGTGTTCTAAAGGAAAGGGTGGTTCAATGCACTTTTTTGATAAGTCACGAAATTTCATGGGTGGTCACGGTATCGTAGGTGCTCAGATTGCTATGGGTGCTGGTGTTGGCTTTGCAGAAAAATATAAAGGAACAGATAATGTTGCTTTTGTTTCTATGGGAGACGGTGCCGTAAGACAAGGTGCGTTGCATGAAACGTTTAACATGGCAATGGTATGGAAATTACCAGTAGTATTTATCATTGAGAATAATAACTACGCAATGGGAACCTCTGTAGAGCGGACAACTAACGTACAAGATCTATCGAAGATTGGTGCTTCCTATGAAATGCCAGCTCAATCGGTAAATGGGATGTCTCCAGAAGCAGTGCACGAAGCCATTGAAATGGCAGCAACACGCGCTAGAAAAGGGGAGGGACCAACATTGTTGGATATTCGAACATACCGATATAAAGGTCACTCGATGTCTGATCCACAAAAATATCGTACAAAAGAAGAAGTGGCAGAATATCAGGCACAAGATCCAATCGAACACTGCTTAAATGTTATTAAAGAGAATAAATTTCTTTCGGAAAAGGAAATTAAGGAAATTCAAGACTGGGTGAATCAGGAAGTAGCAGAATCTGTTGAATTTGCTGAGAACTCTCCTTACCCAGAGGCACATGAATTATACGAAGATGTTTATAAAACGGAAGGATATCCGTTTATAGTTGAATATTAATAGATACAAAGAAATGGCTGAAGTTATTTTAATGCCCAAGTTGTCGGATACCATGACCGAAGGAGTTGTGGCTGAATGGCATAAAAAAGTGGGTGATACGGTTTCCTCTGGAGAGTTGCTTGCAGAAATAGAAACGGATAAAGCGACGATGGAATTTGAATCGTTTTACGATGGTGTTTTATTGCACATCGGAATAGAGAAAGGAGCTACAGCACCTGTCAACGATGTGTTGGCAATAATCGGAGAAAAAGGGGAAGATATTCAAGGTTTATTGGCGGATGCGAAAAAAAGTAACGCTGTCGCAGAGGAAGCGCCGAAACAAGAAGAAGTTCTGAAAGAGGAGAAAGAAGCGGCTCCTGTGCAAGCAGCAACTCCGGCTCCTGCCCCAAAACCAGCTCCACAACCCGTAGCTCAAACTGCTACGGATGCTCGCATTTTTGCGTCTCCTCTGGCGAAGAAATTGGCAGAAGAGAAAGGGATTGATGTTGGTTTAGTTCGAGGAACTGGCGAAAACGGTAGAATCGTGAAGCGCGATGTGGAGAATTATGTGCCTTACGAAAGGCCAGCTGGAGGGAATAGTTTCACAGCTGCTCCTGCCGGTACTGAATCGTACCGCGATGAGAATGTTTCGCAAATGCGCAAAGTAATCGCAAAACGTTTAGCAGAAAGTAAGTTTACAGCTCCTCATTTCTACTTAACCTTAGAAATTGACATGGACAATGCGATTGCTGCTAGAAAAGCAATGAATGCGCAAGAAGGCGTGAAGGTATCCTTCAATGATATGGTAGTGAAAGCGGTAGCGATGTCACTTAGAAAGCACCCTACTGTTAACAGTGCTTGGATGGGAGATTTTATTCGTAGAAATGATCACGTCCATATTGGAGTAGCAGTAGCAGTAGAAGATGGTTTATTGGTGCCTGTAGTTCGTTTCGCTGATACAAAAGGGCTAGCACAAATTGGAGCTGAAGTAAAAGAATTTGCACAAAAAGCAAAAGATAAAAAATTACAACCACAAGACTGGGAAGGTAACACCTTTACGATTTCGAATTTAGGAATGTATGGTATCGAAGAGTTCACAGCAATAATCAACCCACCAGATAGTTGTATTTTAGCAGTGGGTGGAATCAAACAAGTACCTGTTGTTAAAAACGGTCAAGTAGTTCCTGGTAACATCATGAAAGTTACACTTTCGTGTGACCATAGAGTAGTAGACGGTGCCTCAGGTTCTGAATTCTTGAATACGTTTAAGTCGTACTTGGAGAATCCCGTGATGATGTTGGTTTAAGTTGGATGTTTTAAGTTCTGGGTTCGAAGTATTCTCGGAAATCTAATTTGTATAGATATGTAAAGAATAAAGCCGAGTTACGCTCGGTTTTATTCTTTCATCTATCGTTAAATTGTGCGTAAATAGTGCTAGTCATCAAGCCTAGAGTTTTGGACTGAACTGCTTTTTCTTATTTTTGCCAAAACTGATTCTATGAAGTATACGTTTTCGATCGACGCCCCACACCAACGATTTGTTTCAATCCAGCTAGAGGTCTCTTCCAAAAAAGATACGTTGGAGTTGCAACTTCCAGCGTGGCGACCAGGTCGGTATGAATTGGGCAATTTTGCAAAGAATGTGAAGTCGTTTTGTGTGTATAGCGAAACCGGAAAGTTACTTCCCTTCGCAAAAACAACGAAAGATAAATGGGTAGTAGATACTTCTGAATCTTCATTGGTGAAGGTGAGCTATAAGTATTACGCTGCGGAGTTAAATGCGGGCTCCACTTATTTAGATGCGACGCAGCTATATGTGAATCCAGTGAATTGTTGCTTTTATACAAAAGAGAACTACATGGATGAAATCACTGTTGAACTTGATGTTCCTGAAAATTGGCAAATTGCGTCGCCTATATTGCAAGAGAATCGCCAGCTTCGAGCGCGAAATTTTGACCAATTGGCGGATAGTCCTTTTATTTGTTCGGCTGGATTACAACATGCATCCTATGAAACGAAGAACGTAATGTTTCATGTTTGGTTTAATGGGTTAATTTATCCCGATTGGAGCCGATTGCTAAAAGACTTTCAGGCATTTACGGAGAAACAGTTGGAAAAATTTTTAGAATTCCCTTGTTCGGAGTATCATTTTTTAATCCAAATCTTGCCGTATCAAGCATATCATGGAGTAGAACATGAACAGTGTACCGTAATAACGCTTGGGCCGAGTTATGATGTCTTTGGGCGTCTGTATAAGGAGCTGCTCGGCGTAAGTTCGCATGAGCTTTACCATACGTGGAATGTAAAGAGCATTCGTCCAATTGAAATGATGCCATATGACTTTTCTAAGGAAAATTACTCCAAAATGGGGTATTTAGCTGAAGGCGTGACTACCTACATGGGTGATCTCATGCTACTAAAGAGTGGCGTGTTTACGTTGGATCAATACTTCACTGAGTTTAATACGCAGTTGCAGCGCCACTTTGATAATTTTGGTCGTTTCAATTATTCTGTAGCGGAGAGTTCTTTTGATACATGGCTAGACGGCTACACTCCTGGGATTCCAGGTAGGAAAGTATCCATATATACCGAAGGGTGTTTGCTGGCTTTTGTGACGGATGTGAGTATCATGAGGGCTACAGGAAACAAGCGCAAGTTGGATGAAGTAATGCGCAGCCTTTACAACAATTATGGTAAAAAAGGAATTGGAGTTTCTGAGGGAGTATACAAGGCAGAAATTGAAAATGTAACGGGAACTTCTATGGATTGGCTCTTTGATCAGTACATCAACGGAACCAAGGCGTTTGAGGGTGTTTTGACAGATTGCCTCGACTATTTAGGGCTAGAGCTTATGAATGAACCGTCGGAAGACTATGCGGCGGCTCACCTTGGTGTAAAAACCGCTTTGGTAAATAATCAGTTAAAAGCAATGGCCATATTTCCAGGGAGTCCGTTTGATGTAGCTGGAGGTATGCTGGACGATGAAATCATCGCAGTGAACGAGGTGAAGATGAGTAATGATTTAAATCAATGGCTGAACTTTTTTGAAAATGATACAAAAAAAATAATTGTCCAACGAAAGGGTAAAATTGTAGAACTGTTTATTCCTGAAGTGAGTAGAACTTTCTATCAACGTTATTCGCTGAAAAAGTTAGATGAACCTTACAAACTACAACGCGATGCTTTAGGGCAATGGTTGAAATAGGATAAGCCGCGAAAAGGCATTTTGACGTTCGTTTATCTGACCACGGATTTATAGGATTAATTAGGATTTCTTATTTTATCTTTAGGTGTTGCCTAATAAACATCCAATTTAAATATTCTATATCTCCTTTGTCTGCCTTTCGCTGAATCCCAAAAATCTGTTTAATCTGTGGTCAGATTATTGAGGTACTTTATTTTCCAAGAATCGACGAGCTAGTGTTTCATTTTAGTTCGATATAATTATTAATTTTGACAAAAATTGAAAACAATGTCGACAATTATCTCTCCTTCATTATTAGCATGTGATTTTGGAAATATCCAGCGGGATGTTGAAATGCTCAATAACAGCGCAGCAGATTGGTTGCACATTGACATCATGGATGGTGTTTTTGTTCCAAATATTTCATTTGGTTTTCCTGTAATGGAGGCGATGCATAAGCATTCAAACAAGTCATTAGATGTTCATTTAATGATCGTTAACCCTGATCAATACATTGAAACGTTTGTGAAGGCGGGTGCTGAAATCATCACTGTTCACTACGAAGCTTGTCCACATCTGCACCGAACCATTCAACATATCAAGTCGTTCGGAATAAAAGCTGGTATAGCCCTTAATCCACATACACCTGTTCATCTATTGGAAGATATTATTGAGGAGTTGGACTTGGTGCTGATCATGTCTGTGAATCCTGGTTTTGGTGGACAAAAGTTTATTCCACACGCGATTAAAAAGGTAGCAGATACGAAAGCATTGATTCAATCGAAAAATAGTAATGCATTAATTGAGGTAGATGGAGGAGTGAATAGTGAAAACGCTCCTTTGCTCATAAGTGCCGGAGCTGATGCGTTGGTTGCAGGAAGTTTTATTTTCAATTCACCTAACCCAAGTGAAACCATCGAAAAATTAAAATCCATCTAGGGTAGAAGAAGTATAATCATTGAACATTTATCTTAAGTTCTTTCTTCAAAATCTTTGTGTACGCCTTGCAGTCCTTGCATTACGTTCGAAGCATGTTCTACTTTCTCGAATTCAATAAATAAATGACTATCCACTAGAATTTTCCAGTTCACGGAGAGTTGGAAGATTTCCTTGTAGACCCTAGCTTGATAAGCTTTGTCGTATCCATTATTCTTCTTTACATTTTTGCGATACGTGAAGTAGTTCGACAAATAGATAACGGGATAGTGAAATAATAGGAGTAAAAAGGAAGTCGGTTTAATTCGGGTAAATTCAATGTGTCTAATCTTATATCCGGCTAAACGACTTAACACACGCAGTTTTTGAACACCAATTAGAAACACGTGTCCAAAATAAATTTCATTCGAAATCTCTTGGTTGTTCATCCAAATAGAGTCGATTTCATTGGGAGGCATAATTGAATGCATCTTTTCAGATTCGGAGAGAAAATAAGAGAGGCGTGACTTTAAGTTGGAGTAGTTAGGGGTAGTAATGATTAATCTTCCTCCAAGCTTGGTAATCCGATTAAACTCTTGCAAAGACTTGAATTGATCTGAAAAGTGTTCTATTCCTTCTTGACATAGGACGATGTCTGCTGATTCATTTTCCATTGGAATCTTATCCAGTACATTGGCGCGTTCACAGGTTAATCCTTCTACATCGAAATACTCCGGGAAGAGATCGAAAGGTTTCACTTTACACCCGATTTCTTGAAGAATACGTGAGGAAACCCCATTCCCAGCAGGCAGGTCGACCGCTACTTTTCCAGTGAAGCGTGTGCGATGTTTCAGTAGGTAGCGCTTCACATAGTATTTAATACTTTTCGGATTGTCTTCGTATGGATCCATAACAGTGATTTGAGCCGGCAAGATAGTAACTTTTCAAAACATACCGGGAGTCAATGGCGGTACCTGTTTAAAAAATCTAATCCTACCTCTAGTCCATATCGGTAGTCTATATCTAAGGCATTTTTAGAATTGGTATAAACTCCGGCTTTTAATTTATGTTGCGGTGCAACTTGACGGATGATCACGCCTACTGGCGGTGAACCGATTAAATCTACGGCTGCATTAAAGCGTTTGTGACTATTGGAGAATATTTTTTTTAGTCCGGGATGTTTCTGGTAATAGACCTCTCCGAAATAATCAGGGATACTTTGTTTTTCCCTTGTTTCAATTGGGGAAGTACGAACGATAGTAATTTCAGTCGCCCCTTGATCAATTGTCCATTGAACGGGCAGCGGGTCGCCCCATGCTCCATCCATTAATTCATGTCCATACAGGGAGTGCTTAGCTTTGGTGACAAATGGTATTGAGCAAGATGCGATCAAGCAGGACAACCAATCTTCTTTGGTCGGTGTCAGATAAACAGGGTCGCCTGAACGTCTATTTGTTGCTACGATACCAATTGTCTTTGTTGCGTGACGATGAAAAAGGGTGTCCAATTCTAAACGGACGATGTCTTCAGCAATTTCTTCAAAGAAATCCACATTCATTAATATTCGAGAATTCAATAACTGTTTATAATTAATGAATTTCGGATCGTCCAACAATACATGGATAGATTCAATGCAACTCTTGTACTGTCCTGCTAAGAAATAGGAGAGGGCATTTGCGCCACCAGAAACACCAGCATAAATATCAAAAGGATCATGTTCAGTAGCAAGAAATGCATCAAGGACTCCAGCCGAAAAAGCAGTTTTGAATCCACCTCCTTGTATAATTAATGCGCGTTTCAACGGGCGAGTCATAAGCTTAAAAACGAATCAAGTAGCTGAAAAATTCTAAAGAAGCCTTCTTTTCTTTGGGGAAGGTCATAGTACCATCTACGTTAATTTGATTTTCTTTATTTACAAATGCACGTATATCAAAATCCTCAACAGTTCCGAGAAATTGTTTAGAGTTTTGCACTTCAGGCATCAATTGGGCGATTTGCGCAATTAAACCAGTACCCTCGATGGTGAAAAGACTCGCTAGATTACCTTTGAGTTGAAAGAAATTGGGGTTCGCTTTAATGTCAATTTTTGGGTACGGGGTGATGCCGACGTAGATTTCTGTAGGCGATAATTGTTTCATGCTATACGTTACATTTCCGATGGAGAACGATTGCTGTTTAGAATGGATGTTTGAGCTATTAACACTTGTTACAGTTTTTCTAAAGTCTTCTAATGAAAAAGATTCTTCGAAGCGAAAGATAGCATCAAATTTTGGTAAGATAGTCATGGCTCCTTTGATATTGTCAATTTCTACACCATACATCATAACGTGCTGTGATGATATCCGTGGAATTTGGACTTCTGCACTTTCGAAAAGGAAGTTGACATAAGACCTGAGGGTGTCTGGTAATTCTCCGGCAGTTATTTCCAGGTATTCTTTTCGAACAGGTTCAGAAATGTAATGTAGAGAATCGAGACTGTAGTCTAGAAGAGGGTTTTTCGTTCCCTTTCCTCTTATAACCAGTTTTTCCTCTTCAAACATAATATCTATTCCCGTTTTTTGTAGGTAACCATTAGCTTCTCCTTCAAAAAAACATTGAAGGAGTGAGTTATTTGGTGGACTTCCGAAATAGAGCTTTATGTCAGAACGATCTTCTGAAGGAATCAACAAGTCATGGGCATATTTAATAAACCTTACAGACTCATTTTTAGTCGGGAGATCGGAAAGAATTAGCGCACACCCTATACTGCCATTACTAGAAGTTATAATTGAAGGGTCGTCAAGAGGATAGTTTTTAAAAGTCTCTTCGTCAGAAATGTGAAATAACCACCCTACAATGGACTTGTCATTCCAGTCTTCATAGAACAGTACAATCTCTTGAGTTATATCAATACCCAGCGCTGGTAATGTGGTCGATTCTCCTTTGAATGTTAATCGGTCCAGCTCTTCGTCTGTGAAATTAGATTGAAAAAACAAATCGTAAAACATTCTACGCATCAAGATGTCGTTATTGATACGCAAACTAATACTCGCATCAACAGGAATATAAGTGTGAAGTATGTTGTTATCATCCCTTAAAAAATAACTTACTAAGGAATAGTTAAGCCAAAGTACAGATACGATGACAAATGAGGCAAGAAATCTCTTTTTAGCGTTAATTATTTTCACAGTATAAATGTAAGCGTTCTTTTTATCATTATTTTTGTTTTATGAGAAAATTTAGTCGATTTATCTTTAAGTTATTTGGTTGGGAAATTGATAAAACGAGTCCCGAAGGCATAAAGAAATGCGTTGTTTGTATGGGGCCGCATACCAGTAATTATGACTTTATCATTGGTCGATTAGCCTTTGTACAATATGGGGTCAAGGGAAGTTTTCTCATCAAGAAAGAATTGTTTTTTCTGCCGCTGGGTTGGATATTGAAAGGGATAGGTGGGATTCCTGTGGATCGAAAAGGGGTGAACAATTTTACGGATCAAGCAGTAAAATATTTTGATGAAAATGAATCCATGTTTATGGTGTTCACCCCAGAAGGAACCAGGAGCTACAATCCAAAATGGAAAAAAGGGTTTTACTATATCGCGCAAAAAGCGAATGTACCTATTTATCTAGGGTACATCGATTATAAAAATAAGAAAGGCGGCTTTTTAGAACTTTTCCAACCTACGGGAGATGTGGACAAAGATATCAACTACATTAAATCTAGGCTTTCCCAATTTGAAGGCCGTTTTCCAGAAAAAGGAATTCGTCATCCTGATAATCAATAGTTAGTCTTGGAGGTCAGCGAGTTCCTTCCCAATAAGGCTGCCTAATGCCACTCCCATTCCGCCCATTCGTATACCTACCGTTACTAATGGACTTATTTTTTTTACGATGGGTTGCTTAGTTTTTCCCACCCCCATAATTCCAGACCACTGGTGCTCAATTTCAAATGGTGTTCGCGGAAGAATGACAGTTGAAAGTAGTTGTGTAAGTGCCGATATAATGGGGGAGGTGTTTCCAAATTCATCAGTGCTCTCGCCTTCCATGTCGAGGTTTCGTCCTCCTCCCAGTAATACTCGGTTTCCGATATTTCTGAAATAATAATACCCCGCGTCGTAGTGGAAGGTTCCCTGAAACGGAAGGTTTTGAATCGGACGAGTTATAATAACTTGGGCACGAGCTGGGGAAATGTCTTGCTCTGGAAGGATCTTTGAAGAAAGTCCGTTCGTAGCAATAATTAATTTACCACAAGAAATTTCTCCAATAGAAGAGTTTATAATAACATGTTTTTCATAGGACTCCCATTCAGTTATTTCAATTCCAAAAAGGACATGGATAGATTGATCTACAGCAAGTTGATGTAGTTTGTGCATCATGAGTCCGGTGTTGATTTGGCCTTCACCTTTATTCTTCAGCATTCCAACCGTTTGTGCAAAAGGAAATTGATTCACGGAAACGGGGGAATAACAGTCTTCAATCCCAGTGGCCTTACATGCTAATTGATTGAGGAAATCAATTTTTTCTAGGCAGTTCGTGTAGGCTTTTCGATCGGTCTCTGTAAATAATTCGAACGAACCTAACGGAAGATAGTCGATGTCTTTTTCACCACAGCGTTTGAGTAACCGTTGAAGCCCTTCATATCTTCGAGCAACTAATGTAGTAATTTCACTTTCAGTAGAATGGGAGAGGTCGTCAAGGATTTCTGAAGGGCTACCAAAACAAGTGAATCCCGCGTTCTTTGTGCTTGCTCCAGTAGGCAGGTAGCCTCTTTCAAGAATCACAATTTTAGCATCCGGGAATTTTGCACGAATTTCTAAAGCAGCGCTATATCCAACTATTCCAGCTCCACAGATCATAAAGTCTACATCTTTGAAATACAATTCCTTTTCCCAGAAACTTAACTTATTTATTGAAAGCATGTTTTTTCTTATTCAATGTTCCCGTAATTTTAACGATATTTGTTAGTTAAACCACAAGTTTTGAACGAAATTTGTAACTAGTTGTAATAAAATACGTTACTTGACGCATACGAATGAAAGTGGTAATATTATTTATACTTTTGATTTTCAGTGCCATTCCTTCTTTTATGGCGCAGGAGTTGGTATTTGATGGTCGCTTAACAGATGTCGATTCAAAAAAACGTATAGGTGATGTAACAGTGACTGTTTTTGAAGGAGGAAAGCAGATCTTTCAAACGACTTCTGCATCAAATGGAAAATATCTCGTAAATATCCCGCTGAATAAAACCCTCAAGGTTCAATTTACCAAAGCTGGATACGTTACGAAAACAATGTCGATCAATTCAGGAGGTATCAATGAGGAAGATATTCCAATCGGAGGACAGTTGTTCCCGCCTATCGATATCGATTTATTTACTAATCGTCCCAAGGTGGATTTTGGTTTTTTGAATTCCGAACCAGTGGTGGAGTGGAGCTACGATCCGAGTAAATTCGGAATGTGGTACAACGAAGGGAAGATGATGGCCATGAAGTCAAAAATCGAAGGTCTCCTAGAAAAAGCAGAGAATGAAGGCAAAGAAAATGAAGCGAAGTACAATCAATTGATCGCTGATGCAGACAAGTTATTTATGGCTGAAGACTACGAAAATGCATTGACAAATTATTCTGATGCACTTTCTGTTCCTGGCAAATCCGCAGAAGTGCATCCTAATAATCGAATTCTTGAAATCGACAATATCTTGAAGAAAAAGGCCAAAGAAGAAATGCTGAATCAGCAGGAAAATCAGGCATATCAAAATGTAATTGATGCGGGTGATAGTTTCTTTGCGAGCAAAGACTACGATAAGGCTGCTAAAAAATACCATGAAGCTCAATCAATGCGTCCAGCCGAGCAATATCCCAAAGATCGTTTGGCGGAAATAGAAACGATCAAGAAAGCTGCTGCCTCGAAGGCGGAGTATGATGAGTTGATTAAATCTGCAGATATGTTCTTCAAGCAGAATAATTTGAAGTTAGCCGAGGATAAATATATAAAAGCATCTAAGTTGGATCCTTCGCAAGAATACCCTAAGTTACAGCTAGAAAAGATTACAACTAAGTTGAAAGAGCAGGAAGATATTCTTGAAAAAAAGAAAAAGTATGATGAAGCTATTTTGGCGGCAGATGCTCTGTATAAAAGCAAAAAATACCGAGAAGCGAAAGCCAAGTACGAAGAAGCGATTACGATCGAATCCGCAGCTACCTATCCGGTTGAACGGGTGAAGATCTGCCAAGAAAAAATCAAGGAGCAAGAGGAAGCGTCAGCAAAGGCTGAAGAGTATGCGGCACTTGTGAAAGCGGGTGATGATGCCATGAAAGCTTCAAATTATGAATCAGCTATTGAATCATACACTGCCGCGTTAGATATCAAGAAAGATGTTTATCCCGAAGGACAATTAAATCTTGCCAAAGAAAAATTGGCCGAATTGGCAGATAGTGCATCGAAAAAAGCGAAAATTGAAGAATTATTTTCTCAGGCGGAAGAAAAAATAGGTAGTGAGAATTTTGCAGGAGCAATTGAAGATTACAAAGCAATACTTGCATTAGAAGCTACGAATAATGTTGCTATTACAGAAAAAGGAAAGGCCGAGTCAGCATTGAAAGCTCAGCAAGAAAAAGCTGCTGCAATGGCTGAATTCAATAAATTGAAAATGGAAGGTGACACGTATTTTGCTCAGAAAAAATGGATGGAGGCCAAAGAAAAGTATACGGCGGCTAATGCGATACAAACAGATGAGAAAGTAGATGGTAATTTGATTATCATCGAACAAGAGTTGTCTAAAATTGCTTCCGCAAAAGAGAATGAGGCCATGTTTAAATCATTGGTTGAAAAGGCAAAGAGTGCCGAGAAGGATAAGGAGTTACAAAAGTCATTGGATTTTTACACGGAAGCATTAAATTATAATGAAGGAGATGCTGCAACAATTAATAAAATAAAAGCGTTGCGTAATCAACTTTTGGAATTAGAAAAATC
Source organism: Crocinitomicaceae bacterium (assembly GCA_029254025.1). Lineage (GTDB taxonomy): Bacteria > Bacteroidota > Bacteroidia > Flavobacteriales_D > Crocinitomicaceae > JALQTG01. The sequence goes on along the minus strand of JAQWYK010000024.1, from coordinate 154,601 downwards.
TGCCGAGAAAGAAAAACTCTATGCAGAAGCAATGGACCGCGGCAAAAAAGCGTTAGATGCAAAAGATTACGCGAATGCGGTGAATAGCTTTGATGATGCGATGTTGTATAAACCAATGGCCCCGGAAGCTATTAAATTGAAAGCCGCAGCCAATAAAGCTCTGTCAGAGTTATCCAAGAATGAAGAAGTTTTTCAGAAATTGCTTTCTCAAGGCTTGAATCTTAAGAATGCGGGGGACTTATATGCTTCCAAGAATGTGTATGAGCAGGCACAGCAAATGCGTCCTTCTGATCCAGTGCCGCAAAATGCAATTATTGAAATCAATGACTTGTTACGCAAAAAACTAGAGGAGGAGAATCAGTACAAAAGCGCCATTCGAAAGGCTGATTTAGCTTATGATGAAAAGCGTTACGAAGAGGGTATTGACTTGTACAACAAAGCCCTTTCAATACAGGAGGAACAGTATGCTAAGGACCAGATTATCAAAGCCCAATTAGCCCTTAAGAATCAAGAAGCTGAAGCGCTCAATAGGGAATATCAAGCGATTATTAAAAAGGCAAATGATTACTTTAGTACGGAACGTTATGAGAGTGCACTAGAGGAGTACAATCGGGCCCTTACCGTTCTGCCATCGGATAAATATGCTCAAGATAGACGCGATGAAACTCAACAAATCTTGGACAATCGTGCAGAGCGCTCAGAAGAGGAAAATGCAAAAAAAGCAGCATTCGATAAACTGGTGGCTGAAGCCGATATGATATTTGATTCCAAAAAGTATATTGACGCAAAAATTAAATATGAAGATGCACTTAGACTTTATCCGTCAGATCCTTATTCATTAAAGCGCGTAGAAGAATCAATTCGTTTATCTAAAAAAGAGGGGGAAGGTTTAGAGGAAGCTGCATACCGAAAAGTTGTTGACAAGGCTGATGAATACTTTGCTGCTGCGAACTATGAAAAGGCAAAAAAGCTTTATGAGAGAGCCTTGACACTTCGATCATATGATACATATCCTAAGAATCAACTTGATGAGATAAGGCTTATATTAAATGGTCCGGTGAAAGAAGAGGTTAATCTTGAGTATCTTGGAGAGCAAGTAGATCTTTCGATTATTGATGGTGCCGCCTTATTTGAAAAGACTGCTAAGCAACAAGAGCAAGATAAAAAGCAACGTATATTAAAACGTATTTTTGCCAATGAAAAGAATTTTGATGAAAAGACTATTGCTGATTGGTCGGAAAGAAATGAATACCAGAACGAAATTATTTACCTCAAAGATAGAAGAGCTCTGATAAATGTAGAGAACAACCAGAATCAACAAGAGCTGGCTATTGACCTAGACAACGAGGAATTTAGTATTAAAAAGAAAGCAATTCGCGAGAATAACTTCGAACGTTCTTCTTTGTTGCGTCAGAATGAAGAACTTATTTTTATCATGGATGATTTTAATACAATCCACAATGAAAATAGTGAAGAACACTTGGCAAATGCCGATAAGCTTGACCTAATCGTGCTTGAAAAAGCAGAGCTTGATCGCTCCATTGAGGCGGAAGAGGAAGTTATTCGAAGAAGGGTGAACAAAGATCTAGTTGAAATGTCGGATGATCTGACAGCTGATTATCAACGCGCAATTGAGTTTAAAGAAATCAATGATGACGTAGTCCGCAACCTTGACATAAAAATGGATAGTAAATCTGAACGTGAAATTGCAGAGAACTACCAAAAGCTTCAAGGATTAAAATCAGATGCAACGATAGCAGAAATCCAACGTTACAAGTCCTCTGCAGAGAAAGCAATTATCCAACTTCAATTGGAAGATGACATAGCTTTGCTTGTTGGATTGCAAAGTGAGAAAAACTATTTTGAAGTAAAAGAGGTGCAGAATGAAGCATTAGAAATGGATGCGCTTTTGCTCGCAGCAAATAATACGTACAAAGAGTCTTACGCTAACAATGATAACGCGCGCCGAGAGACGGTGGAGGAGCTAAAAGTAATCCAAGCGGGAGATGCGGAGCGAACTATTGAGGCGAATAATAAAAAGTATTCAGAAATTCAAAATAACACTCAAGAGGTTATCACTATTAAGGATATGAATGATGCTAAAGTCATCGCGATGGATGAAGATTTACTAGCTATTCGGGAAGAAATTGTGGCTCAAGAAAAAATGATAGTCAGAACCTATGATGCCAAGGATGTATTGGAAAATGCGTCACGAGAGTCAAACGTAGATGCAATTGATAACACAAAAATGAGTGTCAATAAAGTCCATGCTGAACAGGCCAAAAAACCGGGTGAAAATAGTGAGGTAGTAAAAGATATCGAGAATTCATTAAACCTTGGAGAACAGGCGCGTAAAGAAGAGTTTAATGAGCGCAAGTATGAGACGAAAAAATTATTGGATGACATGGCGTCGAATAAAATTCAGTTTAACGAGATTATTGCAAATACGTTAGGTGATGAGTTTCCTGAGGGAGTGACGCAACAAACCTACTTAGCAAAGGATAAGGATGGCTATCCACAAAAGATAACAACTCGTAGGATAGTAGTTTTAGAAGGAAGGGGAGAAGTGTATTTAAGAATTCAAACACGAAATGCAGTTACATACAGTAAAAATGGACAGCCTATTACAGAAGCGTCTTGGATTAAAGGTACTGAAGACGCTAATTTGGTGCGTCATTTCTAGTACCTTTCTCTTTTTAAGTTGTCAAGAAGACTCTTCGGAAACTGCCCTTTCTGATGTGATTGAAGTCAATAAATTTGAAGATACATCAACTGCTTGGCGCGTAGGTAAGAATGAAATTCAAGGTACCACTCAAGGAACTACATTTACCATCAAAACGAGTGAGGACTCATTGTTTATTTCTACGTCAGAAATCACATTAATGTTAGCAGCATTTGATCAGGAACTTTCCGGGTATATCGATACATCTTTATTGAGTCAATTTAATGCAGACTCAACTATCAACATAAGTAAAAGCAACTATTTTGAAAAATGCTATGAATTTTCGTTTGGTGTTTTCGAATCTACAGATGGCATGTTCGATCCATCTGTATTTCCTTTAGTACGAGCCTGGGGGTTCTTTAAAGATCGTACAAATCCGCCGACTCAAGAAAAGGTGGATAGTATACTGGCCTTCACGGGATTCGTAAAAGGGCTTCACCATGATGTAGAAAATGGACTACTAAAAAAACTCACACCTGGTTTTCAATTGGACTTTAATGCGATTGCACAAGGCTATTCGGTCGATGTGGTAGCTGATTATCTAGATGCTAAAGGTCAACAGAGCTATTATATAGAGATAGGTGGAGAATTACGTTTAAAAGGTACAAATGCGGAAGAAAAAAAATGGATAATTGGAATTGATATTCCCACTGAAGAAAATTATGGTGAGTCTAATCGGCTACTGGAGAACTATTTGTCCTTATCTGAAGTTGGTCTCGCGACATCTGGTAATTACAGAAAGTTCTATGAAAAGGACGGTCGAAAATATAGTCACACGATACATCCCAAAACTGGATATCCTGTTCAGCATAATTTATTGAGCGCAACAGTTATTGCAGAAAGCGCAGCACTGGCTGATGCTTATGCCACTGCTTTTATGGTGATGGGGGTGGAGGAAACAATGAAGTTCATCTCGGAACATCCCCAACTTGGATTAGCGGTGTATTTGCTTTATCAAAATTCGGCAGGACGAATAGAACGCGTCTACTCCAAAGGAATGGAGGACTTTTTTTTAAATTGATATCAGGATTTTAGTCGAGCAATGAAGGATAGTCCAATGGATTTGCTTCATGCATAATTCCGTAGGCTACTTCAAAAATATCGTCGATACTTGGTTTACTAAAGTAATCCCCATCCGTACCATAAGCAGGTCTGTGATCCTTTGCGCTCAGCGTTACTGGCTCACTATCCAAGTTATAATAGCCCTTCTGTTTAACAAGTATTTGATCAAGCATATACGCAGTAGCTCCACTGGAAACATCTTCATCCACAATCATTAAGCGATTCGTTTTTGAAAGCGATGTAGCAATGCTATGGTCAAGGTCAAAAGGTAAAAGTGTTTGTACGTCAATCAATTCAACAGATATACCTGATTGAGCAAGTAATTTAACTGCCTCTTTACATAAGTTGAAGGTTGATCCGTAACTTACAAGTGTTAAATCAGTTCCTTCCTGAACGATTTCAGTTACACCCAAGGGAACAGTATATTCTCCTAAGTTTGTTGGAATAGGCTCTTTCGTACGGTAGCCGTTCAGCGGTTCGATTACTAATGCTGGTTCATCTGCTTGAATTAGTGTGTTGTACATACCAGCAGCTTGGGTCATGTTGCGTGGTACACAAACGTACATACCTCTCAAAGCATTGATAATCATTCCCATTGGACTTCCCGAATGCCAGATACCTTCCAGTCGATGGCCACGTGTGCGAACAATCAATGGGGCTTTTTGTCCTCCCTTCGTTCTATATTGAACAGTTGCCAGGTCATCTGACATGATTTGAATAGCATACAATAAGTAATCAAGGTATTGAATTTCTGCAATAGGACGTAATCCACGCATTGCCATTCCTATTCCCTGACCTAAAATGGTGCACTCTCGAATTCCAGTATCAGAAACTCTCAATTTGCCATACTTTTCTTGCATGCCTTCCATAGACTGGTTCACGCCTCCGATTTTACCTGTATCTTCTCCAAAAGTTAGGATTTCAGGATGTTTAGCAAAAAGCACATCGAAATTATCACGTAAAACGATGCGTCCGTCTTCAATGCGTCCATCATTATCATATTGCGCTGGAACATGAGGTATTTGAAGCGCATTTTTTTCAGATGAACTATGAAGTTGACCACTGTAACGATCGAAGTTAACATCCAAATTAAACTTTAACCAGTTGATGAGGGCTTTGCGTTCTGCACTTTGTTCACCTTTAACCATGCGTAATACTTTTCGAATAGTATTAAAGATGTCTTTTCGAATTGGTTCGAATGCTTTTTCTAGCGATTCAATTTCCTTATCAATAAATGTTTTATTCGGACTTTTTGCAGAAACTGCCTTCATGAGTTCAATAGAATCAGCAATATCAGTTTTTATAGAATTGGTAAAGTCTTTCCACGCTTCACTTTTCTGTTCGCGCACTGATTTTTTAGCATCTTTTTCTATTTGCTCGAGCTCTTCAGCTGTTGCCAATACTTCACCATTCTCACCTTTGAATGATAAAATAAATTCTTTGAATTTCGCAATGCAATCGAAATCCTGCTCCCATTGCATACGTTCGGCTGACTTGTATCGCTCGTGTGAGCCTGAGGTAGAATGACCCTGGGGTTGGTTCACTTCTTGAACATGAATCAATACGGGGACGTGTTCTTCACGAGCTAGTTTTACTGCTTTTTCGTAAGTTGCGCACAAGTGCGGATAATCCCATCCTTTTGTTGTGAATATTTCAAATCCCGGCTTGTCTTTGGTACGTTGAAACCCCGCCAAAGCTTCTGAAATACTTTCCTTGGTCGTTTGGTATTTTTTAGAAACTGAGATTCCGTAGCCGTCATCCCACACCGACATAACTATTGGTACTTGAAGTACTCCTGCAGCATTCATTGTTTCCCAAAACGGGCCTTCCGATGTACTTGCGTCACCAATTGTACCAAAGGCAACCTCATTTCCTTTAGACGAAAATTTGTTGAAATATGGGTCGTTGTGTAATAATTCATTCTGTCTAAATATTTTTGACGCTTGTGCTAAACCTAATAATCTTGGCATTTGACCTGCAGTAGGAGAGATGTCAGCAGAACTATTTCGTTGTTCCATAAGATTTTTCCATTCTCCCTTTTCGTCCAAAGAACGTGTGGCATAATGACCACCCATTTGTCGACCGCCAGAAGCAGGTTCTTTCTCTATGTCCGTGTGCGCATAAAGTGCTGCAAAATACTGTTGAACATTCAATTCTCCAATAGCCATCATGATCGTTTGATCACGATAATAACCACTACGGAAATCACCATTTTTGAATTGTTTTGCTAAAGCAATTTGAGCAATCTCCTTTCCATCTCCAAAAATTCCAAACTTCCCTTTTCCGGTAAGTACCTCACGGCGTCCGAGTAAAGAAGCTTCTCTTGATAGACAAGCAAGTTTATAATCAGCGATTATCTCTGATTTAAAGCCTTGAAAATCGATGGATGCATCTGCTTGTGTAAGTGTTTCTTTTGACATGGAGCGTTGTATTTAGCCTTGCGAAAATAATAAAAAACGATGAAATCTTTGCGTCGAAGGTATTAAAGTTTAGGCAAAGGACGTTCGGTTATTTTAGCCGTGTTGGAAGCCTGTTTGACCATCATCTGGTTTCATTCGATTGTGTTCCAGGCTTATTTCTTGGGTGATAACTAATAATGGCTTCCCGAATGTAGGATTTGTCGAGATGCGTGTAGATTTCTGTTGTAGTAATGGATTCATGGCCTAGCATTTCCTGAACGGCGCGCAAATTTGCTCCACCTTCGATTAAATGGGTTGCGAAGGAGTGCCGGAAGGTATGAGGGCTAATCGTTTTTTTAATACCAATTGATTCTGCAAGTTGCTTTACGATAGTGAAAATCATTACACGTGTTAGGGAACGTCCCCTTCGGTTTAAAAAAATAAAATCTTCAAACCCCTTTTGCACGGGAGTTGAAAGACGAGCTCCTTCAACGTAGAGACTGATCTCTTTTTCCACAGAAGGACTCACAGGAACCAGCCGTTCCTTATTGCCTTTGCCAACAATGCGAATAAATCCTTGTTTAAAATAAGTATCAGAAAATTTGAGTTGAATAAGTTCACTGACTCGCAATCCACAGCTGTATAGCGTTTCAATGATTGCTTTGTTGCGATGGCCTTCCGGCTTACTTAAATCAATTGCCGCTTGAAGATCATCGATTTCTTCAATTGTCAGGAAAACGGGAAGTTTCGTTCCTACACGAGGAAGCTCAAGTAAATCAGAAGGATCCTCTTTAAGATCATCTTCTAAAAGTAAAAACTGATAAAATTGTTTAATGCCGCTAACTATCCTTGCTTGACTTCGAGCACTTAGTCCGAGTTCGTATAGATCTGTGAGAAATTCCTTCAGGTGAGATAAACTAATATCCTCTGGGACCACATCCAGAGGTTGTGCAAACTCTTTCAATTTTTGAATGTCGCTCTGATAGGCTAAAATTGAATTTTCTGCTAGCCCTTTTTCAATTTTTAGGTAGCTGACGTAGTTTTTTATTTTTCGTTCCCATGAAGAAGTTGCCATCGAGGGTGAATATACAAATTGACCAATGAATTTTGTACATTTGTTGGAATAAAATTACTATTGTATGAAACTCCTCATTCTGAATGGTCCAAACCTCAATTTAATAGGGAAGCGAAAACCTGAAGCATATGGAACAATAAGTTTTGATGAGTATTTGGGAACTATCAAGCGAAATGGTTGCGAATTGGAATTTTATCAATCGAATATAGAAGGAGAAATCATCGCTCAATTGCAGCAAACAGATGCAAATGGAATAATAATAAATGCTGGTGGCTATACACATACTTCTGTAGCCATTCGAGATGCCATTGAAGCCATCGATACTCCGGTAATTGAGGTTCATATTTCGAATATCGTGGCCCGCGAGTCATTTAGACACGAAAGCCTAATTAGCCCTGTCGCTCTTGGATGTATTTTTGGATTTGGCTTGAAGGGATATGAGTTGGCCATCGATTATTTTTTAAATCATCAGTAAGTGTAACTATAGTTGCTTTTTTTCCAAATTGCTTCCGCTAATTTTGACAAATGAAAATGAAGTCTTTCATCAAGAAATATTGGTTAACAGTAATCGGCGTTTTTCTGGGGGCTCTAATCGGTTGGGTATACTGGTATAACATTGGTTGTGATAATGGTCTCTGCACGATTAAGTCAGATCCTTGGAATATGACAATCTACGGTGCCTTAATGGGAGGACTGTTTTTTGATATGTTGAAAGGATTGAAATGGTTTAAGTCTAGGTGATATGAACATTAAACAAGCACTAAGAATAGGTACAGTTATCGATGTCCGCTCCTACGTCGAATTCTCGGGAGGTTCAGTTGTAGATGCCATAAATATTCCATTACCTGAATTGACACATCGAATCGTTGAGTTAAAACAACTAAAATTTCCATTGATACTCTGCTGTGTATCAGGAAATAGAATTGGTATGGCTACTCAGCAATTAGTAGACCATGGGATTGATTGCATAAACGGTGGATCTTGGATGACAGTGAACTATCACATGTCGTGCATTCAGGAAGAAGGACAATAGGTTAACTCCGCCTTATTTTCGGTCACTCGATTTACCACGTTATTATTCTCTTAATAAATAGAATCAATATTATTTTTCATTAATTTAGGTAAAAATTATGGAAATCTGTTATTTGTTACCCTCTAAAATAGCGCGTAACAAAAAGACGATTTCTCAGTAAGACTTAAAAGGTGATTTTAAAAATACTGCAGAAATATGGTCAATATTCCGATGAGGATTTGGTAAAACGTTACCGATCTTTGAAGGATGTCTATTATTTGGCAATTCTTTTTGAGCGCTATACTGAAATGACGGCAACGTTGAGCATGAGTTATTTAAAAAATGAAATGGATGCTCAAGACGCCACCATGGAGTGTTTTGAATTGTTGGTAAATGATTTCCCGAAAGAGCCGATTAAGAACTTTGGTGGTTGGTACTATACCGTGGTAAGAAATTACCTGTTAAAGGTAAAACGCCAAAGGCAAAGGGAAAATGGTGTTGATTTGATTGAGGGTGTCTACGATAAAGCAGACGAAGATCAATTAATGAAGAAACTGTTTGAAGACCGCTTAAAAAATAGGGAAGAGGTTTTAACGAACGCGTTTAATGCCTTAAAGCCGATTCAAAAGGAGTGCGTTGAGCTTTTTTATCTCAAAGGTTATTCCTACCACCAAATATGTGATAAATTGAACCTTACCGATAAAGAGGTGAAGAGTCATATTCAAAACGGTAAACGAAAAATGAAAATTAATTTAGAAGATAACGATGTCAATTCAATCAATGAAATATCATAATTTGCCTACCGCAAAACAGATAGATGCCTATAATTCAGGTAGAATGTCTGTCGGAGAGCGCAATTGGATGGATTCCATGATTAAGCGAAATCAGTTTGTGAAGGAATCTGTAGAGGCTGCTAAAACAGTGGATATGGTTGCTGTTGCAAGAATATCTTCCCATGTGAGCACGCATGTAACGGCGAGCTATTGGACGAAAGTAGGATTCTGGACGAAGTACGGTGGATGGATTAACTTTGGCTCTGTTCTCGTTCTCCTAGGTTTGGGAGCCTTTTTTGGACCAGACTTATATAACGAGTTAACCACATCAGAAACCATAGAAATAACTGAAAACTCTACGGATGAAACGCTTATGGTTAAAGAGGAGGTTCCAATTGTCGGTGAAGAATTAGTTGGAGATAGGGAGCCATTGATTGAGAAAACGACTACTGATCGAATTGTATCGAGTACTTCAAATAAAGTGGTCTCTGAAGAATCAGTCAACGCATCTATTGAGAGCGACTCGCAGCTTGAAAGTCCTGTTAATGACAAGAAGATTGATGTGGTGGAAGTTATTCCAGTAACCACGCCAGACGAAAAAACGGTGGATGAAAAACAAGATAAGGAGGTCTCACTTACTGTAATTGCCCCAAAGAAGGTATCGATTTTGTCAAAGTTTGACCCGGACGGGAAGTTGACCAGGGGTTTCCCTACATACCCTAGAGGAGATGGTGCTATGTGTGCGTATTTTAAAGATAAGTTACGTGCAATTCAAGTTCCTGATGCTGGGAGTTATGAAAAAAAGGCTACGATTACTCTTACTGTAAATTCAAAAGGAAAGGTGGTTCGGAGTAATTTGAAAGGAAATATTCATCCTACTCACGAAGCAGCTTTGCAAACGGCTATTTCTAATTTGCCGAAGTTTAATTCAGGTAAGTCAGACGTTCAATATGCTGTTGTAGTAGCTTTTTAGCGATTAGTATCAGAGATCTTAAATTCTTTTCAATTGAAGGCACTTTCTAGAGTTAAGTAATTTTAGCGCATGCGATTACGTTTAATAAGGTAACGCTGCAGAACACGAAACATAGAGTCATTTATGTCCGCCCGCATAAAGTCAATACGATATGAGCTACATCGTTCCTCTATTTGCTGGAAATAACGAGTAATTTGTTCTGTATAATTTGCTCTTATCGCATTTGGTTGCAACTTGATATTTTCCCCTGTCTCAAGATCAACCATCTTGTAAGGACGGTTTTCTAATTCAAAATCGATTTCCGCTAACTTGTCTATCACATGAAAAAGAATCACCTCATGCTTGTTGTGTTTTAAATGCAGCATGGCTTGAAACAATTCATCCTGTTTCCCAGGATCGTCCAACATGTCTGAAAAAATAATGACAAGGCTTCGCTTATGATTTAACTCAGCTACATCATGAAGGGCTTGTACAGCCGAAGTTTTCTTTTGTTTGGAATAATCGGTAGATGTCATGCATTTTTCCAATTCGGAATAAAGATATCGATGATGACGCACAGAGGATTTGCAATTTGTATGGAGGCTAAGATGATCTGTAAATAAAGACAGCCCCGCAGCATCACGTTGCTTCTTTAATAATTCAATAAGCGAAGCGATAGCGTAAGCGGCATAGTCAATCTTTCGTAGGTTATTACCGTGTTGAAAATACATCGAAGAAGAGCAGTCCAATACCATCTGACATCGAAGATTTGTTTCTTCTTCATATTTTTTGGTGAATAACTTTTCGGTCCGTGCATAGAGTTTCCAATCTACATGGCGGGTAGATTCTCCGTTGTTATAAAGGCGATGTTCGGCAAATTCGACAGAGAAACCATGAAAAGGACTTTTGTGGAGACCTGTAATAAACCCTTCCACAACTTGTTTTGCAAGCAGTTCAAGACTGCCAAACTTTGCAAGATGTGCTCTTTCAATTTTTCCATTCATGGCAAGTAAAGATAGTTTATTTTGTCAATGTTTCAAGGGCACAAAATGTCAATTCAGTAATTTCGGTTGAAACGTGTAGTTTCTGCTGTAGCTCTTGTAATGAGTGAAAGGAAAAAAAAGTCCCGCTCGATGAAGCAGGACTTTTTATGATAGTGAGAGTAATATTTAAATTATTTGTTCACAGCATCCACAACCGCTTTGAAAGCTTCTGGATGATTCATTGCTAAATCAGCAAGAACCTTACGGTTCAATTCTAATTCGCTTTTATTCACTTTCCCCATGAACTGAGAGTAGCTCATTCCGTATTGTCTGGCACCCGCATTAATACGTGTAATCCATAAAGAACGGAAATTTCTTTTCTTTTGTTTACGTCCTTCATAAGCATAAACTAACCCTTTTTCAACGGCGTTTTTTGCTACTGTCCAAACGTTTTTTCTTCTTCCGTAGTAACCTTTTGCTAGTTCAAGGACTTTCTTACGTCTTGCTCTTGCGGCTACATGATTAACTGATCTTGGCATAATTTTTTGTTTTTTGGTAGAAAGTGCTTCACTATTTCAGAAGGCTTGTTTTACTCAATACCGGGTTTAACATACTTAAAACCTGTTCCACTTTGGAACAATTTACTTCATTGCAAGCATTTGTTTCACATTCGGCTCATCAGCTTTGTGTACCAAACCTGCGTGCGTCAAGTTACGCTTCTGCTTTTTTGTTTTTTTCGTAAGAATGTGGCTTTTGAAAGCGTGTTTTCTCTTGATTTTTCCACTTCCAGTGATCGTGAATCTCTTCTTAGCACTAGAATTTGTTTTCATTTTTGGCATTTTCTCTCTTTTTTAAGTTACTACTCACTACCAAGCTTTTATTTTCCTTTTTTCGGATTGACCATAATTGTCATTCGCTTTCCTTCCAACTTAGGCATTTGTTCTAATGTCCCTATTTCTGAAAGTTCTTGCGCAAACTTCAATAACAAAATCTCACCCCTATCTTTATATACAATTGTACGACCTCTAAAAAATACAAATGCTTTTACTTTGTTCCCTTCTTCCAAGAACTTCTTTGCATTAGCTAGTTTAAAATTGAAATCGTGATCATCTGTGTTTGGACCAAAACGAATTTCTTTTATAACAATTTTAGATTGCTTCGCCTTTAACTCCTTTTGCTTCTTCTTTTGGTTGTAAAGAAACTTCTTGTAATCCATGATTTTACAGACGGGTGGATCTGCATTTGGTGAAATCTCCACTAAATCCAAATCCTGCTGCTCCGCTAATTCAATCGCTTCTCTTGTGCTCAGTACTTGCGGCTCCACACCGTCCCCTACTAAACGCACCTTTATAGCACGAATCCTTGTATTAATGCGATGCTCATCTTCTACTTGACGAGGTTGAAATTTATTTTTTGGTCCTCTTCTCATTTATAACTTTTAATAATTGATTACAGCGTAATCAATTCTTCTTCTACTAATTTATTTACTAATTCAATAAAATTTGGTACACTCATAGTGCCCAAGTCTCCTTTACCCCGTTGGCGTACAGATACTTGATCGTTCTCAAATTCCTTCTCGCCCACAATCAACATAAACGGAGTTTTCCCCATCTCTGCATCACGGATTTTCTTACCGATTTTCTCGTTTCGGTCGTCTACTAATCCGCGAATATCGTAATTATTTAGGAATTCTGAAACTTTTTCAGCGTATGCATTGAATTTTTCGCTGATTGGGAGAATTGCAAATTGTTCTGCTGTCAACCAAAGTGGAAAATCACCTGCGCAATGCTCTAATAAAACGGCTACGAAACGTTCCATTGATCCAAACGGAGCACGATGAATCATTACAGGACGGTGTTTCGCATTATCACTACCGGTATATTCTAAATCAAATCGTTCTGGTAGATTATAGTCTACTTGTATAGTACCCAGCTGCCACTCACGCCCTAAAGCATCTTCTACCATAAAGTCGAGCTTGGGTCCGTAAAACGCTGCTTCACCGTATTCAACGATAGTATTCAATCCTTTTTCTGCTGCGGCTTCTTGTATAGCCCTTTCTGCTTTTTCCCAGTTCTCATCACTACCAATATACTTTTCTGGTTGAGCTGGGTCACGCAACGAAATTTGAGCTTTGAAGTTTTCAAATTTCAGGGTCTTGAAAATATACAATACCAAATCGATCACGCTCATGAATTCGTCTTTGACTTGATCTTGTGTACAGAATATATGCGCGTCGTCTTGTGTAAACCCTCTTACCCGGGTTAAACCATGTAGTTCTCCACTTTGCTCATATCTGTAAACCGTTCCAAATTCGGCAAAGCGAACGGGTAAATCTTTGTAAGAGTAGGGACGTGCTTTGAAAATCTCACAGTGATGCGGACAATTCATTGGTTTTAATAAAAACTCTTCATTTTCATCCGGAGTATGAATTGGTTGGAAGGAATCTGCACCATATTTTTCGTAGTGCCCAGAACACACGTACAACTCCTTGTTTCCAATATGAGGAGTCATTACTTGACTGTATCCCGCCTTTCGCTGCGCTTTTTTTAAGAAATTTTCTAAACGTTCTCTCAAGGCAGCTCCTTTGGGTAACCATAATGGCAAACCTTGTCCTACCGTTTGAGAGAAGGTAAATAATTCGAGTTCTTTCCCCAATTTCCTGTGATCACGTTGCCTTGCTAATTCAAGTTTTTCCAGATAATCATTGAGTTCAGCATTTTTGGGGAATGTTATTCCATATACACGGGTTAACTGCTTATTCTTTTCATCACCTCTCCAGTACGCTCCAGCCAAGGAAGTTAACTTAATTGCTTTAATGTGTCCAGTATTTGGAATATGGGGCCCTCTGCATAAATCAGTGAAGTTACCTTGGGTGTAAAACGTAATGTTTCCATCTTTAAGGTCTTCTAGCAGCTCTAATTTGTAGGGGTCATTCTTTTCTTTAAAATAAGAAACAGCATCCGCTTTTGAAATTTCTTGACGAATGTATTCAGATTTTGTCTTAGCTAGCTCCTTCATTTTAGCTTCTACACGCTCTAAATCTTTCTCCGTGAATGCATATTCTTCAAAGTCAATATCGTAGTAAAATCCATTTTTGATAGGGGGGCCTATCGCAAGTTTAACCCCAGGAAAAAGCGCCTCAATTGCTTCAGCCATTAAGTGGGCTGAAGAATGCCACATAGTGGATTTACCTTCTTTGTCATTCCAGGTCAATAATTTAAGCGTACAATCAGTGAGCAATGGTCGTGTAGCGTCAATGACTTCGCCATTAACGTCGGCCGCCAATACATTGCGGGCGAGCCCTTCACTAATACTCATCGCCACGTCGAGCGCCGTACTATTGGGCTTTACGTGTTTAATATTTCCGTCTGGAAGAGTGACATTTATCATCATCGCTGTGAATTCTATCTTATTTTGGTGAGCAAAGATAACGTTTTACCAATAAATTACAGGGGATTTATCGTTTTTCCCAACGATTTTTTTTAACCTTTAATGTAGGATGTATGTATTTTGCAAAGCAATAAGACCTTCCGCTTTACACACGTGATATGAACGAAAAAAGCACTCAAATTCTGAGTGCTTCAAATCGAATCTTTTATCGGTCGAATGCTGTTAATATGCAAAGATCAATACTACAGCTCCAAAATCAGGAGTTCCTCTTGGTATTCCATACTCCACGTACAAATACTTTAATTTTTCAGAATTACCTTTTGCCTTCTCATAGGTAGCATTTAATTCGGCAGTAGTTAGTGTGATTTTCTTTCCAGAAATATCTTTTGAATCATACAATAATGTTCGGTTTGCAGAAGAATACGGTTTGTCGTAAATACGCATAGACACATTTGTTTTGGCTGCCTCACCACTAAAATACATGGTATAACTTTCACGAAGAAACAATGCGATTTCAAACTCTTTTAATATAGTAGCATTTTTAATTTCGAAATAAGTGATTTTTGAGCCATCATATTTCTTATTGACAAGCGATTGACGTAACTCTGATTTGATGGTGCGAGCGCTTTCTGTTATTTCTTTAACTGTAGCTTGAGAAAATACTACAAGACTTGTGCTAAGGGCGAATATTACTGTTATCAATTTCATGTTTAGGAGATTATAAGGTTACGGATAGCAGTTATTTTGGTAGCAATTTGATTGATTTCATCTTGCGTTAATTCGGGGAACCCAACACCTTCAGTTGCCAGCACTGATTCGAAGTTCTGATACATTGCTTCGAATGACTTCAATTCTTCCAGAATTTGATTGATTGATTCATCACGATTGGGATACATCTCTAATCCTTTAATTGTGTTCTTGACCAATGTCATTTGATCCGAAATCTTGTGACCTACCTCAGCTGGATCTTTTTTAGAAAAATCAAGAGAAGCCAGGTACATTCCTTCCACCCAAGCACCTGAAAATTGAATAGCTGAAAGATAACGCATATCATTATCTTCTAAGTATTCCTGAGAGCGTTCATGGACATCAACCAATAAACCTTCTAACTCCTCACGGTTACTGATGTTTTGTTCGATCTGTAGCGCTAAATCATCTTCAGTAAATATGCTTCCCATTCCAAATTTATCTGCTAAATCCTTCAACGTATTGAAGTATAACATCGTTTGTTGGGGTTGATCATTGAGGATGTTATAGACTAAATCTGTAGAATAAACTCCAAAGTTAATAAGCTGTGCTCCCTTTAGATTGTATTTAGTAACATTTTCTACTGGATTTGTTCTGTTTGGTGCATAGGACATACCAGCCTCTTTGAAGGAAGCAGCTAATGCGAAAGGTCGTGGCAAAACAAATTCGAAACGTTCAGAGCCGAATACGTCAGTTGTGTCTACTTCTATCACTGCATTTGGCGTTTCTTTTACTGGTGTTTCTTCGCTACAGCTAGTAATAATTAAGCCTACGGTTATAAGTGTAAAGAATTTTGGTGCATTCATTAGTACGCGGTATTAATAAGTTTTTTGGTCAGCGAAGATAAATACAATTTTATATTCTGCAATTAAATTAATGTCAGACTTTTAAATATTTATGAGATGTATGTAGATCGTTACTGATTTCCATGAGAAAGAGTAGCATTTAAAATAAAGAAGCATTAAGATTGCTTGATATTGATAATGTCCATTGGATTATTCCATGGCAAAGAATATCTTTGCACTAAATTTCTTAATTATGGCTTTAAAATGTGGAATAGTAGGGTTACCCAATGTAGGGAAGTCTACACTGTTCAATTGTTTATCTAATGCTAAGGCTCAATCGGCTAATTTTCCTTTTTGTACAATTGAACCAAATGTTGGGACCATCACTGTTCCAGATCCTCGTTTACAAAAGCTTGAAGCTTTGGTGAAGCCGGAACGCGTAGTACCAACGACGATGGAAATTGTAGATATTGCAGGATTAGTCAAGGGCGCTTCGAAAGGTGAGGGGTTGGGAAATCAATTTTTAGCGAACATACGTGAAACCGATGCCATTATTCACGTACTTCGTTGTTTTGATGATGGCAATATTGTTCACGTTGATGGTTCTGTAAATCCTATCAGGGATAAAGAAGTGATAGATTATGAATTACAACTGAAAGACCTAGAAACAATAGAAAAGAAAATTTCGAGTTTAGCACGAGTTGTAAAGTCAGGCGATAAAGAGGCGGTTAAAACGTTAGAGTTGTCGGAAAATATCAAGGCTACATTGGAACAAGGGAAGTCTATTCGCTCGATGGAGTTCAATGAGAATGACGCTATTTTAGTAGAAGGTTTACAGTTAATCACAGCAAAACCTGTTCTCTACCTCTGCAACGTAGATGAAGGCTCCGTTAAAACAGGAAATAAATATGTTGATCAGGTTAAAGAGGCTGTTAAAGACGAAGCAGCAGAAGTTTTAGTGATTGGAGCAAAAATAGAAGCAGATATAACTGAGCTCGAAACATATGAAGAGCGACAAATGTTTTTGGATGAATTGGGTCTGGAAGAGCCTGGAGTAAATCGTTTAATTCGTTCCGCTTATAAACTTTTGAACTTGGATACGTATTTTACAGCAGGTGTGAAGGAAGTACGTGCCTGGACAGTAAAGAAAGGTTCTACTGGACCGCAAGCTGCCGGGGTCATTCATACCGATTTTGAAAAAGGCTTTATTCGTGCTGAAGTTATGAAGTATGACGATTTCATCCAATACGGTTCAGAACAAGCTGTTAAAGAAGCAGGAAAATTTAAAGTTGAAGGAAAAGAATACATTGTGCAAGATGGGGATATCATGCATTTCCGATTTAACGTATAATCGAATACCTTGAATAAACGCTATCTTTTCTTACTACTCGGGCTGCTTATTTTTATCTTACTTTTTACAGTAGTGAAAGATAAATATGTGGCGACCGGGTTAGGGCTTGTGGCGATCATGGTGTTTTGGTGGATAACCCAACCAATTCCTTTGTATGTAACTGCGCTTTTGCCAATTTGTGTTGGGCCTCTTTTGGGTCTGCTATCTAATGATCAATTAGCAGCCTCTTATGGTAATCATATGATTTTTTTGTTTCTCGGTGGATTTATGATGGCGCTTGGAATCGAAAAATGGAAGTTGCACGAATACATCAGCGTTCGACTGATTCGTTTTTTTGGAAACTCTCCCGTGCGCATACTTATAGGATTTATGGTGGCTACGGCCTTTATGAGTATGTGGATCAGTAATACAGCAACTGCGCTTATGATGCTTCCAATGGCCGTTTCCGTTGTGAAATCGGTGAAAGGCGAAGGGAAGACAAGGTTTTCAGCAGGTCTATTAATTGCCATTGCATATGCAGCAAACATTGGTGGTACAGCAACGATTATTGGGACGCCACCGAATGTTCAATTAGCTGGTATTCTGGCGCAACAGTTCGATATCCATATCACATTTTTTGAATGGCTTAAATTGGGATTGCCTTTTTCAGTAGTTATGAACTTCATAGCATTTTTATTCATAAGATATTCCTTTTTTCGTAGGCTTGACCTGGAAATGCCTGAATTTGAAAAGGCTCATTTGACCCGTCAGCAAAAAACGGTACTAATTACATTTTTGGCCATTGTTTTTCTTTGGATGTTTGCCAAGCCAATTTTTAGTCCTTTAGGAATTAACTTGTCCGATACAGCAATTGCTGTTTTTGGAGGGGTTTTATTTTTTGTTTTACCAGGCGAGGAAAAAAAGAGTTTACTTATTTGGAGAGATATGGAACGAATTCCATGGGGCATATTGATCCTTTTTGGAGGAGGGTTGGCGGTGGCGCAGATTCTCGCAAATACAGGTGTGGTTGTTTCTCTTGTGAATTCACTAGGCACCTGGAGTACCTCTTCGATTGTCGTAATTATCCTGCTACTAATTACAATTACCGTATTTGCAACAGAATTGATGTCCAATCTGGCGTTGGTAAGTTTATTGATTCCAATAGTGGCAACATTTTCGTTGCAGTTTGATTTACCATTAGTTGTTTTGTGTTCGGGCGTTGCACTTGCTTCAAGCTGTGCATTCATGTTGCCTGTTGCAACCCCTCCCAATGCGATAGTTTACGCATCAGGGCTCATTCCAATTAAAAGGATGGTACTTATCGGATTCTTCCTCAATTTGGTAGTAGTCGGTGTCATTTCAATTCTACTCATGTTGATCTGATGCAAAAGTAGCATACTTTGTCTACACGGATTTGCTGAATAGTTCTTTTTCCACTTTTTATCGCGCATGGGGATCGATTGTCATACACACATTTCCAAAATGGTCCATGCCTATTTCTAAATACCTCGCATTGAGCAAAGTCTTTTTGGCGTATTTATAAAGGGCTCTCTTTTCGGCGCCGGATGGAAGACCCTCTTCTGAAAATCCGTGTTGCCCAGGACCTTTGACCCAAGGGATGTGGTCGCTGCTATATAACGAGATATTGTCCGGTCGCAAGGAAATTGTTTTTTCTGTGCAGTCTTTTATTGCAGGCATGGTTTGTTTAGGCAGTCCGAAAACGAAATCATGACTAATAGAAGTATATCCAAAGGGTCGAGCTTGTTCGGTAACTTTTTTAACTTGCTCAAAGGTTTGAACACAATGAATGGCATGTTGAACAAGTGGATCATAGTCCTGCACACCAAAGCTAATCCGTCGAAAGCCAAAATCATAGGTCAGTTACATTTGTTTATAAGAAGTATGATTCGGATGTCCTTCAACGCTGAAATTGACTTCATCAGCAGTATTCTTTATAATTTATCTATTCTTTTTGAATTTCATAGGGTTTATTATAATTTTGACTAAAAAATATCAGATGCACAGGTGGACGATTGGATTATTATTGAGTTTTTTAATCGGTTGTGGAATGCCTATGGGGAATCGAGTAGATTCGAAAAACTTGAAGGTATATTATCTTGAAAATGTGAGTCAACAAAAAGCCATTGCATTTGCTACGTATTGGCGAGATCATGGATTTGTTGGTGAGAAAGAACAGGTAGTTCAACTCAGTCGAAATGAAGCAAGAGTGTTGGAGGTTAAATTGATTGAAGATGATATTTATCATTTAGAAGTGTTAGAAGTACAAGAAATTGCTTTACTTCAGCAACTAGCGAGAGAGTTGAAAGAAGCTGTTTTCGAAGAGGAGGTGATTATCGTAATTACAGATAATACCCTTAGGCCTATTGAGCGTTCGAATGACGTCCTAGAATAATAGAATATAGAAGCACGAACAATTGTAGGGTAGAAAAAATCACAATACCTCCTGGTACAACATTATATTCTACGTCCTTATTAAGTTCTCCAAAAATGGTCAGGCACATGAGCATGCCAATCATTCCAAGTACGCCCAAGTACTTTCCTAAATATTGATGCAATAATATAAAGAAAATTTCCAGGAAGAGTATTCCGAGCAGTGAAGTAATTAGAACGGACGGTAAATGGAACAAGTTAAAGCGCAAGTCATGAAGTGCTTTTTCAGTTGCACCAATACTACTTAACCCGAATTGCCAGCCAGTTCGTAGATTGTCCCAAAAACGTTCTTGAGGTGTAAGTGGAATTGGTTTATCCTCCTCGAAAAGTCGGTTTTTTATGGACTCAGCCGCATCTTGAACAAAACTCCAAGCTCCCTCGGAGAGTTGACTAGTAATGCCTTCAATGCCTTTTTCAAATAGAGCGAAATCTGACGATTCCTTCTTGTAAACAGGGAAGCTGGCGCTAAAGAGCAAGAGAGCTATGAGTGTAAAACGAAACCAGCCTTGTTTATGAAAAATCATACTAGTAAAATTAACAAAAGTTTTGCGATGAGGTCATGGTTTCGAATTTAAAAAAAAACGTGATTTGATTCGGTCATCGGTGTTATTTGTTTAATTTCGTAGCACACAAGAGCACGAAAGTATGTTGGATAAAAAACCTTTAATTTTAGTTACGAATGACGACGGCATACAGGCGAAAGGGATAAGCTCACTGATTCAAGCTGTTTTACCCTTTGGGGAAGTGGTGGTAGTAGCTCCAGACAAGCCTCAATCTGGAATGGGACATGCCATTACAGTCAACGACGTTCTACGCATGAATCGTTCGCCGCTACATCCAGAGCTGCAAGCGTACACGTGTTCTGGAACACCAGTTGATTGCGTTAAATTGGCTATATCAGAAGTGTTAGATCGTAAACCAGATTTGTTGGTTTCTGGTGTGAATCATGGCGAAAATAGTGCGTCCAATGTGTTGTACTCAGGTACGATGTCAGCTGCCGTGGAAGGTGCAATGGAGGGAATTCCGTCTATTGGTTTTTCTTTATTGGACTTCGATCCGGATGCGGATTTTCGAGGTGCTCAACAAACCATTAAAAAAGTGGTGGAAAAAGTATTGAGTCATCAATTTCCGAAATCAATTTGTTTAAATGTTAATATTCCGCAGCTTCCGCCTGAGGAAATAACGGGGATTAAAATTTGTCGCCAGGCTAAAGCATATTGGGCAGATAATTTTGATAAGCGGTATGATCAGTTTGGAAAGCCCTATTATTGGCTGACAGGTGATTTCAATAGAGATGATTGGAGTGAAGACACCGATATTTGGGCGTTGGATAACGGTTATGTAAGTATCGTTCCTACGCAGTTTGATATGACTGCGTATCACGCGATAAGCG
Organism: Crocinitomicaceae bacterium; assembly: GCA_029254025.1. GTDB lineage: Bacteria > Bacteroidota > Bacteroidia > Flavobacteriales_D > Crocinitomicaceae > JALQTG01. The sequence goes on along the minus strand of JAQWYK010000024.1, from coordinate 133,527 downwards.
AATTAAATCAATGGGGACTGTGAATTTAAAAGCGAAATTAGACAAGCGCTCAATCGGAATTGCAATGGGGTTGATTCTTCCAATTATTTCATTTTTTCTTTTTTGGCAATTTAAATACGGGGAAAAAAGTCCTCAGCAATTATGGTATTACATGACCTTGAACAGTGCTAATCGGAATGATTTAATGATTTTTCCATTGCTACCTAATTTGGTCATTTTTTACTTTACTAACTTTCAATGGCGATGGGATAATTTCACTACTGGAATAGTTGGAACGACTATCTTATTAGCTATCCCTGTGGTGATTACACTGATTGTTTAACGCATGAAATATTATATTATAGCGGGAGAGGCGTCTGGTGATTTGCATGCTGGGAATTTGATGAAGGCAATGCTGAAAGAAGCAACCGATACAGAATTTCGTTTCTGGGGAGGAGATCACATGGCGTCCGTTGCAGGTCAACCAGTGAAGCATATTAAAGAATTGGCCTTTATGGGCTTCACTGAAGTGGTCGCTAACTTGCGAACGATTCTAGGAAATATAAAACATTGTAAGAATGATATCCTGTCTTACCAACCAGATGCTCTTATTCTTGTGGATTATCCAGGTTTTAATTTGCGGATTGCAGAATGGGCGAAGTCAAAGGGGATTATAGTTTACTATTATATATCACCACAGGTTTGGGCATGGAAACAGAAGCGTGTGCATAAAATCAAGAAGGTTGTCGACAAAATGTTTGTGATTCTTCCTTTTGAGAAAGCATTTTATGCGAAATTTGGAATGGAGGTTGAATTTGTTGGTCATCCGCTGCTTGATGCTATCGAGAATTATCGCGCCCAGTTAGATGGTGTTGATCTTCGTACAAAACATGGACTAGATGAGCGACCAATTATCGCCTTGTTGCCAGGAAGTCGTGTTCAAGAGGTGAAAAAGAAGCTTCCAATTATGCTTGAAAGTATTTCTGAAAGAGATAAGTATCAGTTGGTAATAGCTGGTGCTCCAGCGTTAGATGCCGATTTCTATAATCCGTTTATCAAAGGCCAGGATAATATGCGCATTGTACACGGCGCTACATATGATATTTTGTCTTTGTCGACTGCGGCACTCGTTACTTCAGGAACGGCTACCTTGGAGACAGCTTTGTTTCGTGTTCCTCAAGTAGTGTGTTATAAAGGTTCTCCTCTTTCTTTTGCTATCGCGAAACAATTAGTGAAAATAGATTTCATTAGTCTGGTTAATCTTATTTTAGATCGTGAAGCGGTGAAAGAATTGATACAAGGTGAATGCAATGTGCAGAATATCCAGGCTGAATTAGTCAAAATTTTACCTGGTGGAGGCAAACACCAAAAATTACTTGCAGATTATGACAAGCTTATACAACTTTTAGGTGAAGGCGGCGCAAGTGCCCGTGTTGCTTCATTGCTATTGAAGTATCAGTTATAAAATTCGACGCCTTAAAATAGTTTCTATCTCTAATTTCTATAAAAAACAATAAACCTCATGAGATTGCTCATGAGGTTTAATAGAACATAATAAGTTCGAATTAATAGACTATATTTATCTATTACTCTTTTTCGAACTTCATATTGAATGTGTTATTCGAGGATGAAGATGGAGATGTAGATGAATATTCTTCATAAATATGAAGATCTTTATTCGATAATCTGTCAATTCTATACGAATCACCACCTATTTCAATAGCGATTTTATCTTTTTTGCTATTTACCCAACCCCAATATCCTGTGGAAGTAGATTCTTCACCATTTAAAATTGTAGTCGATATGTATGTTCCATCCTTCAAGATTTCCCACTTAATGGAATAAGAATCACCATCAGAATCCACACCGTTCATTATTGTGTAGGTATCTGATACTGTTGTACCGCTGAAGGTATTTGAGTTGATTTGAGTTAGTTCTGTAAGGTCCCATACACCTGTAATTCTCGCATCCCGAGATCTAAGAGATAAAAATGGGTCATTTTCTCCTTTTTTACAGGAAAGCAAAACCGTAAGCGTTAACGCAGCAACTGCTGAAATTCGAAATAAATTTTTCATAATTAAAATTAATATAGTTTGATGGTAAATTTAATACTATTTTAATTAATTACTTATTCGCAACTATTTTTTAATTCCTTTGCGCAATTTCCAGTTTAGTATTATTCTAATTTTTTTCGAGTCTCGATATTTGAATCCGGAATAACTTATGAATAGTTTAATTCAGTTTTTTACTTTAAATAGTTATGAACATTTTTTGTAATACTTGCATTAATATTATTCATAAAAGTTTTTCTTGATTATTGTTGGAGCAGAATAAATCAAATTATTTAAGTTTTTCCGCGTTAGAAAAATCATCCTACGATTCAAATCCATTCTGTATGCTAATCTTTTTGAATTTGAGATAGGCAGTTCATAAGATTTCAATTATTTTTAACCATGCTTAAAAAAACGGCCCTAGTTTACCCCTTTTCCCTTCTCTACGGAGGCGTACTCAGTGTGCGTAATCTCTTTTTTGATTGTGGAATCTTTCGACAGCAACATGTTGGACTACCCATTATTTCTGTTGGTAATTTGTCGGTTGGAGGAACGGGTAAAACGCCTCAAGTGGACTGGATTGCTGATCAGTTGAAAGCGAATCTTTCAATCGGTATTTTGCTAAGAGGATACGGTAGGAATTCAAAAGGATTTGTAAGTGTTGCTGAAAACTCGAAACGAGAAACGGTTGGTGATGAGGCCTTGTTATACAAAAAGAATCATGGCTCTTCTATCGACGTTGCTGTTTGTGAAAAACGGGTTTTGGGGGTTGCGAAAATGGTCGAATCGAACCCATCCCTAGATTTAATTATTCTTGATGATGCTTATCAACATCGTGCTATTGCGCGTGATTGCAATATCTTGCTGACGGATTATAATAACCCTTTTTGGAAGGATTTTGTTCTACCTGCGGGAAGATTAAGAGAGTTTCGCACAGGTAAAAATAGAGCAGATGTAATTGTTGTGACAAAATGTCCTCCTAATTTGTCAATTGAAGAGCAATCTTCTATCAAACGAATGATAGCACCACTTGATACACAGAAGGTATTTTTTTCAAGTATTGAGTATGGCGAGGTGATAAGTTTTGACGCAGCTCCTCGATCACCAATTGAAAATGTGTTGTTGGTAACAGGAATTGCAGACGCAGTTCCTTTGAAAAATTATTTATCTGCCCAATTCAACGTGAATCATATAGCTTTTCCAGATCACCATAATTTTAGCCAAGAGGACGTTCGCGGAGTTCATCAAATATTTGATATCTTTGCAACGGAAAACAAAGTGATTATTACAACTTCCAAAGATGCCATGCGTTTGTTGGGTGCTGATTTATCTGTTCTGCTTAAGGACTATCCATGGTGCTACCAAGACATGCAGATTCATATGGAGAATGAAAAAGAATTGATAACAGAAATAAAAAGTAAAATATGTTGACAAAAATCAATGAGGCAGTTGGCTTTTTGAACAAACAAACGGCTATTCGTCCGACAGTAGGAATTATTCTTGGAACTGGACTTGGAGGCCTAGTGAAGGAGATGGAAGTGATAGATGAGGTGTCTTATGAGCATATTCCATATTTTCCTGTTTCGACGGTAGAAAGTCACAGTGGAAAATTGATTTTTGGTAAACTGGGAGGCAAAGAGGTAGTAGCAATGCAAGGGAGGTTTCACTTTTATGAAGGGTATTCTTTTGAACAGGTTGTTTTTCCAGTACGTGTAATGCGTCAATTAGGAATCGAACGCGTGGTCGTGAGTAATGCTTCTGGCGGTGTGAATCCAGATTATGAGGTTGGAGAGATTATGATATTGAACGATCACATTAATTTTTTCCCTGGAAACCCTTTAATCGGTAAGAATTACGACGACCTTGGTCCTCGCTTTCCAGATATGAGTGATGTGTATGATGCAGAAATGATTGGACTTGCACAAGAAATTGCTAAAGAGCAAAATATTCGCGTGGCAACGGGTGTTTATTTGGGACTTACTGGACCGACACTTGAGACTCCTGCTGAATATCGTATGGTTCGTATTTTGGGCGCTGACGCTGTTGGTATGTCCACTGTTCCCGAAATCATTGCTGCACGTCATATGGAAATTCCATGCTTTGCAATTTCTATAATTACTGACTTAGGTGTTCCAGGTAAAATCAAAAAAGTGAGCGTTGCCGATGTTATTGAAGTAGCGAGCCGACAAGAGCCTAAAATGACAACCATCATTAAAGAACTAATTGCCCGCGTTTAACACGTTTAAAGAGCTGAAATTATAAAATGACATCAATAAGAGATTCATACGAAGCAGTGATTGGATTGGAAGTCCATGCGCAAATGCTGACCAAATCGAAAGCATATTCAAGCGATATTAACGAATATGGTGCTCGACCAAATACACATGTAAGTTCAATTACATTAGGTCATCCTGGTACCTTACCAAAGATGAACAAAAAGACAATAGAATTCGCCATCAAATTAGGATTGGCATTGAATTGTAAAATTGCCAGTCACCAGCATTTCGCGCGAAAGAACTATTTTTACCCTGATTTACCGAAAGGATATCAGATTACCCAGGATACTACCCCAATTTGTACTGGAGGTTTTGTGGATGTGAAACTAGAAGATGGGGTAGTGAAGCGTATTGGAATTACCCGAATTCATATGGAGGAAGATGCTGGAAAAAGTATTCACGATGTAGATGTTTATGATACATTGGTAGATTTGAATCGCGCCGGAACCCCTTTGTTAGAGATTGTAACAGAACCTGACATGCGCAGCGCTGATGAAGCTTACGCTTATCTAACTGAAATTCGTCAATTGGTGCGTTACCTGGACATTTGTGATGGGAATATGGAAGAGGGAAGCTTGAGGTGTGATGCCAATATTTCTGTCCGTAAAAAAGGAGCTGAAGCTTTCGGTACGAAGGTGGAAGTAAAAAATATGAACTCGATTCGGAATGTTCACCGCGCAATTAGTCATGAGATTGACCGACAAATAGAGGTGCTCGAAACTGGAGGGGCATTGTCTCAAGAAACACGCTCCTTCGATGCCGCGAGTGGAACCACAAGTTCTATGCGGACGAAAGAGGCCGCCAATGATTATCGCTATTTTCCAGAGCCTGATTTAGCGCCGCTGTTTGTTTCGCAAGAGCAAATCGAAGCGGTTAAGCAGGAAATGCCCGTACTACCAAAAGAATTGTTCGAAAAGTATACGACTGAGTTAAAACTGTCGGACTATGATGCGAATATTTTGATTATTACGAAGGCTTTTGCATTGTATTTCGAGGAAGTGATTGCACAAACGAAAAATTATAAAGGAGCAGCCAATTGGATGATTGGTGAAGTACGTTCATATTTGAATCAACAAGGGAAAGATATTGAAGATTTTCCGTTGGAGCCAAAATCTATTGCAGAGCTAGTGAATTTAATTGATAGCGGTAAAATTTCTCATTCAGCCGCTTCTCAAGGTTTATTCCCTGAAATGATAGCTTTTCCAGAGGTACATCCAGAGGAACTAGCCAATAAACTAAATCTGATTCAAGATTCAGATGAAGATTCAATAAAAGGATTTATTCAAACCGTCATTGAACAGAATGCTTCAGAAGTCCTGCGTTATCAAAGTGGAGAAAAACAGTTGGTAGGCTTTTTCATGGGACAATTAATGAAGGCCTCTAAAGGGAAAGCTGATCCTAAAGCGGCAAATAAATTAATGCGAGAAATGTTAGACAATGCAAAATAAACTAATGTACCTATTATTAGTCGTGGTGAGTTTCTTCACCTTTGCGGCATGTTCAGAAAATGCTCCAGAAGAAATACAAGTAGAAGAAGTAGATGCTTCCGATGGGCAAGTGGGTGATTTAATGAAGTCGCCTGATTTACCCCCAAATGTAACGTTAACAGGGAACATCAATGAGGGCAGGAATGTATCCTTAGTGCTCGAAGCAAATACATCCAAAGGTGTTTTGAGAATTGCGCAGTCATTAGCAGATGCCAATGGAGATTTTAAGATTAAAGGCGCAATAGAAGCTATGGGATTATATCAACTTCGAATCGAAGAGTCCTTGCAACAAGGACAAGAGCCAAAAGTGATTCCGTTGACCTTGGAGATTAATGATTCTGTGGTTATTCAAGTAAATTTCAAAACCTTTAATGTCGACCCCGTATATTCCAATACGCGTTGGGCAGAAGCGTTGAATGGATACATGAAGGAGATGGAGAAGTTCGTGGCTTGGCAAAAAAGCATTGTTAATCCTCAACAATACAAACAGGAGGAATTGATGGATATGATGCTCAAGGAAAAAAAATCTATGGATGACTTTACTGTGAAAAGTATTAAGAAGGACCCATCTAATCCGGCGAATATTCTTTTGATGACTAACCTTTATCCAAATATGGGATGGGAGTACTGGGATGAGAGTTTTTTAAATGTATTGAAGAAGGTATTGACAGGATATGAAGAAGCATATCCTGGTCATCCGATGACGGTGAATTTTGGTGCACAAATTGCCCAGTTGGAAGCAAGTTATAATGAGCACGTAGCTTTTATTCAAAAGAATATCGCCCCGGAAATTGAGAAAATGGATCCTAATGGACAAGTTCGGCGCTTGTCTGATTTGAGAGGGAAATATGTGTTGATTGACTTTTGGGCTTCTTGGTGTAATCCGTGTCGGATGGAAAACCCGAATGTAGTGCGTGTATACAATGCATACAAGGATAAAGGTTTTGATATTTTTAGTGTCTCGCTCGATACTGATAAAAACCGATGGGTAAAAGCAATCGCTTCAGACAACTTATCTTGGGAGAATCACGTCAGTGATTTGGCCGGATGGCAGTCAGATGTTGTTTCTCAGTACCAATTTCAAGGTATCCCACATACACTTCTGCTAGATCCAGAGGGGAAAATTATTGCACGCAATCTTCGTGGACCTATATTGGAACAAAAATTGAAAGAGGTTCTGGATAAATAAAAAAACAATTACTATGAAGTATAAAGTATTTTCATTCATTTCATTTCTTTTTTATGCAAGCTCAATATTCGGTCAGGACAATACTATACATGCCGTTGTAACTGGTAATGTTTTTAATTTAATCAATAAAAAGATTGAACTCGTTTTAGATAAAGGGAATAAGGTGATGGAAACGGTCCTTACAACTGAGGCAGATGATAAGGGGAATTTCCGCTTGGAAGGTGAATTGCCTGCTCCAGATTATTACATGTTTAAACTGGCAGATGGACAATACATCAACCTCGTCATAAAAGGAGGTGATACTGTAAAAGTATATGGGGATGGAAAGAATTTGTTTAATTTTTCGAATATCATTGGATCAGAGGCTTCCACACAACTTAATGAATTCCTAAGGTATAATCAATTCTATTCGGCAAAATTAGATTCAGCAAAATTATATTTGAAAAACAATCCTGGTCAAGAACAGGTGGTTAACCAATCGTTTAAGCCAGTTTTTGATCAGTTCAAGGGATACAGACAACGCTTTATTGCCAATAATAACAGCTCTCCTGCTTTGTTGGCAACAGTTTACACGTTTAGTTTAGAAAAAGAATTTCTGTCGTACGAGACGGTCGTGAAGCAATTGTATAGTGGCTTTGGTGAAAGTCCTACAGCACAACGTGTCTACAAGGAATACGAGCAGAATAAGTTACTCGCAGAAAAGAATAAACCATTTCAGCCTGGTTCAGCGGCTCCTGATTTTGAGTTGCCAAATCCAGCAGGAGAAATGATGAAATTGTCAGATTACAAAGGTAAAGTGGTGTTGTTGGATTTTTGGGCGTCTTGGTGTGGTCCTTGTCGCAAAGAAAATCCGCATGTTGTGCATTTGTATGAAACGTATCACGAAGATGGATTTGAAGTGTTTTCTGTGTCCTTGGATAAAGACCGTGAGAAATGGATAGGTGCCATTGCTAAGGATAACTTGGAATGGAATGGGCACGTTTCAGACTTGATGTTCTGGCAAAGTGCAGCCGCTAAGTTGTATCAAGTGAGCAGTATTCCTCATACGGTGCTGATTGATCGAGAAGGGAATATTATCGCTACGAAGCTTCGCGGATATCAACTCGAGCAAACGTTAAAAAGCATTTTTGGACATTAAGCGCAATGAGTACACCTAAATTCTATTTTGCTTCTGACTTTCACCTCGGTGTTCCAACGTATGAGAAAAGCGTGGAGCGGGAGAAATTGGTGGTGCAATGGTTAGAGGATGTGAGTAAAGATGCGGATGCCATATACATTGTAGGGGATATTTTTGATTTCTGGTATGAGTATAAGCATGCTGTTCCTAAGGGTTTTGTGCGCTTTCAAGGTAAAATTGCAGAGTTATCAGATAAAGGTATTGAAATCCATTTTTTCATCGGAAACCATGATATGTGGATGTTTGATTATTTTCCCAAAGAACTTGGCGTTTTCCTGCATCGAGAACCCATCCAAGTTGAAGTAGGAGGTAAGAAACTATTGATTGGTCACGGTGATGGACTTGGACCTGGTGATAAAGGTTATAAATTCATTAAGAAGATTTTCTCTAACCGTTTTTTTCAATGGTGCTTTGCGCGACTTCATCCCAATTTTGGAATCGGTATCGCGAATTATTTTTCTAGAAAAAGTCGCGCTGCAACGGGTGATGTTGACGAAGTATTTCTTGGCGAGGATAAAGAGTGGTTAGTAGCCTATTCCAAAGAACAACTTCAAAAAGAGCATTTCGATTATTTTGTTTTTGGTCACCGTCATCTACCCATTGATCTAAGCGTGGGTGAAAATTCACGTTATATTAACCTTGGAGATTGGATTAAATACCGCACGTATGCGGTTCTTGAGGAAGGTGAACTGAAGTTGTTGACCTATCCGGGGAATCACTTGTATGATTTCCAAAGTAAGTCAGAATCGAGTAACTGATCTTAGCGCTTGTCTTGTCGCAAACACTCTATCGCAATTTTTGCGCTGTTCAAGGCTAATGGAATACCTCCACCTGGGTGAACAGTAACTCCGGCAAAGTATAGTCCTTTTATTTTTTTACTAAAATTGGGGTGTCTGTAAAAAGCGGCATAGGTGTTATTCGATGAATTCCCATAGATTGAACCCAATTTCCCTGAGTACTTATTTTCAATAAAAATAGGGTCCATTACAAATTCTTCCTCGATATAAGCTTCAATGGATGTGTTCAGAGTTTTATTTATGACTTCAATCACTTTTTTTCGTACTGAAGACTGATAGGCGTCCCAATCTTGTCCTTTGTTGATGGTTACATTAATCATAACAAACCAATTTTCACCATCAATTGGGGCATCAGACGGTATCTCTTTTGAAGTAATGTTGATGTATATAGAAGGATCCTCCTGGAGTGTGAAATCATCAAAAAGCGCTTTGAATTCCTTGTTATAATCTGATGAGAAGATCATGTTATGGACACCCAACTCTGAAAATTGCTTTCGGATTCCCCAATAAAATACCATCGCAGAACTTGACTTTTCCTGATTTAATATTTTCATTGGCCGATCAGCTTCTGGCATGAGCCTTTCATAGGTAAAGGCAACGTCCATGTTACTCAGGACGACTTCTGCATCATAACGTCCCTGTGCGGTTTGAACACCAACGACTACATTTTTATCTAGATGAATTTTTTCAACTTTTTCTTGAAATCGAAAAGTTACACTTTGACGTTCTGCAAGTTCTTTCAATGTGTTCGCAATATTTACCATCCCTTTTTTTGGTAGATATACGCCCTCATTCATTTCCAAATGCTGAATCATGTTGAGCATAGCGGGAGTTTTGAATGGGTCACTTCCATTATACGTTGCGTATCTATTGAAAATCTGTATGGTTTTCGGGTTGGAGAATGTATGGATATTTTCCTCATTCATGGTGCTATTGAGCTTGTACTTCGGAAGTCTAAAAAGTGCTTTGAGCAATCTCTTATTCAATAATCCTTTCCAACGGTGTAACGATGTTTCAATGAAAAGAGGGGCAATGGCCTTATAATTATCTCCAGATTTCTTGAGGTATTTCCGAACAACTTTAGGGTCCTCACCAAGCTCTCGTTCGAACGTTGCTATTAAGTCTTTTTCATTTGCTGGAAGACTAAAATGTTGACCATCTGGAAAAAAATAGGTGAATGATTCATCAAGTTTCTTATACTGGAAAGTTGAAAAATCTTCTCCGCATAATTCAAATAGTTCACGAATATATTCAGGTCCCGTAAATACGGAAGGCCCCATATCAAAACGCCATTCACCTAGTTGAAGGTTGTTCATTTTTCCACCAACGTGATTGTTGGCTTCGAAAACTGTAACTGCATAGCCTTCTTTCGCAAGTCGAATGGCAGCCCCGAGTCCTCCAATACCGGCACCAATAACAATGGCTTTCATACCTTTCGTTTAGCTTAGCCGTGACATTGCTTGTACTTTTTACCACTTCCACACGGACAAGGATCATTTCGATTGATTTTCTTGTCAGCAACAACCGGTTGTGGTTTAGGCATACTTTGCTGTTCTGAATTAGCCATCGCTTGGTCGTATCCTTGACTCCCTCTAAATTGAGAGGGAGGAGTGCTACTTGTTGATGCTGTCTGATTCACTCGCGCTTGCGCATAACTATCTTGTTGTTTCGCGGCTTGATTCGCAACGGATTGAGGCGCTTCTTGCACAGGAACAACTCCTTTTACCAGGAATTCAACTGTTTCTTTATTCAAACGATCCAACATGTCGCGGAACAAGTTGTACGATTCCAATTTGTAAACCAATAAAGGGTCTTTTTGCTCATGTCGTGCTTGTTGAACGGATTGCTTCAAGTCGTCCATTTCACGCAAGTGCTCCTTCCATTCGTTGTCAATTAATCCAAGAACAATCGCTTTCTCAAACGCTTTAATCATTGACTTTCCTTCAGTATCATAGGCGTCTTGAATGGTCGTTGAAACTTCTAACCCTCTTATTCCATCAGTGAAAGGAGCGCGTATGTGTCGTGTTCTGTTTTCAGGATTTGCGTAATGACGCGTAACGTCCTTGAAAATCATTGCTGCAATAGCTTCATTCTTGGCTTCATAACGTTCCATCGCTTTGTTGTATACCTGATCTACGAGCTGAGCCGGAGAAGTAGATGAATAGTCTTCCTTCGATATTGGAGATTGTATTCCAAGAATTTTAATGAGTTCCAATTCGAAATCTTCGAAGTCATCTTTACCACTAAATTGATTACAAACTACCTCCGCTGTATCATAAAACATATTTGCAACATCCAAGTCTAATCGGTCTCCGTATAACGCGTTTTTACGTTTTCTATACACTGCTTTACGTTGTGCATTCATTACGTCATCGTATTCCAACAAATGTTTACGATTTCCGAAGTTGTTTTCTTCTACTTTTTTCTGTGCACGTTCGATAGACTTAGAAATCATTCCATGTTGAATCACCTCTCCCTCTTTCAATCCCATTCGGTCCATTAACTTAGCTATGCGCTCGGAACCGAATTTACGCATTAAATCATCCTCTAGAGAAACAAAGAACTGAGAAGAACCGGGATCTCCTTGACGTCCAGCTCGACCTCTTAACTGACGATCAACGCGTCGTGAGTCGTGGCGCTCAGTACCAACAATGGCTAAACCTCCTGATTCCTTTACTCCGGCGCGTAATTTAATATCCGTTCCACGTCCTGCCATGTTTGTCGCAATCGTTACAGCTCCAGCTTGACCAGCTTCGGCAACAATTTCAGATTCACGCTGATGGTGCTTGGCATTCAATACATTGTGTTTAATGCCTTTAATCTGAAGCATTCTACTCAATAATTCAGAAATTTCTACCGTTGTAGTACCGACAAGTACAGGTCGGCCTTCTTTTACCAATCGTTCAATTTCAACAATTACTGCATTGTATTTTTCACGTGCCGTTTTGTAGACTAAATCGTCCAAATCTTTCCGTGAAATTGGCTTATTTGTAGGGATGACAACGACATCTAGTTCATAGATGTCCCAGAATTCTTTAGCTTCAGTTTCTGCTGTACCGGTCATACCAGACAACTTATGATACATGCGGAAGTAGTTTTGCAAAGAAACTGTAGCATAAGTTTGCGTAGCATCTTCTACTTTGACATTCTCTTTTGCCTCAATTGCTTGGTGAAGACCATCAGAGTAACGACGACCCTCCATTATACGACCAGTGGATTCATCTACAATTTTTACTTTTCCATCCACCAATACATATTCTACTTCTTTCTCGAATAGGGTATATGCCTTTAAAAGTTGATTAACGCTATGAATTCGCTCTGATTTGATAGAATACTCACGAATCAATTCGCTTTTCTTTTGAGCCAATTCTTCTTTGTTAGAAGTATCTTTTTCTAAAGTAGCTAATACAGTACCAATGTCCGGTAAAATGTAGAACGTGGGATCTTCATTTCCAGACATCAAGTCGATTCCCTGGTCGGTGAGGTCGATCGTATTATTTTTTTCGTCGATGACAAAGAATAATTCTTTATCAATTATTGGCATTTGCTTATTTTGCTCTGCCATATAAAAGTTCTCCGTTTTTTGAAGATGTGCTTTTACCCCCGGCTCTGATAAGAATTTTATCAATGCCTTATTTTTCGGTAAACCTCTATAGGCACGCAATAATTTTATCCCACCTTCTTCCAGACGTCGTTTTTGTTCCTTTTTATCATCAATAGGTTCATTGAGAACGGTGAGATCTTTCTTTGCTTCAGCAAGAACTTGGTTGATTAGCTTGCGCTGCGCTTCTACAACACGTTCCACTTTTGGTTTAAGTCCCACATACTCCTGCTCGTTACCGCGTGGTGTAGGTCCAGAAATGATTAACGGAGTACGCGCGTCGTCAATTAACACCGAATCGACCTCATCGATGATGGCATAATGATGTTTCAGTTGAACAAGACTTTCTACATCACTAGACATATTGTCACGCAGGTAATCAAAACCAAATTCATTGTTCGTACCAAACGTAATGTCTGAGCGATATGCCTTTTTTCTTCCTTCTGAGTTCGGACGGTGGTTGTCAATACAATCTACGCTAAGTCCATGAAATTGATATAACGGTCCCATCCACTCGCTGTCACGTCGAGCAAGGTAGTCATTCACGGTAACCACATGCACACCTTTTCCCGATAAGGCATTTAGATAAACAGGGAGGGTAGCAACTAACGTTTTCCCTTCTCCTGTTTGCATTTCTGCAATATTTCCACGGTGCAATACTGCACCTCCCATGATTTGCACATCGTAGTGAACCATCACCCATTCTACCTCAGTGCCGGCCGCTGTCCATTTATTTTTCCAAATGGCTTTATCACCATTTATTTCAATTCCGTCTTTTTTCGCAGCGAGTTCTTTATCAAAATCAGTAGCGGTAACTTTTAACTCACCATTTTCAGCCCATCTTCTAGCAGTTTCTTTTACCACTGCGAATGCTTCCGGAAGAATCTCTGCTAGTATTTCTTCAATTTTCTCATCCAATTTCAATTTCAGCTTGTCGATTTTTTCAAAAAGGGCTTCTTTTGAGTCTACTGGAGTAGAAGGGTCATTGGAAGTAGCTTCTAGCTCTTGAATTTCTTTCTCAATTGAAGCAGTTTCATCTTTGATTTTCAAACGAAAACTTGCTGTTTTCTGGCGTAGTTCATCATCTGAGAGAGAAGCATAAGCAGAGAAATACTCGTTTACGTTATCTATTATGGGTTGGTATTCTTTTCGGTCCTTATTGGACTTATCACCTAATATCTTTTTTAAAATTCCTCCAATCATGGGTGTGTATAATTTTGAGATTCAAAAATAACGGAAATCCGCGAAGTAAGAACCTCTTGTGTTTAATAAATTCAACCAAAATGCCCCAAAATGTCAATTCTTTCAGATACATATTGTAGACATAAATTGTTCCTAAAAAAATCAAGTGACATATTGTCGCGATAGGGTCAAAAAAAATCCCCAGCGTCACTTGATGCTGAGGATTTATTAAATAGAGTTATGCTTGATTACTTCACAAGTTCCATCTCATCAATAAGGTTTTTAGCGCCTCCCAGTTTTTCGATGATGAAGAGGACATATCGAATGTCACAGGAAATCGTGCGCTGGATATCACGTTCGAAGAAAATATCTCCAGACATCGCTTCCCAGTTCCCATCGAAAGCAGTGCCAATCAAGTGACCATCTGCATTCAATACGGGTGAACCTGAGTTCCCACCTGTAATGTCATTGTTTGAAATAAAGTTTACAGGCATTTCTCCTTTTTCATTGGCATACTTTCCAAAGTTTTTAGCCTTATAGAGTTCACGCAACTTTTCTGAAACGTGAAATTCAGGATTGTTTGGATCTTCTTTTTCAAATACTCCTTCGAGAGACGTGTAGTATTCAAACTTCTTGGTGGAACTTGGTGAGTAAGGTAGCACACGTCCGTAAGTCAATCTCAATGTGCTGTTCGCATTTGGGTAGAATTGTTTTGTTGGTTCCATTAAACGGTAACCTTCAACGAACAAACGATTTGCAACAGTTAGCTTTTCTTTTGCCTCTTTATGTGCAGGAACATTATTTGCTTCAGTATGCTTGTCGCTAATCGACTTAATCAATGCATACAATGGATCTTTTTTCAATTTTTTAAGCGACGGTTTCGCAGCAAATGCATTGAGTTTTTCAGCGGATGCAAAAATCGATTTTTTACGGGCTTTTGCGACGTATTTGTCGATTCCATTTTTCGCAGCAAGTTGTTTAACAAGTTCTGGTTGTAGATGCTGAGGTACGTCATGAGCGTACATTTTCAACACTTCGGTTAACGTTTCAAACTCAATGTCTAGGTTCGCGTTCGTATAAAACTCTTCCATTAACCCTTTTAGGATGTTCAAAACACCATTCATTCCTTCTTCACCATTGCGCTCAAATGCTTGCTCCATAAATGAAAAACGGAAAATGTTAACGTTTAAATCTACGGTGTAAATGAATTCAGATTGGTAAACGTTAGTGTATACATATTCGTCTTTCACTTTATAGGCTGCTTCGATGTTCCCAAAAACAGATGCATAACGCGGATTATTAGTTGCAAAATCGTTGAGGTGACGTTCGATTTCGCGTTTCTTTTCAGCTACATTGTTGTTTTTTAATTGCTCCGTTTGACCTATAAAGTATTTCCAATAGTTAGCTACTTGTGCATGTTTAGAAGCATATTTCAAACGTACTTCTTTGTCAGCATCCATGTACTTTTTCATGATGTCTAATTTCTTTCTACGAATTTCAACTCGTTTTGGCTGTTCTTTAGAAATGGCTTGTTCGATTCCGAAAGAAGAAAGGTATCTATCCGTGCTTCCAGGGAAACCAAATACCATTGTAAAATCACCTTCTTGAATGCCTTTAATAGAAACTGGCAATGCATGTTTTGGAGAATATGGTTTGTTTTCTGGAGAGTAGGCTGCAGGGTTATTATCAGCACCTGCATAGATTCTAAACATGGAGAAATCTCCTGTGTGACGTGGGTACATCCAGTTATCTGTATCATGACCAAATTTACCAATCGATTCAGGAGGAGTTCCTGCTAAACGAACATCTTCGTACGTATTCGTAACGAAAATGTAGAATTCATTTCCTTCGAAAAAGTCACGCACATACGCTTTATAACCAGTTCCTTCTGTAGCTTCATCTGTCAACGTCTTAGAAATTTCACGAATTTTAGCATTGCGCTCTTCTTCGGACATTTCATCGGTTAAGTTTTTTACAATTTGTTCAGTGACATCATCGATAGAAATCACAAATGTAGCAGTTAAACCTGGAATAGGAATTTCCATCTTATGATTCAGCGCCCAGAAACCATCTTCTAAGTAATTGTTCTCCGTCGTCGATGAACTTGCAATTGCATCGTATCCACAGTGATGATTGGTTAATAAAAGTCCTTTTTTAGAGATTACCTCAGCAGTACAAAACCCACCAAATGAAACAATGGCATCTTTAATCGAAGAATTGTTAATGCTGTAAATCTCTTTTGCGGTTAAGTTGAGGCCCATTTTTTTCATATCCTCATAATTTCTTGCTAACAAAAATGGTAACCACATCCCTTCATCGGCCCTAAGTAATGAGGGCGTTAAAAATGTCGCTATGAAAGCGATTGCAAGTACTTGTTTTTTCATATGTATTTATTGGTTTTTAATGGTCATAAGGAATCGTCAAATTACGTTCAGTCGTTTTTATTGATTTTCCTATTAGCTCATTTCATGCTTGTTTAATTTATCTAACCTGCGAATCACGACAGGCTTAATTAGGTTTTAGACGTTCTTTTTTTCGCGACGCACAAATTTATCATTTTCATTGGATTAATGTTAATGAATTATTGAATTTATGTAGCCTTATTGAACAGATTTCGATAAATGATGAATTTGCTAGGATGAATTGGGGTTGGCCACAGAGTTTTAAATTCTAAGTTACGGTAATAGCCACACCCAAACTCTGCGTTATCCATACTCCGCTGTGAAATGTTTTGTTGTCATCCAAAATCAGAAACTATTGCTTTGATTATTTTTGAGTTCTAAAGGAATTACTCATGAATGTACATTTTATAGCGATTGGAGGAAGTGCAATGCATAATTTAGCCATAGCACTCTCGCGGAAAGGATACAATGTTACCGGTTCAGATGACGAAATATTTGAGCCTTCTAAAGGTCGGTTAAAGCGTGAAGGGATATTACCTTCTTCAATTGGTTGGGATGATCATAGAATTCACAATGGATTAGATGCGGTGATTCTAGGAATGCATGCGCGTGAAGATAATCCTGAATTGTTGAAAGCAAAAGCACTAAACATTTCGATTTTTTCCTATCCAGAATATTTGTACGAGCAATCTAAAAATAAAACGCGTGTTGTCATTGGCGGTTCACATGGCAAAACAACCATTACTTCCATGATTTTGCATGCATGTAATGTATTGGGCAAATCAGTCGATTACATGGTTGGCGCGCAATTGGAGGGGTATGATTGTATGGTAAAAATTACGGAAGAGAATGACGTCATGATTTTGGAAGGGGATGAGTATTTAAGTTCACCCATTGATCGTCGACCTAAATTCCATTTGTACAAACCGAATGTAGCATTAATCAGCGGAATTGCTTGGGATCATATTAATGTCTTTCCTACGTTTGATAATTATGTGGAACAATTCTCGATATTTGTTTCGTTCATTGAAGAAGATGGGAAGCTCGTTTACAATGAGGAAGATCCAGAAGTAAAGAAAGTAGCTCAATTGGCGAGTTCTTCCGTGAATTGTCAATCCTATCAAACGCCCAAATACGAAGTAAAAAACGAAGGGACGCTGCTAACGCATAATGGCAATTCGTATTCGCTTAAAATTTTTGGACACCACAACCTGCAAAATTTGATGGGCGCGATGTATGTCTGCGAAGCGATAGGAATTAGTCACCACGATTTTTTAACGGCCTCATCTACTTTTACAGGCGCAGGAAAGCGTTTGGAAAAAGTGGTAGAATCAGACGATTTTGTCATGTACAAAGATTTTGCACATTCACCTTCCAAATTAAAAGCAACAACTTCGGCCGTAAAAGAGCAATATCCAGATAGGGAAGTGGTGGCGTGCATGGAGTTGCATACGTTTTCGTCTTTAAAAAAGGAATTCTTACCTCAATATAAAAATGCGATGGTCGCTGCGGATCATGCATTGGTGTATTTTCATCCAGAAGTCGTTCAGCATAAAAAGTTAGCCCCCATCTCTACGCAGGAAGTTTTAGCGGGTTTTGGAGGCGGAGTTGTAGTTTCTAATTCGACAGAAGATGTGCTAAAATTCATTCATTCTTTTGACTGGAAAAACAAGGTGCTGCTAATGATGAGTTCTGGAAATTTTGATGGAATCAACTACGATGAGTTAGGTGAGGAGCTAGCTAATTAATGTGCCAATTGACAAATTGTATGATTGGCATATTGAAACTATTTTTTCCGTTTCAATTTCAACTCAAATAGATCCTTTCTTCTGTCTTTGAGATTTTTTACAGCTCCGTAATTGTGTAACTCATTAATTAAGTCAATGTCTACATCTGCAATAAGAATCATTTCTGTATTCGGAGTTGCTTCTGATTTGATTCCATTGGTTGGAAAGGAGAAGTCACATGGGGTAAACACCATTGAAGCAGCGTATTGAATATCCATGTTGTGTACATTTGGCAAGTTACCTACACTTCCGGCGATTGCCACATAACATTCGTTTTCAATGGCTCTCGCTTGCGCACAGTAGCGCACTCTTGAATATCCATTTTGTGTATCGGTTAAGAAGGGAACAAATAATATATTCATTCCATCCTCGGCCATTAAACGGGGCAATTCAGGGAACTCCACATCGTAACAAATCAACACCCCTATTTTTCCACAGTCGGTATCAAATGTCTTCAATTCGTTTCCTCCTGTCATTCCCCAACATTTCTTCTCATCTGGAGTGACATGTAATTTTTCGAAACGTTCTGTATTTCCGCCACGGTGACAAAGATAACCTACGTTGTAGACTTTATTGTCAAGGACTTCAGGCATACTTCCCGTAATGATGTTAATGTTATAGGATACAGACAACGCAGAAAATCGTTGCACAATTTGCTCAGTGTATTCAGCAAGTTTACGAATTGCTTCTGGCTCACTGAGGTGGTTGTATTGAGCCATTAATGGCGCATTGAAAAATTCAGGAAATAATGCGAAATCCGATTTGTATGCACTCAATGCGTCCACGAAATATTCCACTTGTTGCATCAGACTATCCAAGTCATTATAGGGACGCATTTGCCATTGAACAAGACCTAAGCGTACAATCTTCTTGATGTAATTTGCTTTCACGACATCTTTCTCGTAATAAATGTTATGCCATTTTAAGAGGACAGCATATTCTTTTGACGCGGTATCATCTTCCAAATAGCCTCTTAATACTTTAACTGGGATGAAGTCATTGGATAAGTGAAAGTTTAAAACTGAATCATGAATTTCCCTTGATTTTACTTTTTCGATGTACTGAGCAGGAGTTAATGTATCAGAGTACTCGTGATAATTAGGGATACGCCCACCAAAATAAATTCCTTTTAAGTTCAAACGTTCACACAATTGCTTTCTGAATTCATACAGTCTCCGACCAAGTCGAAGTCCACGAAAATCTGGTTTTACAAAAACATCAATTCCATACAGTGTATCGCCTTCGTCGGTGTGGGTTTTGAACGTGTAATTCCCCGTGATTTGCTTGTATGTATGTTGCTCGCTAAGCTTATGGGAGTCAATGACTATGCTGAGCGCACAACCTGCAATATTTCCATTCACCAAAATCACCACTTGTCCATCCGGGAAAACTTCCAATAATTTTTTGATTTGGGCCTCTTTCCAATAGGAGTCTGGCATGGACTGGTAAGAGTTGATCATCACCTCTTTTAATTCCTTGTAATCATCTAGCGTTAATAATTTTAACGTGATTTCTTCTATTTGTTCTTCCATATCTTGCGGGTTCTTTCATAATAAAATACTATAAAAAATGAGTTCAACAATTAATAATTGGCTGCAATCATACAGCGAACGCTACCACCACCTGCTTTCTCGATGGTTGGAATGGGAGCGGCCATAATTCTGCAGTGTTGTTGAAGTGTTTCAAGTTGAGCCTCAGTAAATGCTTTTTTTGCAGTTGAGCTCATGCAGAGAATCGCTTCATTTTTAGAATTGGTGACTTCAAAAACGTTACCTGCAAATTGATTCATCTGTTCAAAACTGATATCCATTAAGCATCGATTGGTTTGCGTCAGGTTTTTAAGTGCAATTTGTCGTTCGATGGTGTCACTAATAGCTTCCGAGCAGATGACGATTATATTTTCTCCAATTGACAACATTACGTTGGTGTGATAAATGGAATTGCCGCGCACATCTTCTGCGATAAATGAAATCGGCGTATAACCGAGGTCCGTACAAATCTTTTCAAACAATCGCACATCGGTACGTTCCGAAATACACGCATAGGCTTTTTTGTGCTCGAAATCGAAGATAATAGAGCCAGTCCCTTCTACGAATTGGTTGGCGTCCAAAAATGAGCGATAGTCGCGCACCTTTTGAATGTCTGAGCGGTCTTTAATGAAGTTGATGGTCTCTTCTCGAACTTCAGTTCGTCTATTCCTAGCCCACATGGGATAAATAACGAGTGTTTTATCCGGCATTACACTGAACCAATTATTGAGAAAAACGGCGTCGGAGTTGACAATTTCCTCGTCGTCTTGCAACGTAAAAGTGTGTATATCGAAGGCTTGAAGCAGTTCTCTGAAAAGGTAGTGTTCTTTTGCACCCATCTGTTCAAGGTGCTTGCTATTAGGAAGCGTGTGTTGAAAATGGTTGTTTTTCGCCGTCTCTGTATTGCAACCAAAATGAAGGGGAGAAAGAATGTAAATAGAGTTTGGATTTTGCATTACGATTTTGTTTGAGCGAATATCGTTAATTTTACGGTATGTTGTTCAGCATTTTAAAAGTAGCTCATTTTATGCTCAACGTAAATAGGATATTCATGCCTGTCTTGATCGCATTTCTATCCGGTTGCACGGAAGATATGGCTGTATTGAATCAAAGCCACACGCCTAAACCTCCAGATGTCGTGGTTGAAGATAGTTTAACCATGAATCCCCCCGAGCGCTTGGATAAGATTAGTCCTATGTTAATTGCGGCAGGATTGGTTAACGTACAAAACATAAACCCTGCTATTCGTGTGGAGTTGAAATATGCTACAACGGATAATTTTATGAATACCAATGTCTACGGAGGTTTTAAGAATGCTTACTTGCAACCTGAAGTTGCTGAGCGTTTGGGGAAAGTGCAGGACTATCTTTCCGAAAATCATCCTGGATATTCGCTGCTCATTTATGATGCTGTTCGTCCGAATTCGGTTCAACAATTCATGTGGGAGTTGCTCGACTCTATACCTGTTCATCAACGGTCAAAATTTGTAAGTAATCCAAAAAATGGAAGTTTACATAGTTATGGCTGCGCGGTTGATGTAACCCTTTGGAAAGAGCGGAGTGGTCCTGTTGACATGGGCGCAGGTTATGATGACATGCGCAAAATTGCGTATCCTGAATTCGAGCGTCATTTTCTATCAACAGGTGAATTAACCTCCGAACAATATGCGAATCGACAATTGCTCAGAAAAGCAATGCGCCAAGGTGGATTTTGGGTTATCCAAACGGAATGGTGGCACTTCAATGCACATTCAAGGGATACCGCGAAAAAATTGTATGAAGTTGTTGAGTAGTTTTTTAGTCGGAAAGTCGAACTGCTCCGTGAGCACTTCGAATAATGAAAAAGTTAGAAAGTTATTTGAGGACAGGTAAAATCTGGAACCTTTGATGGTCGAAGTCCCTGAAACCCTTATCCATTAATTCGCATTAATATCTTTCGGGAATTTTGACAGGATGTCATATTTCTTCCCTTGACGCCGCATATAGTGCGTCCATAAATCTTCGATGGTCACATCCATAATTTCGCCGTTATTCAAAACAGATCCCACAATCCAGGCGTGTTCTTTGATTTCAGTCTCCAATTGACCTTTGGACCAGCCAGAGTAGCCCAAAAAGAAACGCACTTGATTTGGCTGGACCTTATTGTCATCGATGAGTTGAAGAAGCGTATCGTAATCTCCCCCTAAATAAATTCCGTCTTCTACGATCTGACTCTCTGGTATGAGTTCTCCTAGGGTATGGATGAAATAGATATTCTCCGTATGCACAGGGCCACCAATACTCACTTTTGTGTTGAACTTAGGGAAATTTTTCGCCACCTCCTGTAAGTCTAAGTCGATGTAGTTTGTTAATACAAAGCCAAAACTACCTTCTTCATTATGTTCACAAAGAAAAACGACCGAGCGCCCAAAGTATTGGTCGTCAGAAAAAGGGTCGGCGATTAACACACGACCCTTTTTTGCTTTTCTTTTATTTTCGAAACGTAAATCCACTTATTCAGTTCGGAATTTAGAACTTAGAGTTGATTACCCTAAGAATGGGTAACGATAGTCAGTTGGTGGAACGAATGTTTCTTTGATAGTACGGGCAGAAACCCAACGCAATAAGTTCATTGCAGCACCTGCTTTGTCATTCGTACCAGAAGCACGTCCTCCTCCAAATGGTTGTTGACCTACAACAGCTCCTGTTGGTTTATCATTGATGTAGAAATTACCCGCACTGTTCTCTAATAACTTCACGGCCGTATTAATCGCATAACGGTCTTTCGCCATGACACAACCTGTAAGCGCGTATTCTGAAGTTGAGTCAAGTAATTCTAGTGTTTCTTCATATTTGTTCTCGTCGTACGTGTAAACTGTCAGCACTGGGCCAAAGATTTCCTCACACATGGTTCTGAACTTCGGGTTGGATGTGAAGACAACGGTAGGTTCGATAAAGTAACCAACAGATTTGTCATAATTTCCACCGACAACTATTTCAGCATCGTCTTGTTCCTTTATGAAATCAACGTATCCAGCGATTTTATCAAATGCTTTTTCATCAATCACTGCATTGACAAAGCTCGATGGATCTGCCGTTGAGCCCATTTTGAAAGAGCTCACTTGTTTCACCAATTCTTCTTTCACTTCTTGTGCACAACACGCAGGAATGTAAGCTCTTGATGCAGCCGAACATTTTTGTCCTTGGAATTCAAAAGCACCTCGCGCCATCGCAGTTGCTACTTCTTTTGGATCCGCAGATTGATGCATCATAACGAAGTCTTTTCCACCTGTTTCTCCAACAATACGTGGATAGGTTTTATACTTATCGATGTTCATTCCAATTTCCTTCCACAAGTGTCTGAAAACTCCTGTCGAACCTGTGAAATGCAATCCTGCAAAGTCAGGGTGGTTAAATACTACATCTCCTGCCGTTGGTCCATCCACGGTAATCATATTAATTACTCCATCCGGAAGTCCAGCCGCCTGAAAAAGTTCCATGATCACTTGCGCTGAATATACTTGTGTATATGCAGGTTTCCAAACTACAACATTCCCCATCATAGCTGGAGCCGCACAGAGGTTTGCTGCGATTGACGTGAAATTAAATGGAGTAATGGCAAAAATAAATCCTTCCAATGGTCGATACTGAAGTCTGTTCCACAACCCTGGTAATGATTCTGGTTGTTCCTTATAGATTTGCGTCATGTACTGCACATTGAAGCGGAAAAAATCAATCATTTCACATGCAGCATCTATTTCTGCTTGAAATACATTTTTCGACTGTGCAAGCATGGAAGCTGCATTCATTTTGTCACGGAATGGACCCGCTAACAAATCAGCTGCTTTTAAGAAAATACTAGCGCGGTCTTCCCAAGGCAAATTCGCCCAATCTTTTTTTGCCGCTAGGGCAGCATCGATTGCTTGCTTCACATGGTTTTCTGTTCCGTATGAAAAGTGACCCAACACTTTTTTGTGATCGTGTGGAGGATTCAATGTTTTTTTGTTGTCTGTTCTCACTTGTTGATTCCCAATATACATCGGTACATCAATCGGCGCTTGATTGTACAGTTCATTGTATTTTGATAGAAGCGATTCTCTCTCAGGAGATCCAGGAGCATAGGATTTAACAGGTTCGTTTATTGCTTTTGGAACAGCAAAGAATGCGTTTGACATAATTGTAAATTTTGAATTTTTACAAATTTAGTCATTGTGTAGCGTAAATCAAATTAAAGTAGAAAGTTAATAATCCAGTCAGATTGGAATTCAATTTTACGAAATATCACTTCCAATTCTTCAACACTTCCCACACCGCTTCTGTAGGAAGTCCCACTACATTGTAATAGGAACCATGGATTTTTTCAACCCCGATTTGACCTATCCATTCTTGAATACCGTAGGCTCCAGCTTTATCGAGGGGGGAATAGGTATTGACATAGTATTCGATTTCTTCTAGAGACAGTTTTTTGAAATACACGTCAGTAGATACGGTAATTTCTTGTTCGTTGTTCGCAGATGTTATAAACACTCCGCTGATTACTTCGTGTTTTTTTCCAGAAAGCTCCTGCAACATATTCTTTGCTTCTTCAAGTGAAGACGGTTTACCGAGAATCTCTCCTTTTAATACCACAATTGTATCTGCTGTTAAGAGCATTTCGTTTGTGGCTAAATCGGGTAAGAGCGCAGCAGCTTTTTTCCTAGCAAGAAAAACAGGAACTTCGCTCGGTGGTAGGCTCGAAGGAAACGACTCGTCCGTTGGTTTGGTTTTTACAGTAAATGAAAAACCTAATGAAGAAAGCAGCTCTTTTCTTCGTGGAGAACCTGAACCAAGTATAATGTTTTGTTGAAACATGCTATCTATTAAATGTCGTTTCAAATGGAAGTCGTTGCTGTATCGATCTGCCAAGCGTTAATTCGTCGGCATAATGTAATTCTGTTCCAACCGCAACGCCGCGAGACAAAGTGGTAATGGAAGGTCCTAAGTGTTGTAATTTTTTATACAAGTAAAAATTGGTCGTATCTCCTTCCATAGTGGCTCCAAGCGCAAATATAATTTCTGAGGGAGGGGTCTTTTCTACTTTGTTGATCAGTGAAAGTATATTCAAGTCTTCTGGTCCCAAGCCATCCATTGGAGAAATAACACCTCCCAAGACATGATAAATTCCTTTGTATGAACGGGTAGACTCTATAGCCATTACGTCACGTGCGTCTTCCACCACACAAATGATGGAGTGATCGCGTCCAGGGTTACTGCATATGTTGCAAATATCGAGATCGGAAATGTTTCCACAGGAATTGCAGAGTTTCACTTTTTCTTTCATAGCAACGAATGCCTGGGCAAATCGTGCAATTTCTTCGGGACTTCGCTTAAGTAATTCTAATGCTAAACGCAAAGCACTTCGTTTTCCCACACTGGGGAGAGAGGCCAATTGTTCTACCGCTTCGGCTAAGTGTTTTGAGGGCAAGTCCATAAAGCAAATGTAAGCATACGTGTATCGATATGGGTGTAATGCTACTTCTTTTTTTCAACGAAATGACGTATAAAGACGAAATGTTTAATGAAATAACCTTACTTTTGCGGCATGTTTATGTTGAATACACTGTGTGAAATTTCACCTGAAAAATTACCTTTTACTTGGATGGGGCTGTGCTTGCAAGAGCCTATGGCACTGGTGACGAATTGGTTGATTGCGGTGACCTCTAGTTTTTTGTTTTTTCAAATTAAGAAGCCATACTCTCAATTTAGAAGGCATTGGAGAAAATTTTATTTGTATTTCGCTATTTCAACTTTTTTTGGTGGAATAGGGCACTTGTTTTTCAATTATTTTGATGTGTATGGTAAGTTCCCGTGTTGGATTTTTGGGATAATTGCTTCTTATAATGCTGGAAAAGCCATGATTAGTGTGAATATGCTTACTTTGGATCTTCAGGGGAAGCTAACGAAAATGTTGGTTGCTAAGGGTATAGGGTTGTCTCTTTTGGCAATGGTTACGGGAAACTTCATTTTTATCATGTTAGATGCTATCTTGTCATACCTAATTTTTTGTCTTGGTTTTGGGGCCTATTATTGGAAGAAGGGATATGATTCGTTTAAGTACACTGTTTATGCGATTATTATTTTATTTCCATCTATTTTTATTTTCTTATTGAAACTCAATCCACATTTGTGGTTCAACAAAGATGACCTAAGTCACGTCTTAATGTTCCTTACAATTATCTTTTTCTATATCGGCGTCCGCAAATTCACTAAATTTGAATCTCAAGAATTCACACCTCTTAATTAGAGATTTCCCATGGCCAAAACGAACACCAATAGCGTTAATATCAAAAATAAACGTGCACGTTTCGAGTATCACATTCTCGATACGTTTGTGGCAGGTATTCAATTGGGTGGGACAGAGATCAAAAGCATCCGAAACGTTAAGGCAAGTATACTTGAGGCATTTTGTGTTGTCGAAAATGGAGAGATCTACATTCGTAATATGCACATCGCTGAATATGAGAACGCCTCGTTTTATCAACATAAACCGAAAGCAGATCGTAAATTGCTTTTAAACCGTAAAGAAATCGATAAGATTGATCGACAACTCAAAACCAAAGGATTTACGATTGTACCGTTGCGCTTATTCGTAAATGAAAAGGGATTAGCTAAATTAGAGATTGCTACTGCCCAAGGAAAGAAATTATACGACAAGCGGCAAGACCTCAAAGAGAAAGACGATAAACGTGCAATGGATCGCGTGAAGAAAGAATTTTAGTATTTCAAGGCAAGCTTTTCAACTCGCATCAACCTCAAAGCTTAGCGAAGAAGGCTGACTTTTGACTTTCGACTTTCAGACTTTCGACTTATGACTAATCAGACTAAATAACTTTCATTAAATTTGCTCCATAAATAGATACAATATGACGTTAACCGATATTCAACGCGACATTCAGCAAGGTATACCATCCTCAATTCCACCTAAAAAGACATTTGATTCCTCAGTGAATCACGCACCAAAGCGTAAGAAAATATTGAGTGACGAGGAACGTAAACTAGCATTGAGAAATGCGTTACGCTATTTTCCGAAAGAACAACATGAAGAGTTGGTTCAAGATTTTGCGGAAGAATTGGATACTTATGGCCGAATTTATATGTATCGTTATCGTCCGGATTATCCACTATATGCCAGGGATATTAAGGAATATCCTGGGAAGTGTGACCAGGCCAAAGCGATTATGATGATGATTCAGAATAATCTAGATTATGCCGTCGCACAGCACCCACATGAATTAATTACTTATGGAGGAAACGGTGCCGTTTTTCAGAATTGGATTCAGTATCGTTTAACAATGAAGTACCTGTCAGAAATGACCGAGGAGCAAACATTAGTGATGTACTCAGGTCATCCCATGGGACTTTTTCCATCGCATAAAGACGCACCACGTGTGGTAGTAACAAATGGAATGATGATCCCGAATTATTCGAAGCCAGATGATTGGGAGAAATTTAATGCGCTTGGGGCGACTCAGTACGGACAAATGACGGCTGGTTCGTACATGTACATCGGTCCTCAAGGAATTGTTCACGGAACAACCATCACTGTGTTGAATGCTGGACGCATGATTTCCAAAAATGGAGAAGGACTAGCAGGTAAAATATTTGTAACAGCTGGACTTGGAGGGATGTCTGGAGCTCAACCGAAGGCAGCTTCAATAGCTGGTTGTATCTCAATCACGGCAGAGGTGAATCCTAAAGTAACACATACACGTCATTCACAAAGTTGGGTGGATGAGGTGATTGATGATTTAGATCAGCTCTGCCTGCGTGTTAAAGAAGCAAAGACAAATCAAGAAGTCGTTTCAATCGCTTATCAGGGCAATATCGTAGATATTTGGGAGAAATTTGACGAAGAGGGAATTTATATCGACTTAGGTTCTGATCAAACATCACTTCATAATCCATGGGCAGGAGGTTACTACCCTGTTGGATTAATCTTTGAAGAAGCGAACGAGATGATGGCCAATGATCCTGAACGGTTCAAAACGTGCGTTCAAGAAAGTCTAGTGCGTCATGCAAATGCAGTAAATAAACATACCGCCAAAGGAACGTATTTCTTTGATTATGGGAATGCATTTTTATTAGAAGCCTCAAGAGCTGGAGCCGATGTAATGGCAGAAAATGGAATCGACTTTAAATATCCTTCATA
The DNA here is from genome assembly GCA_029254025.1 of Crocinitomicaceae bacterium. Taxonomy (GTDB): domain Bacteria; phylum Bacteroidota; class Bacteroidia; order Flavobacteriales_D; family Crocinitomicaceae; genus JALQTG01. Next base: position 105,904 of record JAQWYK010000024.1, on the reverse strand, counting down.
TGTTCAAGATATCATGGGTCCGATGTGTTTCGATTACGGATTTGGACCTTTCCGTTGGGTGTGTGCTTCAAATGACCCTAAAGATTTGGTAAAAACAGATGAAATCGCTTGTAAGGTACTCGAAGAATTGATGCAGGAAAGTCCAGCCGAAATTCAACAACAAATGGCGGACAACATCCATTGGATTCGTGGAGCGCAAGAAAATAAACTGGTCGTAGGATCTCAAGCTAGAATCTTGTATGCAGATGCATTGGGAAGAATGAAAATTGCTGAAGCGTTTAACAATGCAATCGCCACTGGAGAAATTGGTCAGGTGGTGTTGGGCCGTGATCATCACGATGTTTCTGGTACAGATTCACCATTTAGAGAAACCTCGAACATATATGATGGCTCGAAATTCACGGCTGATATGGCTATACATAATGTAATCGGGGATAGTTTTCGCGGCGCAACATGGGTGTCTATTCACAATGGTGGTGGAGTTGGTTGGGGGGAAGTCATTAACGGAGGCTTCGGAATGTTGCTGGACGGATCTAAGGACGCTGATAGAAGATTGAAAATGATGTTGCATTGGGACGTGAATAATGGTATTGCCCGTCGCAATTGGGCGCGAAATGAGGGTTCTATCTTCGCTATTCAGCGCGCCATGGACATGGAACCATTACTGAAAGTGACAGTTCCTTCTATCGTTGACGATAAATTACTGGATTAAATCTTAATTGATTAATCCGTAACTAAGAGCCTAAAATTTAGAGTTCTGGATTGTATTCGCACATCTATTAACTTTAGGGAATTTCACTTGTTTAGCTCTCCATTCTAAAATCCTTTTTAATTTAGTGGGATGGAGAGCGTGCTGACTTATCTCATTCCTTTCACCATTGGAATTATTATGTTTGGAATAGGCCTTAATTTAAGTCCAACTGATTTCAAGCGTGTTTTTGTGCGTCCAAAAGGAATTCTTTTCGGTTTATTTGGTCAGTTAGTCCTTATGCCAGCTTTTGGATTTTTAGTAGCCTATTTGGCGCCAATTGATCCTGTATTTAAACTGGGGATTATTTTGATAACAGCTTGTCCAGGAGGAACTTCTTCCAATTTGATTACGTATTTACTTCAGGGTAGAGTGGCCCTTTCTGTTTCCATTACAGCCTTCAATTCTTTTTTAATCATTTTCACTATACCAATCATTTTGGAGCTGGGCACCTATCTCTTTCTCGGGGAAAACCAAGATGTTAGTTTATCCGTGTATCAGACCTTTTATGAAATCGCGATTACGGTAATTATTCCTGTTTTAACGGGTATGTTATTCCATCAGTATTTTCGTAAGACAACGCTTTCGATTAAGCCTTATTTAAGGTATATCTTACCCTTTTTATTGTTGATTATGTTTTCATTGGTCCTTTATTCAGAGAATCAGAATGAAAGCACCCAGAGTATAAATTACAATATGGAATTATTGATTCCAGCTTTACTTATTAATGTTGGTGTAATGTTGATAGGGTATTACTCCTCAGGTTGGGTAGGAATTAAACATACCGGGAAATTTACGATTGCCATAGAAATGGGACTGCAAAATACTGCATTGGCCATCTTTATAGCGACAAATTTGCTGTATTTGGATGGGCTTTCTACAATCGCTGTGTTGTATGGTAGCTTTTCTTTCTTTACTACGTTCATCATTGCCTATATCATGAACCGATTTGGTCGTAAAGATGAGCTAGAATAGAGGTGGGTTATTCGTGAGTTCATGAACAGTAGAGAAGTGCGATTATGACTATTCGCTCAATTAGAATAATACTGGTTAAAAGGATCGCGCTTAAAATGAATAAATTCAGCATTCCATTTAGTACATTTGTAGAGCATGAGTAGACGTCTGTATGTTCATATCATTTTAAGTTTTACTGTGGCTCTGGTATTTACGAGTTGTCGTATTGCGAAATATGTACCAGAGGGAGAGCAATTACTCCGTGAAAACGAGCTAATATATGTTGGAGGTGTAGGAGACTTGGAGGAGGATGAAGTGGCTTCAGTGATTCGACAGCAACCTAATTTCAAAACATTAGGTATGAAACTTAAATTGCGCGCCTTTAATCTCGTGAACCCTGATCGTGTAGCGAAAAAGAGGCGAAAGAAAAACACGAAGATTCGAAAACGGAATAATCGTAGATTAGAACGAGAGGAGCTGATGAATGAACGAAGAATTGAGAAAGCCTTAAACCATGGTGAACGTGGCTACGTTCAGAAAAGAGTAAAATTAAAAGACACGCTTAATCCGCGAAGATTTTTCCGGGAATGGTTGAAATACACGATTGGCGAGCCCCCTAAACTATTTGATTCTGTTTCATTGAATGTTTCTGTGGACCAACTGAAATTGTTTTTAAATCGTAAGGGATATTTTGGCGCAGAAGTTCAAACTGAGTTGATTTCCAAACGGAAAAAGCAAGTGAGCGTGGCCTATCGCATCGAGTTGTTTGATCCTTCTTTTGTGGATTCTATGTATTTGGTCACCTCGAATCGAACGGTAGGGTTGAAGTATGAAAAATTCCAGCAGCAGCACAAGGAAGAGTGGCAAACACCATTTCGATTTGATTCCGACGAATTGGCTCGCTTTCGGAAGGAACTCGCTGCTTTTATGCGGAATGAAGGTATCTACGGATTCAGAGAGTCATACGTTGTTTTTGAAGTGGACACGCTGAATAAAGACAACTCAATGGACGTTGCAATTCAAATTGCGAGCAGATATGTGGAGAATGAAGGAGAAATGGTTCGTAAACCATTTGCTGTGACCCGCGTGAATAAGGTCTTTTTTCACATAGCGGATACTATTTATTACTCCGGTAATTTTGCAAAAAGTTATGGGAAAGGATTGAACAACGGCTATCTTCCAACTCATGATACGCTCAGGTATGATTGGTACAAAGGAGATAAGGAAGGGAGAAGGGAGGCTTACTTTTTATACAATGGTAAATTGGGGATTTCCCCCGTTTTATTGGAGTACCAAAATATGTTGGAAGAAGGCAATTATTACAAAGGAGAATTGGTTGATGAGAGCTTTAATCATTTGGTCCAATTAGACTTATTCAAGTCTGTGAAGCCTGAATTAGTAGAGAATGAGGACAATACTGTCGATGTACATTATTATTTGGTTCCTACAAAGAAGCAAGTCTTTAGTTTTGAGCCAAGAGCAACGAATTCGAATGTATTTCTCGGAGTGTCGACATCGCTCAATTATCAGAATAAAAATCTTTTTGGGGGAGGTCAGAAGTTGAAGCTTTCTTTTCTTGGTGGGTTTGAGTCCCAGCCCCCAGTATTCGACGAAAACCTGGATGATCAGCAGAATAATGATGCCGCACGAAGTTTTAACACATTCGAGTACGGACCTCAGATTGAGTATGAAATTCCCGGTTTATTTCCACTGAAATTGGTGAAATTGAACAAACGTCAAATGCCCAAAACGGTTTTTTCAGCTGCTTATAACAAGCAGCATCGAGATGATTTTGACCGAGAACTATTTCAGCTCAACTATACATGGAAATTCTTCGATGTTATGCGTACCCAAGTATTTAGTGTGAGCGTGCCTCTCATTGGGGGAGTTCAATATGTGAATATAGCACCGAGTCAAGCTTTTTCTGATCGGCTAGCGGAACAGAATGATTTGTTTTTATTGAATGCTTATAGTGATCGATTGATCTGGAAGGATTTAAAGATGACCTATCAGTTCACTAATCCGTCACTGAAGAATGGAAAAATAACCTTTACTTACACATTTAACTATGATCAAGCGGGGTTATTTTTAGCCTTGCTTCAACGAAGTCAGCCTTTGAATGCCGCGGGGTATAAAGAGTTCGCAGGTGTCCGTTATTCACAGTTTTTCCGGTTGGATAATGAATTCAGACTCAATCATGCGCTTACGGGTGAGCGGTCGTTGAATTATCGACTGCAGCTTGGAGCAGGTGCGCCGTATGGTAATAATGGTCCGAACATGCCTTTTGATTATAGCTTTTTTGCAGGTGGAGCTAATGATAATCGCGGTTATCGCGCGCGCTCTCTGGGACCAGGGGTGTACAAATATTATTTGGATACCAATCGGACAGCGACAGAGATTGGAGATATCCGGATCGGAGCGTCAATGGAATATCGATTTCGAATTTCTGGAATATTTAAAGGTGCGTTATTCGCGGATGCTGGGAATATGTGGACAATTAATGAAGATCCGAATCGGATAGGAGGGAAGTTTACTTCGGATTGGTATAAACAGCTCGCCTTGGCGGCAGGATTTGGTTTGCGTGTCGACCTTGACTTTTTGATTTTGCGTTTTGATTTGGGAGTTCCATTACGGAATCCAGCTCTTCCCGCAGGCGCTCGATGGATTTTTGATAAGCGACAAGCCTATATTGATGAAGGCATTGCTGCTTTTGGGGAAGAAAACTATGAGCGTTTATTGCCGAAGCTATTTCGACCGATGTTACAAATTGGTATTGGATTACCGTTTTAAAATAGGACGATTTTTATTTACTTATTGTACTAAATACCTTTACAGGTCTGGGATATAGATTTTTTCAAGGTTTCAAGAGAATTGCATTTGTGTTACAGAAGATTTCAACATTAACTAACCGATATTGTTGAAAATTAAACGGCGGTTTTCCCGATATGCCGTAGATATCCCGTAAATTTGCACCTTAATGCAGCATTAGCTAAAAATTAACTTTATGAGTGAATTTGGTAAAAAAGGTTCAAATGCCAATCTAAAAGAGTCTATTGGACTGGAAAATCTGGGAAGTGTATATTGGAATTTAACACCCTCTGAATTGGTTGAAGACACCATTCTTTTGGGGCAAGGTGTGTTGAGTGATACGGGTGCGTTGTGCGTCGAAACAGGAGAGTTCACTGGGAGATCTCCAAAGGATCGCTTCGTGGTGTGTGATGAAAATACGGAAAACACAGTTTGGTGGGGAGACGTAAATATCAAATTTAGTGCTGAGAAATTCGATGCTTTATACAATCGTATGAAGGCTTATTTAACGAATAGAGATATTTATGTTCGGGATGCCTATGCATGTGCAGACCCAACTCATCGTTTGAATATTCGGGTATGTACTGAATACCCTTGGTCAAATATGTTTGCAAGTAATATGTTCTTGCGTCCAACGGATGATGAAATCAATGATTTTTATCCAGAATGGCATATCGTATGTGCTCCTGGATTTATGGCTGATCCCGAAATTGATGGAACACGTCAACATAATTTTGCGATTCTTAATTTCACGAAAAAGATGATTATCATTGGAGGAACTGGGTATACGGGTGAAATTAAGAAAGGGATTTTCTCAGTGTTGAACTATGTATTGCCTCATGAGCGTGATGTTTTATCGATGCACTGCTCTGCCAATGTAGGAGAGGATGGAGACACAGCAGTGTTTTTTGGTCTGTCTGGAACTGGGAAGACAACGCTTTCTTCAGATCCAAATCGCCGTTTGATTGGAGATGATGAGCACGGTTGGTCAAATGATTCGGTCTTCAATTTTGAAGGAGGTTGTTATGCGAAAACCATTGATTTGTCTGCTGAAAACGAACCTCAAATCTATAACGCCATCAAGTTTGGTGCAATTTTGGAGAATATCGGATTTAAAAATGGTTCTTCATCCCCCGATTACTCTGATAAATCTATTACAGAAAATACACGTGTTTCTTATCCAATTGATTTTATCGATAATATCATGCAGCCTTCTGTTGGTTCAACACCTAAAAATATATTCTTTCTAACGTGTGATGCCTTTGGAGTATTACCTCCGATTTCAAAGCTAACGAAAGAGCAAGCAATGTATCACTTCATTTCTGGTTATACTGCTAAAGTAGCTGGAACTGAAGCAGGAATTACGGAACCAACAACTGTATTCTCTGCGTGCTTTGGTGCGCCATTCTTACCATTACATCCTACGAAATATGCCGAAATGCTTGGTAAAAAGATGGATGAAAATAATGTGAATGTGTGGTTAATCAATACAGGCTGGTCCGGTGGTTCCTATGGAGTAGGTAGTCGCATGAAGTTGCGCTTGACACGTGCTATGATTACTGCTGCGTTGACAGGTGAATTATCGAATGTTGAATTTGTGCATCATGAGGTGTTTGGTTTAGCGATGCCTGTATCTTGTCCCGGAGTAGAGGATACAATTTTAAGCCCGAAAAATACATGGGCGGATAAGGAAGCCTACGATAAAAAAGCGAATGACTTAGCGAGTTCATTTGTGAATAATTTCAAAAAATATGAAGAGTTTGCCTCAGAAGTAATTCTGAGCGCCGCTCCAAAAGTATTGATAAAATAACTTCGAATCTTTCAAGATGTAAAAGGTCGTCTGTTAAGTCGACCTTTTTTTTGTGATTCTCGATATTTTTTGCACAGAATTGTGAGAGTTATGAAGTGCTATTCGTTTGAGAGCAAGATTATTTTCAAACTTCATCAATGATGAGTATATTCGATGCATCTCATCAAATACTTATGCCGTCTTTAAGTCTTAATAAAGTTTTATGAAAAAAATCAAGTTAATTCTTTTACTTACCTGTTTCTTTTCCTCATTCTCTCAAGCATCTCATGTTGTTGGGGGAGAAGTATACTACGATACCGTGGGGTTAGATGTAAATGGAAACATGGTGTATAATGTCACTTTTGAATTATTTAGAGAATGTTCTGCCGCAGCCCAATTTCCCGGAAGTTCTCCAACAGGTGCTCAATTCCATTTTACTGTTTTTAATGCAAATGGAACTATCTTTGGAACGTATACATTGCCTTATATTGGATCAAGTGAACTGCCTTTGGTGTATGATGATCCATGTGTAGAACCACCGGATAACATTTGTATCGAAAGTGCGTTATATACTGGTACCGTAGCTCTCCCTCTGATTAATGGAGATTACACGTTGGCATACCAAGTAGGATGGTGGTCTGGCGACTATGTTAATTTTACTAACCCGGACGAGATAGGAATGACCATTGAATCTACAATTCCAGGGACAGACAAAGTTGGTGCAGTCGCTAATAATTCAGTGCGCTTCAGTGAGTATCCTCAAATTGTATTTTGTTTGAATCAAGAACTATCCATTCCTTCTGTTATTGAAGAAGAAGACGGGGATAGCTTAGTTTTTAAATTATGTGATCCTTACGAGGGGGCTATTGTAGATTTAAATCCTGATCCGGAGACTCCGCCTCCTTATAATTCAATTCCATGGGAACCAGGGTTTAATGCTAATTTTCCATTTAATGTAACGTCGCCTACCAACATTGATCCGCTGGCAGGTGAATTTACAACAACACCTAGTATGCTAGGGAAATTTGTAGCACGAATTTGCGTAGAAGAATGGCGCGACGGTATTTTGATCAATACCCACTCAAGAACATTCGGGTATAGTATTGTGGTGTGTGATGTAGAACCAGTATTTGAGATTTCTGTTGTTGGTGGAGGAGATATTGTAGAAGGTTGCGGGGGGATTACTTTTGTGATTGCTCGTAACGATACTTCGGGAGTCCTGCCCTTAATCGTGAACACCTCCGGTGATGCGCAAATGGGATATAACTATGATAATTTACCTGATACAGTTTATATTCCTGGTGGTGTTTCTAATGATACCATTTTTGTAAATACTATTTTTCAACCACCTTTGGAAGGAGACTTAGAAGGAGATGTGGCCATTTTGTACTTAAATCCATGTACGGGAGACTTAGATACTGCAAGGACATCATTTACGGTTATTGATTACGTTCCAATGGAAATAAGCATTATAGATAGCGTGAATTTATGCGGGGAATATGGGGAGTCCTTTTTACTAGCTCCTACTTCCTTCACGGGTGGAATAGGACCATATTACTTCCAATGGAATAACTATATAATGACTTACCCCAATAATGATTCTATTGTTATAAATGCTTCGCTATTAAACGATAATTATAACCCTTACTCATTGACCATTGTGGATCAATGTGGATATGAAATTGAATCTCCGCTAATTGGTGTGTATAACCAATGTCCTCTGTTGCCGCCGAATATTATTACACCGAATGAGGATGGCTCCAATGACTTCTTTATTATTAAAAATAATGTTCAATATGATCAGGTTCAGTTAAGGGTATTCAACAGATGGGGGATACTAGTGTATGAGGACAATAGTTACAAGGACGATTGGAATGGGGTGGATAGCCAAGGAGATCCGCTTACTGAAGGGGTATACCTCTATACCGTACTTCCCCAAAGCGATAAGTTTCATTACCGCGAGGATAAAGATTTACAATTGATACACGGATTTGTGCATATTGTTCGTTAAGAAGGAATACTGAAAGTTGAGGGCACGTAATTGAATGCTCAATTCTTTAAAATGATGGTATTAAAAAAAGGCTGATCGCGCAATGACCAGCCTTTTCTGTTTTCAGTACATAGCTATTTATCAATAGATCCGAGTACACGATCCATGAATTTTTTCAAGGCATCTTTTTGACTCAGTCCTTCGTTCTTCATCAGTTTGTGTACTTCAATAGATCCGTACATATTGGAGATAAGTTCTCCAATCACATCGAGTTCTTCATCTTTGAGCGATTCTAACTCAGTAAGGTGTTCGAGGGTTTCAATTGTTTCTACTACAAAATCTTCGTCTCGTTCTTCAATAAAGTTCGATAGGTGTCTAATGATTGGTAACTTCATCGATAAATACTTTTAATACGTCTATTTTATTTGTTTGTGTTTGCTGAACAAGTGTTCCATTTCTAAAGGCTGCAAACGTAGGAAGGTTATCTACTTTTGCTAACTTTCTCGATTCTGGATTTTTCTCTGCATCAATAATTACGAACTTTGCAGAAGATTCTTCAGAAAATTTCTTGAACTTTGGTTTCATAATGCGGCAATTGCCACACCATCCAGCTGAATACTGCACGAAAACTAAGTCATTTTGCTGAATAACTTCTCCAAGTGTATCTGTAGTGAGTTCTTCTGCTGTCATGATTAATGAGATTTTAAGTAATCAGCAACTCCGTCTCTAGAAGCAGACATTGCATCTTTGCCTTCTTCCCAGTTCGCCGGACAAACTTCACCTTTCTCTTGGACATGTGTATATGCGTCAATTAGTCGAAGGTATTCATTTACATTTCTTCCAACTGGCATATGGTTTACACTTTCATGAAATACCAAACCATCTTCATCGATAAGGTACGTTGCGCGAAAGGTTACATTAGATCCCTCATAGATGTAAGAATCCGTATCTTCATTGTATGATTCTCCTTTGATATCTAGGATACGCAACATGTTCGCTAAGTTACGGTTAGTATCCGCCAAGATAGGATAGGTTACTCCCTCAATACCACCATTGTCTTTTGGTGTGTTCAACCAAGCGAAATGCACCTCTGCCGTATCACATGATGCACCAACAACCAACGTGTTTCTTTTTTCGAACTCACCTAAGGCCGCCTGAAACGCGTGAAGCTCAGTTGGACATACAAAAGTGAAATCTTTTGGATACCAGAAAAGCACTACTTTCTTTTTGTTTTTAATTGCTTCTTCAACTACATTCAATTTGAATGTATCACCCATTTCATTCATTGCATCAACATCGATGCTTGGAAATTTTTTCCCTACAAATACTGCCATTTTTTTACTTTTTTATTGGTTATGTTTATATAAACTTATTTGCTCATCTATTTGTTCAACCATATGTTAAACATCCATGTTATTTTTTCTTTTTCACGAATAAAGCCAGACATTAGTGCATTCGTACCTTCATCGTTTAATTCATCCGCTAAATTTAGTAATTCACGTTCTCATTGAATCAAAATTATTTGATATTTTACTAAATAATCGACACCACCTTTGCCATCAGATATTGTTTCATTTTATTGGACCGCTGATTCATCCAAATAATCAGCATAGCGATGTAATGGATGTGCTTCAAGCGATAAAAATCGTTCAGCAATTTAGTCAATCACGCTTGTGTTCGAATATATAATTCTTCATATTTCGTGTACAGTTCAAAGAAGTTTTCTCCTTTTATGTTCCAATGTACCCCTCGAAAGTTTTGATAATGAATTTGATACGTGGCTATTAGGTGGTTTAACTTTGTAATTAAATCGTTCGTTGTTTTCATGTATTTAATCTTACTTGATTATTTGATACAAAGATACGGATGTTACAGCTATAGTTATAATCAATATTGTTTATACATTTATAGAAAAAAACTATATGATTACTTATACTCAAATTCAATATATACTCGCATTAGTAGAACATAAGAATTTTCAGCGAGCTGCTGCAGCTTGCTTTGTAACACAACCAACCCTTTCTATGCAAATTAAAAAAGCGGAAGACGAGATTGGGACGCTATTGTTTGATCGAGACTACTCTCCACTTCAATTGACACCCTTCGGAGAAAAAGCGTTACCCCATTTCCGAACCATTGAAGATAGCTTTAAAGAACTTGAGGTAGCTGTTCAGAAGAGTAAAGGAATATATAAAGCGGAGGTGAAGATGGGAATCATTCCCACCATCGCGGATTATTTGGTGCCCGAATTTTATGGAAAGTGGCAAGAAGAACTTGGAGAAGTTCAACTAGAAATTATTGAACTTAAATCAGAGCAGATCATAGAACACTTGGAAAACAGGAAGATCGATATTGGAATTATGGCAGGACCTTACAAAGAAAGTTTCTTGGCTGAGAAAATATTGTTCAATGAGGAGATTTTAGTTTATGCTCCAAGTTTGTTAGGTGATTCTGTCAACTTATCGCAGTTATTGGAACTAAAGCCATGGTTGCTCAGTGAGGGAAATTGCTTGAGGACTCAGATGATGAATTTTTGTAACTTAAAAGAAGATGCAAAAAAAGACTGGAGTTATGAAGGAGGGAATCTCAGTCTCCTAATACGGATGGTAGACCAGCATGACGGATATACACTTTTGCCAAGTTGTTACCAGCGCTTTCTATCTTTACCTGACAAGAGCGTAAAGAAATTTGCAGGGCATACCGCAGCCCGTCAGATTATTGCGCTACACCACAAGAAGAGTTCGAAAATCCCAATTGTAAACACTTTGATCCAAGATATTCAACAGGCAAATAAGGGCATCCGCGGAAGCGCTGAGAAAATTGAACTATTACCTTGGAAATAAGCATGGAATCAACTTAGATACTCATCATTTCTTTAAATCGAATGGTTTGTCTCCGAGATATTTCAATTTTTTCGTTTTCACTTAATGTGACTTGAAGTCCTCCATTGAACCAATTTTCAATAGCAGAGATATGATTTAGGTTGATGATGTACTTTCGATTTGCACGAAAAAAATGATCCGGTGAAAGTCGCTCTTCTAAACTATTCAAGCTGCGAAGAATCATAGGTTTATTAGTGTGGAAAAACACTTTGACGTAATTCCCCATACTTTCAAAGTAGCGAATGTCCTGAAGCGCTACGAAATAGCATTTCTCTCCATCTTTAATGAAGATCTGGTCGCTGATTTCTAACGGCCTATCTTTTCTGTTACTTTGGTGGGGTGCATCGTAGTGTTCCTCTTCTTCTGCTTTAAGTAACTTGGAAATCGTTTCGTTAAGTCGCGTTGGATCTACCGGTTTTAAAAGGTAATCCAAGGCGTTTAAACGAAAAGCTTCAATGGCATGCTCATCATAGGCCGTGACGAATACTACTTTTGGAATTTCATCGAGCTCTTTTAGCTGTTTTAGAGCTTCTATACCATTCGTATGTGGCATGTGAATGTCCATAAAGACAACATCCGGTTGTTGCTCGGAAATTTTAGTAAGCGCTTCCTGTGCATTTGTCGCTTCGTCAATGATTTCGATCTCTGGGAATTCAGAGATTAGACTTCTCAATTCGTTTCTTGCCAGACGTTCGTCATCTACTATTATTACTTTCATAGGCTATTCATTAATGCTTCTTTTTCAATTTCAATGGTTGCAATCACCATTTCACCTTCTTGGTGGAGGTCAACTTTGGCATAATGTCCGAATTGGATATCGAGCCTTCTTTTGGTATTTGAAAGTCCAATACCTTCGGAATCCCCTAATGATAATACTCCAGGATTACTGACTTGAATTATCAAGGAACGCATAGTTTCATCAACAAAAATAGTTAGTTCTCCCCCTTCATTTCGATTGGATATTCCATGTTTAATTGCATTCTCTGCTAATGTTTGGATAATGAAAGGAGGAATTTGTAGTTGCTGGTTCGCACTTACGCGAATGGTTAGCGTCAGACGTTCTTCAAAACGTATTTTTTCGAGTTCAAGGTATTCTTTTACTAATCTTAATTCTTCTTCCAAGGAAACTTTTGATTGCTTTCCCATGGTTAATGAACGACGTAACAAATTCGAGAGTGTTGTAATTGCAGACTTGGCAATAGAAGGGTTCTCTTCAATAAGAGCTCTGATACTGTTCAATGAATTAAATAAAAAATGTGGATTTAACTGATTTCTAAGTGTTTTTAACTCAATTTCATTGTTTGTAGCCTCGAGTTGTAAATTACGAATTTCTTGTTGTCTGGACTTGTTAATGAGGTGATACGAAAGATAGATAGCTGACCACAAAAGAAAAAACAACATGTAAACCACAGCATTTACAAAGAATTCGGATGCAGAGAATTGTATGTCTTCTGATGCGTAGAACAACCGATTGGTAACATAACTCAAGAATAATAAACAGAGACTGGAAGCAAAATTGAGAGCGATTAGACGAGGTATTAGTGGAGCTAGTTTCAAGTTGAGCCAGTCAAATCTCAACATAACAAAGCGGTTTGTGTGCGTAATTCCGATAAGGAGAAAGAATAACTCTACCAATTGAAAAAGGGAGTCCTTATCGAATTCACCTTGTGTATAATTCGTGAAGCCTATAAGAAGACAAAACGCCATCCAGCCCAGTAATTGTATGATCCAATAAAGCTTTTTTGCAAACCACATAGAAACAAAAATAGAACTATAATTGATGTCATGCGCGCAATCTATTCAAAAGGTGTTAAATCTGTATAAGTGCTTCAAATTAATGATGCATAGATGGAGTAAGTGTCAGGAGTAAGCCACTCAATTATGAGTGAGCTAAATTGGGGGATGACAGTATTTAGGTATACCTAAAAATTGTTTTAGATGATGTAAAATGCTAAATTTGCTGTGGAATAAAATTGAACAAATCCTCAAATGGAAGAATTAATTGTTTTTTTTGAAGAAATTGGACCCGTTTGGTCAGCGTTATTAGCTACGACCTTTACGTGGTTGCTCACGGCATTAGGAGCAAGTGTGGTTTTCTTTTTTAAAAAATTAAACCGCGGTTTTTTTGATGGTATGCTTGGCTTTACAGGAGGAGTTATGATTGCTGCGAGTTTTTGGAGTTTATTAGCTCCAGCCATCTCCATGAGCGAAGGCGAAGGGTTTATGAAGGTCATTCCATCTGCTGTTGGTTTCGTACTTGGAGCTACATTTATCTTTGTTTTAGATCAAATTCTTCCTCATTTACACCTCAATTTTAAGGAATCCGAGAGTGAGGGTGTATCTACAGACTGGCGAAGATCTACATTATTGATTCTAGCGATTACGCTGCATAACATCCCTGAGGGGTTAGCGGTAGGAGTGATGTTTGGAGGAGCCGCTTTAGGGATGCCAGAGGCTTCAATTGGAGGGGCAATAGCATTATCCATTGGATTAGGAATTCAGAACTTTCCGGAGGGGATGGCGGTTTCATTTCCCATTCGAAGAAATGGAGCATCTCGCTTTAAAAGTTTTTGGTATGGTCAACTTTCCGCAATTGTAGAACCAGTATTTGGAGTTCTTGGAGCTCTTGCAGTGCTCTTTTTTGATCCGATTTTACCATATGCGTTAGCTTTTGCAGCTGGAGCAATGATTTATGTCGTGGTAGAAGAAGTTATTCCAGAAACGCAACGCGATAAATACACGGATGTTGCTACCCTTGGATTTATTGGTGGGTTTACCATCATGATGATGTTGGATGTTGGTCTAGGTGGCTAAGCTAAAGGCAATTAAACTATTTCAGGAATCGATCTGTTTTTTTATCGTAACCGTAAGGACAATGTCTACAACCGCTTTTACAACAGTAACCGCGTTTGAGATGATACTGTTCGGTGAACACGATGTAGCCCTCTTCCGTTTTATAGGAGTCGCCTGGCTCTATTTCAATTTTCTTTTTAAAATTTGCCATAAATTAGCCAATAGGGAAAAAGAAAGCGATTCGGTAAATAATTGGAAGGTATGCACCATTGGGACCAGATCCTGGTTGCGGATTTTTCCGTTGAATGAAATAACTCGTTCTTAAAGGTGATGGATTGTTTATTAGTGGATCGCGCAGCGCATCGGCTATATCGTATAGGAGTCCTACATTCAATTTTACCCAATCAAAATTATGATGAACACCCCCGCCAAAGAAGGCTGTTAAACTCCAGCGCTTATCAGGGTTAATGACTGGAAATGGATTGGACAAAACTTCAATTTCCGATCCTACAAAGAACCATTCCAAGAAGCGATAATGTAAAAATCCTCCACCACCAAAAAGTGAAGCATTCGCATTGAGTCCTGTAAACGTATTATTACTCCATAAGTATTGATAGCGTAGACTAGGTCCGTACGCCAAAGTTTCTTCTTCAACAATCGCGAATTTCAAGGACCCTCCCACGGAACCACCTAAATTTGATCCGCTTGCCGCTGTGATTTCTACACCGATTTCATATTCTTTTTGTCCAAACAATGGGATGGATAATAGCATTGCAACTAAAGCGATTGAATATTTCATGGTTGTATGTTTTTTTACGAAATTAATAAATTTTCACATCGGAACTTTGCCCACTAGACTCTATACTTAGTACATTACGATGTTACTTATATTCTTTTAATACCTGCTTACTTCCTATTGTTCGTGTAATATAATCAACGCTTAGCTTTGGACTGCGAGCTGGGGAGTGGCTTCTACCGTAGAAAATAATTTGTAAGTGTAATTTGTTCCAAAGTTCTTTTGGAAACAACTTTTTCGCATCTTTTTCAGTTTGCTCTACATTTTTACCACTTGTAAGCCCCCATCTGACCATCAATCGGTGAATGTGCGTGTCTACCGGAAAAGCTGGGACTCCGAATGCTTGAGCCATTACTACACTGGCCGTTTTATGACCAACACCAGGTAATTCTTCAAGAGCTTCAAAACTTGCAGGGACCTCTCCATTGTATTTGTCGATGAGAATTTCGGAGAGCGTAAATATTGCTTGCGATTTTCTGGGGGATAATCCGCAAGGTCTAATGATAGATTTGATTTCTTCCACAGAAAGTTTTACCATATCAAATGGGTTGTCTGCACGACGAAAGAGTTGAGGAGTTATTTTGTTCACACGTTCATCAGTGCATTGCGCCGAGAGCAAAACAGCGATCAGCAAAGTATAAGCGTCTTTGTGATCCAAAGGCACAGGTGTTTCGGGAAACAGTTTTTCAAGTTCTTGTACTACGTAATTAGCCTTTTCTTTTTTGGTCATCTTTCGTTAATTTAAACCCTTGTTTGATAAAGACTATGAACTCTTTGAACGTTTTACCATCTGTAAACAAAGACCGATAAACTTCTTTTCTCGAAAGTACTTTATCGGGAGTTAATTTTTTTGGCTGAAGAGTTTCTCCTTTACCCGGAGCAGGCGAAGCGTCCCTAATTCCGTCTTTATCTAAACGGTCCATGAATTTACGTTCAATCTTAGCTAATTTGTCTGCTTTTTCGAACTGTCGTTGTGCCTTTTGTTGATATCCTTTCTTCGCTTGAAGTAATCCTAAATTATTATAAGCTACAGCGTCTTCAGGGTCTAATTCAATAGCCTTTTCATAAGCAGCAATCGCCCCATCGATGTCCCCAAAATAATCCTTTGCATATGCCAGTGAAGCGTATCGGTACGAGTAATCTGGCTGAAGCTGAAGAGATAAATTTAAGTCGTCTAAGCAATTCTTTTTTTGATTGAGGTGAAGATAGCAGACACCCCGATGCGACAAAATATCAGGATGATTCGGTGCTTTTTTCAAGGCTTCATTAAATGCACTCAATGCTTTATCGTATTTTTGAGCATCAATATAATCTTGAGCCTTTTTATGTTCCGGATTGATATACATGAACGTATCGATTATTATTCTTCAAAAATATGGACTTTCCACAATATAGACGACGATTTGACAATAAGTCTTTTTACAAATTAATAAACGAACGAACTCTTGAAGAAGTTCAGTTAATTGGAAAGAAAGTGTTCATTCACCGTGCTGAGGCAACCCAATATTTTGAAATTATCAGATTTCAAGAAATTACTGATTATGATGGTCAACAGTACCTTCTATCGAGTGAAGAGGAGTATAATAAAGTAAAGGAACGACTTCAGTAATTCGTATTGACATACCATCAATCCTTCAGAAGTTTCTCCAAGAATTCGACAGTTTGATGAGTCCGCCCGACCTTGAATTTTGATTGTAGGTAATAAACTTCTCTATTAGCCAGCTGTTCAGTAATAAACTCTAATAACTCGTTATATGAAAGTCCCGCGAGTAGTGGTCGTTGTTTTTTTGTATTTTTCAAACGTTGGAAAAGTTCTTTCGCTGGGCGCTCTAGATAAATTGTAACTCCCATTGTATTCATATAATCCATATTATCGAAAAAGCAGGGCAGACCACCCCCAGTAGCTATAATCGCTGATGTCTCAGTAATGCCAGTTAGGACATCTTTTTCTAAGCTTCTAAATTCTTCTTCACCATAGGTTGAGAAGTAATCGGCAATGGACATTCCCACTATACTTTCGATTATCATGTCTGAATCAATAAAGGGAACTTCGAGACGCTGAGCAAGTTTTTTTCCTAGTGTTGATTTTCCAACACCCATGTAGCCTATAAGAAATACGATTTTTTCCACGCCTCAAAATTAAGACAATCCACCTATTTTCAGTAGGTTCATGTAAAATGATCACTTCATTCGTAACAAAAGGCTAAAAAAACCAAAAAAACTTTTTAGATTCTCTTGTCATTCTAAATTAAGCAACTATATTTGCACCCGCAAAAGGCGTTATTAATTTTTCACATCGGTTGAAAATAGAACACCAATGCAATGATTCCGTAGCTCAGCTGGTAGAGCAATACACTTTTAATGTATGGGCCCTGGGTTCGAATCCCAGCGGGATCACTCTGAAGTCCGTCTTTTGACGGACTTTTTTGTTTCCTCTAGTTTTCGTAAGCAATTGAATAAGTGATTCTATTTCTGCTTGTTAAACGTTATATCGTAGTAGGCGCCTATAGGGGATGAGTTAAGGTAGTATTTCCCATCAAGTTGTTCAATGATGGTTGTTATCAATATAAAACCAAGTGAATCCGACTCTACGATATTCGTTCCTACAGGTGCCCCTTTGCCATTATCGCCAATTGTAAGTCGATAAAAAGTTGGCCTGACTTCCTGAAGTTCTACAGTAATTTTTCCCTGAGAATTTTGAGGGATTCCTTGTTTGAGTGAATTTGAAATGATTTCATTGATAATTAGGCCTAGTGGAATAGCAGTATCCAAATTTAGGGAAAGTATTAATCGTGTATTGACCATGGTATCATTCATTTGTTTACTCAGACAACGGCGATTGGAAGTCACCGGGAGAACGATCATCGTTTGGGACAGAGTTGATAGAATCGTTAACTGACCAGCTAGGGGGGGAGATGACTTTTGAAACAACTCCCAATACCGCATACACCTTGAAATTCAAACACCTTGAATTGTAATAAGCAGACTTTCAAAGCAATACTGAAAGACTAAAAAAAAAACGAATATTTTTTAAGAAAAATGATGTAAATTCGAAAATTGACTCTATATTTGCACTCGCTTCACGACGGTGTTGCCAAAAAAATGTAAATAAACTTTGCATTTGCAGAGAGAACAATACAAAATTTAGCAGTTTCGACTGTCTTTGACTGTTGTCAGAGATTAAATAATTTTTGGTCTGGTAGTTCAGTTGGTTAGAATACCTGCCTGTCACGCAGGGGGTCGCGGGTTCGAGTCCCGTCCAGACCGCAAGCCCATATGGCTGTGGGATTAGAAAACCCTAAGATGTATCAAATGTCTTAGGGTTTTTGTTTTTTATATGGCTCATTCTATAGAGTAAGGCCATTGCAATCCAAGCTTAAAGTAGAATTCATGAAACGAATCGGAGAATACAAGAAGTTATTTCAAATTGAAAATGAAATTGATTTGGCAGAACTGAAGTTAGCCTACAGAAAATTAGTAAAACAATGGCATCCCGATAAGTTTCAAGATGGAGATCCGATGAAGCAAGAAGCGGAAGTAATGGGACAAAAGGTCGTTGATGGATATCATTTCTTGGTAAGCATTGCTCCTGAAACGAGGGCGGCTAATTTAGAAGAGTATACAAAGACAATTAATGAATGTGGTATTGCAGGACTGAAGCATAAAGGATTATTGCTCGAAATCACGTTTACAGATGGTAATACCTATGAGTATTTTGGCGTAAATACTAATACGTTCAATAAATTGTGGAATTCGGACAAGCAAGTACGTTTCGCTAAACGTAGTATTTACACTTCTTATACCTACCGCAAGTCGAAAAAAGGGAACGAGGAGTAATACACTCAATTCTGTTCAATCGAAATTATTAATGGTTGCTCATAAAAAGCAATGCGCTTCGGTTAAAGTGTCTTGGAGCATCCACATTTACTACATGTCCACATTTAGGAATTACCTCTAGCACCGTGTTGTTGTGTGAATTTGTCAACTTCCGAATTGAGGGAAGAAACATATGATCTTCTTCTCCCATAATGTACAAGGCTGGAATGTTTGTTTCCTGAATGCGGAAAAATGTAAGTAATGGATTGACCTCTGAAACTAGGGAAAACCAACGAATGAACTCTTTTTGATATAACTTTTTGGCTTCACGAATAAACAGGTTTCTCGACTTCCTATGGCTCTTTTTCGGCATGATAATAAAAGCAAAGAGCCTGTAGAGTAAGATGTAGGGGAGAAATGACTTGAACAAATTTCCAATTCGGATGAGCACTTGCCCACGCAAATTAATTTTCATGACAGCTCCACCTAATACCATGGAGGATACTAGTTCTGGATGATGTTCAGCTATATCTCTAATAACAATAGTTCCTAAGGAGATTCCAACGAAATGACTTTTTTCGATCTTCAAATGGTTCAATACCTTGAGAATATCTTCGCGCACCACAACAAAAGAATAACGTTTCAATTGCTTGAACTCCGTGCTTTTTGATTTGCCATGGCCGCGTAGATCTAAAAGCAAAACATTGTACTCTTTAGAGAACGCACGAATTTGTTTGTACCATATCGTACTGCTTCCTCCAGCTCCGTGGATAAAAGTTACCCATTCCGAACTGGATGAGTGCTTAAAAATTTCGTAATTTAACACGTGTTTAAGACAATCTCAGTAGCATACAGTTTAGTGTTTTCGGAGACAAATGTGGAATCCGTTTTTATTGTCTTGATAATACAGTGAAATAACGAGGAAAAAGTATGTATTATTTTTTTGTTCCCGAAAA
The DNA here is from genome assembly GCA_029254025.1 of Crocinitomicaceae bacterium. Classification (GTDB taxonomy): domain Bacteria; phylum Bacteroidota; class Bacteroidia; order Flavobacteriales_D; family Crocinitomicaceae; genus JALQTG01. Next base: position 86,372 of record JAQWYK010000024.1, on the reverse strand, counting down.
AGACCGTACTTTTGTAGCCCAATTTTTGAGACTAGAAGTATGATTGATGAGGCATTGTTTGAACCGAAAACGTTATATCCATTCCAAGAGAATACTGTTAAACAGATCATTAAAGAACTGGATGAGAACGGTGCTAATTTTAATTTGCTTTATCAATTGCCTACAGGCGGAGGGAAAACGGTGATTTTTTCAGAGATTTCGAAGCAATACATAGAAAAATGGAATAAAAAAGTCTTAATACTTACCCACAGAATTGAATTATCGATTCAAACCTCGAAACAGCTAAATGCCATTGGTGTTTCAAATAAAGTCATCAACAGCGAAGTTAAAACACTCGAAGACCAAGTAGATTTCAATTGTTTTATCGCAATGGTGGAAACATTGAATAACCGACTTCAGGATAACGAGAACTTTATTAAAGATGTCGGATTAGTCATTGTCGACGAGGCACACTACAATAGTTTCCGAAAAATCTTTCAATACTACCAGGAAGCAAATATTCTTGGGGTAACAGCTACTCCATTAAGTTCGAATAAAGCGTTACCCTTGAACGATCATTACGACAAGCTAAAAGTAGGTGAGAGCATTTCCTCCTTAATTGAAAAGGGTTACTTAGCCAATGCTGAAACCTTTACCTATGATGTTAATTTACACGGATTGAAAATTGGTTCAAACGGTGATTTCACAGTAAGTAGTTCGGAACTTGTGTATGGCAATTACTTCATGCAGGAGAAACTTTTATTTGCTTATGAAGAAGTTGCGGTGGGTACCAAGACGTTAATTTTTAATTCTGGTATTGAAACGAGTATTCGCGTGTGCGAAACATTTGTTAAGAGAGGATATAAGATCAAGCATTTAGACAGTACTTTTTCTGAAAAAGATCGAAAAGAAACCCTTTCCTGGTTCAAAGAAACACCTGACGCCATTCTAACTTCTGTAGGGATTTTGACAACTGGGTTCGATGAGCCAACGGTGGAGACAATTATATTGAATAGGGCCACGCGTTCATTAACGCTTTACCATCAAATGATTGGGCGCGGATCGCGTAAACTTCCAAAAAAGGATGAATTTAAATTAATAGATTTAGGGAACAATGTACGTCGCTTCGGTTTGTGGCAAGATTATATAAATTGGATGGATGCATTTAATTTTCCAGACCGGTTTTTGGAATCCCGCCTAACTGAACGTGATGATTTAGAATTTGAAGTAGAATTTGAGCTTCCACGCTTTATTCGAGATCGAGTGGATACAGACGTTTTAGATGCATTTTCGATGAAACGGGTTTATGATGATTGCATAGATCAAGGTTTGAAAGGGAAGGAAGCTGTGGAGTTATCATTGGAAAATCATTACCTGGCAATTTTTAATAAAGCTTCAGATTTCTATGATGCATTAGAAACGTTGGAGAATATTCAAGAGCACATTCAGCATCGCTTGAAACAATATACAAAGTGTATCGCCAAAAGCACGAATAACTATTTCAAGTATTTGATGGAAACCTACAACAGGCAGTTACGCCAAAAACTTCGTGCTACCCTTAATGATGAATAGAAGTTGACCTTTACCTAGTCATTTTTATTACTTATTTATAATTATTCTAATTAAACATAGGATTATTGATTATATTCGCGGTATGAATGTTATTCTCGCAGACAGTAATGACCTCGTGCGGATTGGTTTAAGAACCGTTTTAGCCAGTGACGCTCGCATTAATATTGTAGGCGAAGCCCGTTCGAATAATGATCTCAAAGAACAGCTCAAGAGTTTTGAGACAGATATTGTGATTATCGATTACACTGCACCTGGATTTTCGATTGATATTATTCCTCAAGTGTTAACTAAAAATAAAAATGTTCGTTTCGTAGCTGTTACTCCAGAACAAAGCGCCGTTACTGTGTTAGACGCTCTTCGTTCAGGTGTTGCGAGCTATGTTAAAAAAGACTGTGACATTGCGGAAATCATGAGTTCTGTGAAGGAGACCTTTGCGGGAAACAAATTCTTTTGTGGTCAAATTCTAGAAACCATACAAAAGGCGTCTATTGATGTAGATGATATTGATTTTGAGTCCTTTTCTTGCGAACCAGTATCACTTTCAGAACGAGAAATAGAAATCATTACGCTTATTGCTGAAGGACATACGAATGGTCAGATTTCCGATATGTTGCACCTGAGTACCCATACGGTTACTACGCATCGGAAAAACATCATGTCAAAGCTTGGTGTGAAAAACACGGCGGCAATTGTAATGTATGCAGTTAAAAAGAATCTTGTAAGTCCCAACAAATTTTTGTTTGCCGGAGAAGGGAATTGATTGTTTTCTGGATTCCCATTTTAGCATTAATTCTTTGAATAAAATTTTGAGCATATAAAAAGCGGTCATTTCGAAATGACTGCTTTAAAAACTATAATATGTTTTATTTCTTCGCGAAATTACTAGAAACAATAAGGTCCTTGGTGCCATGTGACCAGTTATAAAAGCCTTCACCAGATTTAACACCTTTTTTTCCAGCCATTACCATATTTACTAATAAAGGACACGGCGCATACTTAGGATTACCAAACCCTTCATGAAGTACTTCCATGATGGCAAGACATACATCTAATCCAATGAAGTCAGCCAGTTGTAAAGGTCCCATCGGATGAGCCATTCCAAGTTTCATTACCGTATCGATTTCTTCTACCCCCGCGACACCTTCATGTAAGGTGATAATAGCCTCGTTAATCATAGGCATTAAGATTCTGTTCGCCACGAATCCAGGATAATCGTTCACTTCTACTGGAACTTTCTTAAGCGACTTTGAAGTCGACATAATCAATTGAGTCACTTCATCTGATGTTGAATAACCGCGAATAATTTCGACCAACTTCATCACAGGAACAGGATTCATAAAGTGCATCCCAATAACTTTATCTGGGCGATTTGTTGCCGCAGCGATTTTCGTAATTGAAATGGAAGAAGTGTTCGTTGCAAGAATAACATCATCTGGTGTGATTTCAGACAATTGACGAAAGATTTTCAGTTTAAGATCCACATTTTCCGTAGCAGCTTCTACAACAAGTTGAACACCCTTTACGCCTTCTTCCGTAGAAGTGAAAGTTTTTAATCGTCCTAAAGTATCTGCTTTTTCAATTTCAGATATTTTTTCCTTACTGACCATACGGTCTAAATTCTTTTCTACCGTGGTCATTGCCCGCGATAAAGATTCTTTTGATAAGTCGATTAATGATACATTATATCCAAATTGAGCAAATACGTGAGCAATTCCATTTCCCATCGTACCTGCACCTATAACTGCTACATTTTTAATCATATGATCTGTTTTTATTTCAAAAATAATGCTTTCACTAGAATATGGCGACTGAATTTGAGAAATTCGCTATGTGATATAAGAAATGAGACTAAAATCGTTTATCCTTTATCTTGAATCCAGCCATATACCGGCTTGTTTACGAAATTCACAGGATTAATTACAATTGCGGGTTCAATAACGATGTTAGAGTACATTAGTACGAATGACCAACCATCTTCTGAATATAAGCGTTTGAAAAGCGCTCCCTTAGAATAATGAACAATAATGTTTGTTTCCGAATAATTAGTAAAAGCATCCTTGGTAATTTCTGATGGACTCCATCTTAATGCTGTCTTTTCTACTAGTTTTTCATAGGAGCACGTATGATTAACTTCATCAGGGAAGAAAGGTCCTATCATATCGTCCGTATCTCTTCCTACAAAGAAACGAGAACTCGTATGGATTTTGCCATTTAAAAGACGTACAGTAAAAATATTATGACTTGCACTGTTGCAACATGGGTAGCGGTGATGATAGAGGATGATTTCCCCTGTGTTGGGATGAATCTTATAGGCCAGTAGTCGTCCCACTTCTGAATATATTTTCTCCCAAGAATCGTCAGTTTTTTTATATATTTCTACATATTCTTTTTCATCAATTACGGTGTTTTTTCCGCACATGATAAGTTCGAAAGTACCATCATTATTTAGGTCTACTTTGCTCCATCGTGGTTCGAATACGGACCAATAAGTCTCAAAATTTGAGTTTGGATGTAATTCTAAGGTATAATCGTGATATAAAATCTGTTGATCGAAGATCTCTTTCACACTTGATTTGGTGTTTGTTTGCAACAGCACACTATCAAATTGTGAAGCCCCCCCGTTTACGAATACATGTGCGGGAATATCAACGAGTGTTATGCTTTCAGACCAAGCTAGAGAAAAGAAGAAAAGAAAGGAAAGTAACAATAGTGTCCTCATTTTTTTAAATTATATTGAAATAAAAAGGGGAGAGCCATGAATGATTCTCCCCAATGCTATCAACTGACAATTTACTTTTTGTCTGCTTTTGGTTTATTCTTTTTAATGACCGTATCTAAACCGTCTTTTTCTTTGTTCAGTTTTAATTCGATACTATCTCCTTCTTCAATGGTTGCATTGATGATTTGTTCCGCTAAGGGGTCTTCAACGTACTTTTGAATCGCTCTTTTTAATGGACGCGCACCAAATTTCTCGTCGTAACCTTTCTCCACAATAAAGTCTTTCGCTTCTTTATTCATGGTGATGTTGTAACCTAAGTCATTTACACGCTTGTAAAGATGATCTAATTCTAAGTCGATAATCACATGAATGCTTTCACGCGATAAAGGTTTAAACAGAATCATATCGTCGATACGGTTCAAAAATTCTGGAGAGAATGCCTTGCGTAATGCATTTTGAATCACTGTTTTTTGATCGTCTTCAGATGCAGCAGCACGAGCAGCTGTTCCAAAACCAACACCAGTCCCGAAATCTTGAAGTTGACGGGCACCAATGTTCGACGTCATAATTAGGATACAGTTTTTGAAATCGATTTTTCTTCCTAAACCATCTGTCATGTGACCGTCATCTAGGGCTTGTAATAATAGATTGAAGACATCTGGGTGTGCTTTCTCAATTTCGTCCAACAAAATTATAGAGTAGGGCTTTCTTCTTACTTTTTCCGTAAGCTGTCCACCTTCTTCATATCCAACGTATCCCGGAGGGGCACCAACTAATCTTGAAATTGAGAACTTCTCCATGTACTCCGACATATCTATCCGAATCAATGAATCTTCTAAGTCGAACATATAGCGCGCAAGCACTTTGGCGAGTTGAGTCTTACCAACGCCTGTTGGCCCCAGGAAAAAGAACGAACCAATCGGTTTATTCGGATCCTTCAATCCTGCTCTGTTCCGCTGAATGGCCTTAACGACCTTCATTACAGCCTCGTCCTGTCCGATTACCTTACCTTTAATTTCTTCGGCCATTTTAGCCAGTTTCCCGCTTTCTTTTTCCGCTACACGATTAACAGGGATTCCTGTCATCATTGAAACTACTTCGGCTACGTGTTCCTCTGTTACAGTCACGCGATGGTTTTTCGTATCTTCCTCCCATTTCGCTTTTGCCGTTTCGAGTTCTTCTTGAAGCTTCCGTTCGGTATCTCTTAATTCAGCTGCCTTTTCGTATTGCTGCGATTTGATAACGTTGTTCTTATCGTCTTTAACAGTTTCTATCTTCGCCTCAATATCTAGAATTTCTTTAGGTACATTGATATTTGTAAGGTGCACACGTGATCCAACCTCGTCTAATGCATCAATTGCTTTATCCGGTAAGTGGCGATCAGAAATATAACGTTCTGTTAGCGATACACAAGCGGTGATTGCCTCAGGTGTATATGTTACACTATGGTATTCCTCGTATCTTTCTTTAATATTATTTAGGATTTGAACTGTTTCGGCATGTGATGTTGGTTCCACGAGTACTTTCTGGAAACGACGTTCTAAAGCACCATCTTTTTCAATGTATTGACGATACTCATCTAAAGTTGTTGCTCCAATTGCTTGCAGTTCTCCACGTGCTAAAGCCGGTTTAAACATATTTGAAGCATCAAGTGATCCACTCGCCCCACCTGCACCAATTATGGTATGGATTTCATCGATGAATAAAATGATATCTGGATTCTTCTCTATTTCTGCCATTACAGCTTTCATTCGCTCTTCAAATTGACCACGGTATTTCGTACCTGCTACCAAAGATGCTAAGTCCAAAGAGACGATGCGTTTGTTGAAAAGAACTCTTGAAACTTTTCGTTCGACAATAAGAATGGCAAGTCCTTCCGCTATTGCACTTTTTCCAACACCTGGTTCACCAATTAATATTGGATTGTTCTTCTTTCTTCGCGAAAGAATCTGACTTACGCGCTCGATTTCTTTTTCTCGGCCAACAATTGGATCGAGTTTGCCGGCTTCAGCCATTTTTGTTAAGTCTCTACCGAAATTGTCGAGTACAGGCGTTTTTGATTTCGGGTCAGTACTTTTACGTTGACCGCTTCCTCCAGCGAATCCAGCATCTCCTCCCTCATCTTCTGAGCCCGGGAATTCGGCTTTTGGATTATTTTGTTCTTCCAGCATAGCTTCTATTTCGTCTTTGATGTTTTCGTAAATGATACCGTATTTATTTAGCGTACGACAGGCCACATTGTTCTCGTCTTTCAGGATTGATAAGAGTAGGTGCTCTGTGCCGATAAGTGGACTCTTGAAAAGTTTTGCTTCTAAGTAAGTTATTTTGAGGACTTTCTCTGCTTGTTTAACCAAGGGAATATTTGTAAGGGTTGCATTCATTTTTGAAGAACGCGATAAATAACTTTCTAACTGTTGGCGTATCTGTACAAGGTCTAAATTGAATTCCTTTAATACTTGAATGGCCAAGCCTTCTCCTTCTCGAATTAGCCCGAGGAGGAGATGCTCAACTCCGATATAGTCATTGCCCAAACGCAGAGCTTCCTCTCTACTGAAGTTAATCACATCTTTAACACGTGGTGAAAATTTTGCCTCCATATATTGAATAATTTCGTGCACTGAATTAAAAAGTACAAATCAATGCACATGACCTTTCAAATATAGAACCAATTATTCATTAAAGTGACAAAGTTGTTCACAATTTTTCACAGAATTTTGTTAGTAAAATGGGATTTTCTTGAGTTTTCTATATGGTTTTAATGTATATTTTCGGAACTTGCAAAAGTTACGCTAAATTCTTTACGAGATATTAATTAAATGACAAGATGGCAGAAGGAGAAAGAATAATACAGATCAACATCGAAGATGAAATGAAGTCAGCTTACATTGATTATTCAATGTCGGTAATTGTTTCCCGCGCACTTCCAGATGTGCGTGATGGTTTTAAGCCAGTTCACCGCCGTGTTCTTTATGGGATGCAGGATTTGGGAATCGTTTCGAATAGGCCACACAAGAAATCTGCAAGAATTGTAGGGGAAGTATTGGGTAAATATCACCCGCACGGAGATAGCTCCGTGTATGACACCATGGTGCGAATGGCTCAAGAATGGTCCTTGCGTTATCCGCTAGTGGATGGACAAGGTAACTTTGGTTCAGTAGATGGTGATAGTCCTGCAGCGATGCGTTATACTGAGGCTCGTTTGAAGAAGATTGCCGAGGAGATGCTGGGGGATTTGGATAAAGAAACTGTTGATTTCGCAAATAACTTTGACGATAGTTTGCAGGAACCTACTGTAATGCCAACAAAGATCCCCAACTTATTAGTGAACGGTGCAAGTGGTATTGCTGTTGGTATGGCTACAAATATGCCTCCACACAACCTTACGGAAGTGGTGAATGGTATCAATGCATACATTGACAATCGGGACATTGAGGTTGAAGAATTAATTCAGCATATTAAAGCCCCTGATTTCCCAACTGGGGGAATTATTTATGGGTATGAAGGAGTAAGACAAGCATTTGAAACAGGTAGGGGACGTGTTGTAATGCGCGCTAAAGCCGAAATTGAAGAGTCGAAAACGGGCAGAGAACAAATCATCGTTACTGAGATTCCGTACTTAGTGAACAAGGCAGATATGATTAAAAAGACTGCTGATTTAGTGAATGACGGTAAGCTGGATGGTATAAGTGATATACGAGACGAGTCTGATAGAACGGGAATGCGAATCGTGTATGAGTTGAAACGCGATGCAATTCCGAATGTTGTTTTGAATAAGCTCTTCAAGTATACTTCTTTACAAACATCATTTTCTGTAAATAATATTGCATTGGTGGATGGACGTCCGCAAATGCTCAATTTAAAGCAAATGATTGAAAAGTTCGTTGAGTTCCGTCACGAAGTTGTTGTACGCAGAACTAAATACGAGTTGAGAAAAGCTGAAGAACGCGCTCATTTATTGGAAGGGTTAATTATTGCTTCGGATAACATAGACGAAGTAATCGCCATTATTCGTGCGTCGAAGAGTCCGGATGAAGCGCGAGAGAAGTTGATCGCTCGTTTTGAACTTTCAGACCTTCAGTCGCGTGCAATTGTGGAGATGAGACTGCGCCAGTTGACAGGCCTAGAGCAGGATAAGTTGCGAAGCGAGTACGAGGAATTAATGAAGACAATTGCTGATTTGAAGGATATCCTTGCCAATGAAGATCGCAGAATGCAAATCATTAAGGATGAATTGGACTATGTGCGTGAAAAATATGGTGATGAACGCCGCTCTATTATTGAATATTCTGCTTCAGAAATGCGTATTGAAGATTTAATTCCTGATGAAGAAGTGGTAGTAACCATTTCGCATGCAGGATATATAAAGCGTACTAATCTGACAGAGTATAAGGTACAAAATAGAGGAGGAATGGGCTCGAAGGGCTCAACTACGCGTGATAAAGACTTCTTAGAGTCCATATTTGTGGCTACGAATCATGATTATTTACTAATCTTCACAGAAAAAGGTAAATGTTTCTGGATGCGCGTCTATGAGGTGCCTGAAGGCTCTAAAACATCCAAGGGGCGTGCGATTCAAAACTTGATGAATATCGAGCAAGACGACAAAATTAAGGCTTACATTAATGTTAAAGACTTGAAAGACGAGGAGTACGTGAATAGTAACTTTATCGTAATGTGTACGAAGAAAGGGGTGATTAAGAAAACTTCTCTAGAGGCGTATTCTCGTCCACGAACTAATGGTATTAATGCGATTAATATCAATGAAGGTGATGAATTGATCGAAGCTAAATTAACGAATGGTTCAAATGAAATTATTCTGGCTAAGAAATCAGGGTATGCTATCCGATTTAATGAGTCTACTGTAAGAACAGTTGGACGTAATTCTATCGGGGTAAAAGGTGTTACAATGAGCACGCCATCGGATGAAGTGATCGGTATGATTTGTCTAGAGCACGGAAGTGATTCAACTGTGATGGTTGTCTCTGAGAACGGATATGGTAAGCGTTCATTTGTAGATGATCCTGAAACAGGAGATCCGGTGTACCGTATCACGAACAGAGGAGGTAAAGGTGTGAAAACCATCTCTGTTACTGAGAAAACTGGTAGTTTGATTTCCATCAAAAATGTAACGGATGAAGACGATTTAATGGTCATTACAAAAAGTGGTATTACAATTCGTATTCATTTAGACCAAGTTCGTATTATGGGCCGCGCTGCGCAGGGAGTTAAGATTATTAACTTGAAGAAAGGCGGTGAGATTGCCGCTGTTGCAAAAGTCCCGCGTTCTGATGAGGAGGAAGATGGTGAATTACAGGATGGTATTGAAGGAGGAGATGCTCAGGAAAACTTCGACAATGGCACGGTTAATGATGACACAGGAGAATAAAAATAAAATTAATTAGTATGAAATTCAGATTTATTAAGATAGCTGCGCTTGCGGTCGGTATTTTAGTGGTATCTCTTGCGAATGCGCAAAAAAGTAACGTTGTTTCGGCTGCTGTAGAGTATAAAAAGTTTGATATGGCTTTTTACGGTGGAAATATGGAGGAGGCAACTTCTGTACTGTTAAATTGTAAAGAGTACATTGATCCAGCAATGACAGATGAGTCAACTAAGGATGACCCGAAAGCTCATTATTACAATGGAATTATCCATTTTGGATTAATGATTGTCTCAAGTGCTCAACCAGAAAACGAAGTGCTGAAGCAATTTCAATCGGAAGAAACAAAAGAGATTGTAGAGAAATCTTTAAAGTTCGCGCACGATGACCGCAAGTACAAGGCAGAAGTTGAAAGCTACATTGATCGTTGGGTGAACATGATGTCTATGCAAGGTTCAATGATGTTTGAAAAGAAAGAGTATGATATGGCATTTGCAGGTTTTGGTGGAGCTTACGCTTTACGCCAAATGATCGACATCGAAGATGAAGACATGAAAAATAATGCACTGGTTTCTGCGAAGAATGCTGTAATTACCATGAAGAATGAGGGGAAGACAAAAGAGGCATTAGAGTTTATTGAGTCTACTCAAGAATTACTTCCAGACAATCCTGATTTGGCCATTGAAGGTATTAACTTGTCGTTCGAGTTAGGAGAATTCGAAAAGGCTGAATCCTTCATTGCAGCAGTTGTTAAAGTAAATCCAGACGATAAGCAGCTTTTTGCTTCGATTGGACGAATTTTTTTAACGAATGCTGATACTCAAAAGAAAACATTGATGGAAATGGATATCTATTCACCTGATTATGCTACTCAAACGAGTAAGGTGGATGAACTCTACGCTAAAGCCGAAACCAATTTGAAAAAGGCGTTAGAAATTGATCCTAAATATGCAGATGCAGCGTATGACCTCGGAGTACTTTACCTAGGATTAGGTGAGACGATGAAAGAGCGTGTACGTCAATTAGATTACGAGGATCCGAATAGAGAAGAACTTGAGAAGAAGAGTGAGGAGTTGTACGCACAAGCTGCTGTTCCATTGGAGATTTATGTGGAACAAGACCCAAATAATGCTGCTGTTCTCAGAGTACTTTACCAAGTATACTACAATGCAGGTAATACTGAAAAAGCATTGGAATACAAAAAACGTTCGGAAGAAGCGGGTGAGTAAATAATTACTTTATATATTAAGTAAGCAAAAGTCCTGATTAGTTCAGGACTTTTTTATCGACTATTTAATTAATTCGATCTCCTTTTCGCGGATAACAATCATTTTTTCTTTATACAAATTTCCAATGGCTTTTTTGAATGATTTCTTACTCATTCCAAAGAATGATCGGATAGCATTGGGGTCGCTCTTATCTGAAAATTGCAGTACTCCTCCTTTCTCATGTAAACATTGTAAAATATACTCTGAATGTTCGTCAAATCGCTCTGGAGTTAGTTTTTCTAAGGTAATGTCCATTTTTCCATCTTCCCTAATTTCTTTGACGTACCCACGAATAGTGTCCCCTTGTATGATGTTTTTCGTAATGAAGTTATTGAATATTAACCCTTGATATAAATTATTCACGATTACTTTACGACCAAGATCAGTTAATTCGCACACAAGCAGATCTACTTCTTGGTTCGCTTCAAGGTCATTAACTTCAGTGCTGAGGTATTTGTTGATTTTGGCTGAGCCAAATAATCGATTCGTTTTCGGGTCTAGACCCATATAAATGAGATATTCTCCGCGCTCTTGTAGTTTATTTTTTTGTTCTGAGAAAGGAACGAGTAAGTCTTTTTCTAACCCCCAGTCCATAAAGGCACCGATATTATCTACTGTTTTAACGGTAAGATAAGCAAACGAATTCAATTGAATGAAAGGATCTTCGGTTGTTGCAACAATGCGGTCCTCTGAATCACGGTAGATAAAAACCTCGATTTCTTCATCTAATGATAAATCTGGTGTCAGGTATTTATTAGGTAAAAGTACATCGTTTTCTTGCTCATCAAGCAAATATGCACCAACACTTGTAAAACGATTTATGCGCAGTTTATTGAGTTCTCCTATTTTCATTATACCATCTTTTGTGCAAAGAAAGGTAAAAATAAGCAGTTGACTTAATAATATAACTTGGAAAGTAACTTAGAGTTCACAATCAAGCAAGGAAGATTTTCTTCATTTGTAATCAAGAATTGAGCATGATTATCAAATGCAAATAGACTCGATGAATAATAGGCTAGCGCTACCATGTCCGCATCAATACTTTTTGAGAAACTCATGATTTTTTTCGAATATGCTTTGGAACCTTCCAGGTAATGAACTTCTGATTTCACTCTTTTTTCTTGATATTCTTTGTTTACTAATGATATTCTAATCTTTACTTGTTGTGCTAGTCTTTGGTCCTTCTGTTTCTCCGCTACAATGTGAACCTCCGCATCGAATATTCGTGCGATACTCGCTGCGTGATTGATAATCTGTAAACTTTCTTTGGTTTCGTCAAGGGGAACAACGATTTTTTCAATTTTATTTGGTCGGATGGATTCTTGTACAACCAGGAAAGGTACACTTGTCGATGTAACCACCTTAATCGCATAAGACCCGAATACTTTCTGCATTCCTTTTGCGCCATGTGTTCCCATAATTATGAAACCAGCCTGTTTGTCTTCTGCTATCTTTCCGATATCTTCAAAAATATTTCCAACCTTCACTAAAGGTGTTACTTTAATATCCGTTCCCGAAAGATCAATTTTTTCAATTATAGCCAACAACTTGTAATATGCGGATTGTCCTTTTGACTTGTTGGAAACGATATGCAATAACTCGATATGTGTTCCTTTTGGTTTTGCAAGTAATAAAGCATATTCGAGTGCAGCATCTCCTACACTTGTAAAATCATGCGGTACAATAAAGAGGTTTGACATAATATTTGATTTAATCAAATATATGAAAATAAATGAGATATGCAAATTGATTCGCCCAATTTGTACCAACAAATTTGACTTGTTAATTATGTAATTTGATTTTTTTTTAAAAAATAAAAATCGAACAACCTTTTTGAGCTTGCCCACGTCTAATTGCTCAGAAAGAGTTTACACTACTACTAATGATTTCTGAAAAATAAGTCTGTATTTGTGCAGGCTTATTTTTTTTAGGAAATTTTTGTAGCATTCGAACATGCATAAATAAACGCAGGAGGAATATTTCTGGCGGTAAAATTAATTTGTACCGAGTTAAAGTATTGCTGCAAATATTTCTTAGATGTTAAAGAATATTGAAATTGTATGAACTTACCTTTTTCAGATAATACCTGTTTGCAATGCTGTAGAATTGTTTGAATTAAATCACTTTGGAAATTTGCCAATGGAAGAGAGGAAATAACAGCATCCGCTTGATATTTATTTAATTCTTTTAGAACTGAAGAAATATGTTCTGCACTCTTGTTACGAATAATAATGCGTGAGTCATGTTTGAACTCTTCTCTCAACTTGGTATAAAATGAGTCGTTTAGTTCAAATACCAAAAGCAGACAGTCGGGGCGCATGCGCTGAACAGTTTCTCGTGTAAATACGCCTGTTCCAGGGCCAAACTCTACTATTACTGTTGCCGTTTTAAAGTTAATGTTTGACAACATTTTTTGCATGAGGTACTTGGAGCTGGGACTTACCGCTCCAACCATTTTCGACTCTTTGAAAAATTGTTTTATGAAATATCTTTTCTTCTGCAAAGCTAAATGTCTTAGTTGATTTCTACAAAATGCCCGTTTCGAATAATTCCTAAGATGATTCCTTTCAATTCTCTAGCTATGTGCGGCGTGTTTGTTGTTTTTGAGAGAATCTGCTCTTTTGTAAAAGTAAATGTTTCGTTTGGGGCAAATAGGGTTATGTCAGCTGGTTGTTGCTCTTCTATCTTTCCGCTTTCAATTCCTAATAATACTCGGCCGGCATTGGTGAGCTTTTCAATGACAAGCTCCAAATCAAATTCAGGGACAGTGGCAAGGGAAGCAAATACGGTCTGTAAAGCAATATTACCAAATGAAGCATGGTCAAACTCGACATCCTTCTCTTCCTTATCATGAGGACGGTGGTTTGATACAATAGCATCCAATGTACCATCCTTCAGCCCTTCCCATAGCGCAATCCGATCAGTTTCTCTGCGGTATGGAGGGTTTACTTTGTGATTCGTATCAAAATCAATGACATCTCGTTCGGTAAATATAAGTTGGTTGCTATGCACATCTGCTGTTATTGAAAGCCCTTTTTTCTTAGCATTTCTTATCAGAGTAACACTTTCTCCGCAAGAAACTCCAGTTATATGGAGTTGCCCATTAGTGTATTCTAGTAAACGAATATCTCGTTCAAGTTGAACGATTTCAGCGACGCTAGGAGACGCTTTTAATCCTGTTTGCGTAGATGCTTCCCCTTCATTTACCAGACCTTTCCCAGCAATTCCGGGGTCTTGTGGGAATGATATAATTCTTCCACCAAAATTTTGTAAATATAACAATGCACGATATAGAATGCCTGAGCTCAAGGAGTGTTCATCATCACTAAATAAACGAACATCGCTTTGATACATATCGTATAATTCAGCGAGACTTTCTCCTTTCATTCCTTTCGTTACAGCTCCAATTACATGCAGTTTGACAGGGTGATTCGAAGCGCCATTAATGAGATAACTTATTTGTCCTTTACTGTCTACTACTGGAGAAGTAGATCCTAAAACTGCAACGTGCGTATAGCCTCCTGCCGCTGCTGCGTCCAACCCTGTCTGTATATCTTCTTTGTGCTCATCTCCAGGGTCACAAAAATTAGCCTTCAAGTCTACCCACCCTTGAGATATATGTAAATTCGGATGTATAACTTCTTTAGCATCCGCATCCGATAAATTAGTTCCAATTTTCTCGATGATGCCGTCATTGATCAATACGTCAACATGTTTTCTGTTAAAAGAAGAACTTGAATCGACAACGTGCGCGTTTTTGAGTAATATTTTCATTTTTTAAACTTTCCAAAATGTGGTGAGCAACATTTCCAGGGCTAAGAAAGCCAAGGCCAAAAATAAAAGAATTCTCCAGTATTCTTTCGGTTTTTCAAGTGTTAATTGTTCAATGTCTGCAATCGAGTTAACTTCACTCATCGCATAATTAGTAATTCCTAAGTCATCAAGTACAGCAGTAATTTCTGATGCGTCAAAATAGGTTGAATTCGATTCATCTCGATCATAATTGAATGCGATACTTCTAACAAATTCATCTCCTGCATAAATGCTGCAGTTACCTGCCGAAATCGATACCCCGACATCAAGTTGATCAAAACTCAGCAGATCAACATTTTTGCGGGTATTAGCTGGTGGAATAAATTCAGTTTCGGAATTGCGTACAGAAAAAGCTCCTTGGTAGCCCAAAGGTCTTTTTACATAGGCAGAGGCATTCGTTCCAAATGAAAGGAAAAGTTCATTTCCACTACCCGACATTTCTGCTGCCTTTAATACAACCGTACTAAAGAGAATGTGCTCTGCCAACTTTCCGAACTGCTCTTGCAATCCAGTATATAACATATATACATTCTTATTTCCGCCGTGACGAACGAGTAAGGGATTATTGTTTTCAAATTGCACCAATGGAACGTAATTTGAGCGAGAAGTAGCAGAATTCCCATAAATAATAGGCACAGCGGGGAGATTTATTTTGTCTGGTTTTCGATCAAAAACTCCTTGAAAGAAAATATCTTCATAGTTAATAGTGCTGAGTCGCAGGCTCTGTGATGCTTTTTGTGTAATGATAGGTAAGTCAAAAGTTGTCAAAGCGTAATTATATTCATTGATGTTGACAGACTCACCTGGGATAATAAGCAGCGATGATTGATTGTCAACGGCACCTTCTAATAAGGTGATTAAGCCAGAAGGAAATGAGTTGATTCCATTTACTAGAATTACGTCTGCTTCTGCCACATCTGATTGTTGTAATTGAGTTACCAGGACTGTTTTTACATTGAAAAAACCGTCCGTTTCAAATACTTTTTCTGGGTTGTTGCTGGAGTTTTCTTCATTAATAATCAGTACGTTAGACACTCCTTTTACGAGGTAGGAGAAATAGAAAGCATCGTCAAAATAAAGTTGTTTATCACTGACTTCGACCTGGCACGATTTCCAACCGGGGGACTTGTCGGTATAATTGAATTGCGCAGTAATAGTTCCATTCGCAGGAACGTCTACTAACGTTTGACGTTCATAGCTGTCTACTTTAAGTCTCAATTCAAGATTGGATAAGTCAGAAGGGCTTTGATTCTGAATTCGAACATTTAGATTATTGGGAGAGTTAAGTTTCCGTAACGGTTGATCGAACCAAATAGAGTCGATAAAGATGTTTTCTTCATCTTGTGGCGCCAAAATGATAGGGTAATATGTTCCTGCAAAGTCAACGTTAACTTCGCCTAACTCGAAAGTACTTTTTTGAAAGTCACTCAACAAGATATATTGAGTTGAAAACGAATGCAATTCTCTGGACAAAGTTGATTGAATCGCATTTAATGGTTTACTCATTGCCTTCGGTTGGGTAAAGAAATCAATGTAGTCTATGCGGTCTAAGGCTTCTTTTTGCGATATAATTTGTTGCTCAAGGCCTGACAATTCATTCGTGACAATCATGAAGCGAGATCCCAGAGGCGCATTGCGAATGATTTGACGCGCAGATTCTTTGGCCTCCGAAAGGAGGTTGCCACTGCTTCCGCGAGCTTCCATTGAGAAGGAATTATCAATGTAGATTGCCTGCACGGCAGCAATAAATGGTGCGCTACTTGAAGCATTCGGCCAATAAGGTTGAGCAAAGGCAATGATTAACGCAATGAATGCAGAAATTCGAGATAATAAGACTAAAAAGTGTTTGAGTTTTTGGGTAGATTTAGTTTGCTGAGTCACCTGCTTTAGAAACTGCAAACTTGAGAAGTAAAGTGTTTTATATTTCCTGAAATTAAATAAATGAATGAGAATTGGTATCATCAGTACCAACAATGCATAAAGAAATTCCGGGTATGCAAACTTCATGTCTCAAATATAGCTTTTATTGTCGGTTACGAAAATACATTTAGTAACAATTGCATGCTTGTTGTTAATAAGTATTTTGAATACCTAAGTATTGAATTTTTAACTCCATTAATTTTGAAGTGTGAAGTTGTTCCGTTGGACCATAGCGATAATTGTTTTGCTCGTTAACTCAGTGATTGCTCAAGAGATAAAAGTGGGTGTTTATCGTGCGTACACTATATCGAAAATTGACTTTTCTCACCATGATGGTCGATATCAGATTTATGGTGATAGCTCGTTGCTTGGTACAATTATATCCAATGATTATGTCTCCTTACGTTGGAACAGCGATCAAAAAGTAGAGGTCTACCATGGAACTATTTTTAAAGGGGAGTTTAAGCGCATAAGACTGTCTCCAACGCAACACGGTACACATTTACGTCTTCACCCTAAGTCGCCAGTAGTCAAAGAACGTCGGTATCAAGGTGGGTTTACCGTAACAGCGGCTTCAAAAGGGCTAACCATTGTTAATCTAGTAGATCTTGATCAGTATGTGGCCGGAGTTGTAGAATCCGAGGGCGGAGGAGGAAAACACATGGAGTATTACAAAGCTCAGGCTGTTTTGTCCCGTACCTATGCATTGAAGCATCAAAGTCGCCATCGCAGAGAAGGGTTTTCTATGTGTGATGAAGTTCATTGCCAAGCATATCATAATGGATTGCGCTATACACCGTTGATTCGAACTGCTGTTGAAGCAACGCATGGAGTTTATGTGATTCATCAGGACACGGAGGAGATGGTGAGTGGCTTTTTTCATGCCAATTGCGGAGGTCAAACAAGCGGTGCAGACTACATTTGGAAAGAAAATATCCCATACTTACAGCCCTTTAAAGATACTTTTTGCATCTATACGAAACAGGCCACATGGGAAAAAGAAATACCCAAGAAAGCTTGGCGAGATTTCTTAGTGAACAATTACTTTTTCCCCATAGAAGATTCTGTTTATCGCAGTATCATATACACGTTTGCGCAATTAGACAGGAAGGTGTTTTATTTAAGTCCACATCTGGGTATACCATTGCGTGACATTCGTCAGCATTTTAAGTTGAAGTCAACTTATTTTTCATGCTATCCGGATGGAGAGATGGTCGTGTTGAAAGGTCGAGGATTTGGACATGGTGTTGGAATGTGTCAGGAGGGAGCGATGAGTATGGCCAACAAGGGGTTCGATTATAAAAAGATTCTGAGTCATTATTTCGACGGAGTGCAGTTTGTAAATCGGGAACAAGAACTTTTCTTCAATCAAAAAACAACCGACATTTGGGATTTCTGACCTGAAATTAACCTTATATTTGTAAAAACTCACCTTCATTAATGGCAGTTAATTTTAATCGGTTATTTTCACTTCCATCCACGAGCACTCCGCGTTGGATAATTATTGTTGTTGACTTAGTACTTTCTCTAAGTGCATTGTTCGCAGCTTATTTGATTCGCTTTGATGTATACTCCAATATTTCTGAGATTATTACGGAATGGGAAGTCTTGCGTATATCTCTCCCCTTTATTTTACTGACAAAGCTGAGTGTTTTTTACCTTTTTAAGATTCATAAAGGCCTCATTCGATATACTTCTTTTGAAGATATCCGTCGTATCTTTTTCGCCGTAACTGTTTCAACTAGTATTATTTTGGTTATTGGTCTTGTGCGATATCACTACTATGATGAACGTTACCTGCTTCCAATGTCAGTACTTTTTGTGGAGTTTTTAGCCAGTATCTTGTTATTAATAGGATTTCGATTTACTGTAAAGGTGTTTTATTACGAAACAACAAAAGGTAAAGGAGAAGAAAAACCGATTATTATATATGGCGCTGGTGTTTCTGGATTAATCACGAAACGAACATTAGAGCGTGACACTCGACTTGGTTATGAGCTTTTAGCTTTTATCGACGATAATAAAAAGTTGAGTGGAAACCGGTTGGAAGGCACAACAGTGTATCATACGGATGATCTTGAAAAGTTGATTCAAGATTATCAACCCAAAGAGCTTATCGTGGCAATTCAACACCCTGATAAGGCAAAAGTGGCAAAAGTGGTGGATGTATGTTTAAAGTATAATGTTACTGTGCAAACCGTTCCCAATTTAAAAAGTTGGATCAATGGTGAGTTTTCAGTGAAGCAAATTCAAAAAGTAAACATAGAAGAGCTATTGGGGAGAGACCCAATTGTGTTGGACCAACAAAAAGTGGAAGCTCAAATTAATAGGAAAAGAATTTTGGTGACGGGAGCGGCAGGTTCTATTGGAAGTGGGTTAGTGCGCCAACTGATCAAGTACAACCCTGAGAAAATTATACTTCTTGATCAGGCTGAATCAGCGCTGTATGATTTTCACATTGAATTGGTCCAGAATGGTAATCCCTCGAATATCGAAGTAGTCATTGGCGATATTCGTTCATTGGAACGAATAGAGAACGTTTTTAGGACTTTTCAACCACAGATTGTTTTCCATGCTGCAGCATACAAACACGTTCCGCTAATGGAATTGAACCCTTCCGAAGCCATTCATACCAATGTGAAAGGGTCAAAACTCTTGATCGATTTGGCTGATGCATATCAAATAGAAAAATTTGTATTGATTTCAACGGACAAGGCCGTAAACCCGACAAATGTTATGGGTGCTTCAAAACGAATAGCTGAAATGTATGCTCAACTGAAGAACAATCATTCAACTACACAATATATTACTACGCGATTTGGGAATGTACTTGGCTCAAATGGATCTGTAATTCCATTGTTTAAAAAACAAATTGCCAATGGAGGGCCAATAACTGTAACGGATGAAAACGTGACTCGTTTTTTTATGACGATACCAGAAGCTTGCCAACTAGTATTGGAAGCGGGAACTATGGGAGAAGGAGGGGAGATTTTTGTGTTTGACATGGGGGAGTCCGTTAAAATCATTGATCTCGCTAAGAAAATGGTTCAACTTTCTGGTCTGGAATTAGGGAAAGATATAGAGGTTAAGGTAACTGGGTTAAGACCGGGTGAGAAGTTGTACGAGGAGTTACTTGCGAATGAAGAAAATACCTTGCCTACTCATCACCCACAAATTCTTCGCGCTAAATTGAGGGAAGAGCCGCCGCAAAAGATTGAAGAGATTAATCGCTTGATAGCCTTGTTTGATGGTCAAGATAATGTTGAGATGGTAAAACAAATGAAACACATTGTACCCGAATTCAAAAGTAATAACAGTACATATTCTTCACTCGATGCATAGTATTCCAAAAGCAAAGATTCAAGTCCGTTTTGCGGATTGTGACGTAATGGGCCATGTAAACAACGCCGTTTATTTGAGCTACTTTGAAATGGCACGTATGCATTACTTTCATTATATGGTAGGAGGACAGTGGGACTGGAAGAAAAATGGAATTATTCTTGTGAAGAATGAAGTTACTTACTTAAAGCCGTTATTACTGCATGATGAACCTGAGATTGAAGTGTTCGCGGGAAAAATTGGCCGAACAAGTGTTGAAATGACCTATGAGTTAACTGTTAATGGAAAGTTGTATGCAACGGGTGTTTCGAAATTAGTCTGTTTTGATTTCAATAAACAAGAAACTGTTCCGGTTTATGCTGAAATATTAGAAGGATTTAGTAAATTACAAACGAAATGAATCTAATCAAATTACTTGTCATCTGTGTTTTTTTTAGTCTATCAGCTATAGCAATTGGACAAATTACATCCAACTTAAATGCACGAAATGTACGATGTTTTGATAAATCGGTAGAGCGCATTGGTCAACGCTATGTAGATTGGGAATGTGGCAAATCCGACCAGATTGTTAATTGTAACGAGAAGCTGGAAAGTGATCCCGGTACGAATATGGTGATTCATAGTAAGTCGGGTCAGCCATTTACGGGAACTTGCGAAACCTGCCACATGAATGGAATTCGTGAGCGCGTAGTTCAGTTTACGAATGGAAAAGTAAACGGTACGGATACCACCATTTATGAATCTGGTTGTGTTCAAGTGCTGCGCACGCACATTGACGGAGTTGAAAACGGGAGATGGACCTATTACAATGATTCGAGTGGGTTAGAGTCTTGGACGATTAATTATTTCAATGGAGAGAAACATGGAATGTCAATCTACTATAGCCATGACATGGTTGGTACGGATAAAATTCAAATCAAATTAGGAAATACTACTCGAACCCATACTTACGGACTTTATGATAGCGATACTTTGAGGATAGAATATTATAAAATGGGGAAGCTGGACGGAAAAAGAATAGAGTACTTTCCCGGTTCCAAAGTAGAAAAAGAAGTTAACTACAAAGAAGGATTACTGCACGGTCCCTTCATTATCTATAATAAGGAAGGTATCGTTCTCCAAGATTTGAATTATTCAGAGGGCAAGAAAGACGGCGTTTGTCAATATTATTATGAAGAAGGCTCATTACTAAAAGTGGAGAATTGGTCAAATGGAGTTAAATCGGGAGAATTTAAAACATTCTATATTCAAGGACATCTGCAGAGTAAAGAGTCTTATAATAAAAAAGGTCAGCGACACGGTGACTTCGAGGAGCGTTTCCCAGATGATAAAGTGAAACGAACCTCAATTTATAAGAAAGACATCCTTGTGGAAGAACATGTATTTGACGAATACGGTAATGAAATCAGAACAGTGGGGGTTGAGAAACCTACTACGGGTGATGAGGACGATGAGGTACCTACTGAACCAAAGAAAACTAAAAAATGGTGGCAATTCTGGAAAAAGAAATAGCCTAATAAGTTTATGAAAAAAGATATGAATTTAGCCGTCTTGATTGATGGAGACAATATACCTTCCAAATACATTAAGGAAATGATGGAGGAAATTGCTAAGTATGGAGTTCCTTCAATTAAAAGAATATATGGTGATTGGACAAACCCTAAGTTGAACAGGTGGAAAGGCTTGTTGTTAGAACATGCTATTCAGCCAGTACAGCAATATGGTTACACAACGGGTAAGAACTCTACTGATTCAGCCATGATTATTGATGCCATGGATATTTTATATTCGGGAAATACAGATGGATTTTGTATCGTGTCAAGTGATAGTGACTTTACACGTTTAGCAACCCGTTTGAGAGAAAGTAGTCAGTTTGTTATTGGAATTGGTGAGCAGAAAACTCCAAAACCGTTTATCGTTGCGTGTGATAAGTTTATCTACTTAGAAATTCTGAATGAGGATGAAGAAGATGAGTCACCAAAAATAAAACGTTCTATTAAACAACAGAAAAAGGCCGTGGAGCCGGTGACTCCTGAAATTATTAAACTCATCAAAACGAGCGTATATGATTGTGCTGACGAAGATGGATGGGCATTTTTAGGTGATGTAGGAGGACTCATTAACAAAAAACAGCCGAATTTTGATCCGCGTAATTTTGGATATTACAAATTAACTCCATTTATCGATTCTTTGGGAGTTTTTGAAATAGAAGAACGTGAAACTCCGAATGGAAGATTTAAGCACATTTATGTGCGTGTAGAAGGTAAGAAGGGTAGTCAAAAATAATATTGTTTGTAGCTTTGTCTTCTGAATTTGAGGTTAAATATTTAATTGAACAGATTGGTCAAGATGATTTCTACGCGAAACCTAAGTGCTCTGCCTAACAAGGAGGCGCTCAAGAAAAAAGCGAAAGCATTAGCTGCAATTTTCGCCCCTGATTGGGAGGAACGGTACTATTCCTATAATTCGAAGTGGGGCGAAGGCGAGGAGTGCTTTGAAATGAGAAATACTTCGGGTACTGAAATGCACGTTCTATTTCTGGAAGGGGGATGCGCTATAAATGGCTTTGTTCCCGGGTGCGTTCCTCATTCGAAGTCATCGTTGACCAAAAACCTCCCAAAAATGTTTCAAGAATTTATTTACGGGGAACCAGTAAATTCAATTGGAACAACATTTTGCCTCTGGACGTCAGGAGGCCATAAATGGCATATTGGTGCGTTAGGTCAACAATCAGATCATTCAGAGGAAGTATTGCGAATTTTTGACAATTCTGTTGAAGAATATATTTCTTGGGCTTCAGATTATTTTTCAGATGTGGCGGAGACTGGAGATGAGTTTAATGTAGCTGTTTCCAAAATCTTTAGTGGGGCAACGTTAACAGATGATATTATTTCCAATTTAGTGGATGTAGAAATTGATTGGGAGCAATTGGAAGAGGATCTTAAGGAAATTAATTACCCCTATCAATTTGATTAACGTAAGGCCTTGTACTGCGTAATCCAAGCTGTGTCGACTACGTCTCTTAATAGCTTGTAAAAACTGGTGTCACATATATAGTCCTGGTCGTATGCACGTGCTCCATATGTATGGAAGAGATATTCTTGTTGCCTCAGGGAGGGGCGATGACGTCCGATACTCCAACCTTCTCCTTGTCGAGCGTCAAACGGATGAATGTCAAAACGGATTTTCCAAATTGAATCAAATGCAACCATATAATTTTCTCTTGGAATAAATGTTGAATCTGGTAGGCGAGTATGACTCACTTCATGATACTTAAAAAAGTCATTAAAGATATTGGTTCTTGGAATTGGATATTTTCCAGTGGCAACTTTCAGCAAAGTAGGTAAATCAATCGGCTGAATTTGAGTCAGTTTTTCCTGGCGGTAATGAATAATGGCATATTGAGTAATTCCACCAGTCGGCAATATGCCGATTTTCACGCCAAAACCTAAGCGATAGTTAGATGTTACTTTCTCGGATGAAATACCTGAGAGAAGAACCGTAAACATACAGAGTAGTATGAAAACCCATTTATTCATTACTCTAAAATACGAAAAATTGAAAAGAAAGTTATCTCCCTTTAAAGTAATGAGTTACACGCAGCGAAGTTTCCTTACACTTTTAAATCTACTCGGTTCGTAATAGGACGTGCGGTTTCAAGCAGAATTTCTGCAGAGGCACCAGGATTTTTAACTGAAAAACGAACAAACCAACGTGAGCTGGTAAAAGAGATAGTCGCTACAGGTTTTTGAAGCTTTTGAAACGTTAATTCATCGGAGTTCAAAAGCTGATCGACATCGATCTTTTTATCTGCATCTTCAGCAATTTCAGCAATGTTGGCAATAGACGTATTCAATTGACTCTCATTCAACACCACTTGTGCCTTTATTAAAGGTGGCAATAGAAGGATCAATATGAAAAGTAGTTGCTTCACCTAAAGGCTCTTGTCCAATAAATAAATAAAGGCCGCCATACTAGCAGCGCCAAGTTCTAATTCGCGCTTATTCACATTTTCGAAAACATCGTTTTCATTGTGGTGAAAGTCAAAATAACGCTGACTGTCTGGTACGAAACCAAAAAGCGGGATTCCTTCGAACTCATCCTTTAAAGGTCCAATATCAACTCCGCCATATCCTTTTTCAAATTTGTGTAGCTCATAGGGAAGAAGAAGATCTTTGAATCCCTTTATCATATCTAATTGATCTGCTGTCCCATCGCAACTAAAGCCACGAGGAGAAAATCCTCCACGGTCACTTTCTACAGCAGCAATATGTTGTTCCCCATTTAACTTCGCTTGTTTAGCATAGGTTTTTCCACCCATGTTTCCGTTCTCCTCGTTCATGAAAAAAACAACTCTCAAGGTGTGCTGAGGACGATAATCAAGCTCTTTGAGCAATCGAAGGGCTTCTAGTGAATGAATTACACCAGCACCGTCATCATGTGCTCCTTCTCCTACATCCCAAGAATCCAAGTGACCACCGAAAGTAATTATTTGTTCCGGAGAAGTTATGCCCTGGAGCTCTCCGATAACGTTGTACGATAATTTATCTTCAAATTGTTGACAATTCATATCTAGTAAAAAGATAGTCTTTTTTTGATCGAGAATGAACTGTGCCAGCATATCAGCGTCCTGAGTGGAAATAGCTGCAGCAGGTATTTTTTCGACTCCTTCTTCATATTGCATAGTACCCGTGTGTGGGTGAGGATGATTGGAAAGACTCAATGAGCGTATAATTACCGCCTTGGCACCTAATTTACTTGCATCAATTGCACTGTATCCACGAATCGGATAGCAACCACCGTAAGCGTTAAAAGTGGTAATTAGTTTACTGTCCATCGGTTGATTTACAAACACGATTTTTCCTTCCACATCCTTTCTTTTAGCGGAAAGTAGTTCTTCACGTGAATTAAAGAGAACGAGTTCTCCTTCAATTAGGCCATCCGTTCCGATTGAACCTCCCAGTGCCAGCACAGAAATTTTGTGAAGTTGTTGATTTTTGTCTTTAAACCATCCAGCTTCTTTGGTACCTCTTTCCCAGTGAGGAACCATTACCTCTTGAAGATACACCCTGTCAAATCCATAACTTTCCATTTTTTGCCTACTCCATTCAACGGCCATTGCTGCTTCACCAGACCCTGAGAGTCGGGCGCCAATATCTTTACACAAGCTACGCAAGTCTTCATAGGCTTTTCCTCGTGTGAGAGATTCGTCAAAAAGGGTCCGAATAAATACGCTGTCGGAAGTATTTCCTTGACTGTGCGAAAGGTTAGTCAAAAGAACAATGCATAGAAAAATTAGAGTGCGTTGCATGAGCTATCGTTTAGTTTTTAAACACGCTAAATTAGGTAAAGTTTAGCGGATAAGAATAATACTAGAAATCAGGTTCCAGCAATTCGTTTAGTTGTCTCGCTGTTCAAATTTTTCCTTCTTTTTTTCCTCCACGCGCTGAACAACAGCATAAATCAATAGTGCCAGCTTCAATGCCCCTAAAAAAGTAAGTATGCAAATTGCGGTAATACTTAATCCCCACCACATTTAGCTCAGTTTTACAGCGGTTCCATACGCCAATATTTCAGATGCCCCTTGCATTATGGTGGAGGTCGTAAAACGAACATTAACAACAGCATCAGCACCCAAGCGAACGGCATCGTCAATCATACGGGTAAGCGCCTCCTCTCTCGACTGTGCCTGTAGTTTTGTATATTCGGTGATTTCACCGCCTACAAGGTTCTTCAATCCAGCGAAAATATCTCGTCCGAAATTTCGAGCACGGACAGTACTCCCTCTGACGATACCTATGCTGCTGCTGATTTCTCGTCCTGGTACTGTTTCTATGGTTGTTATAATCATGGTGTTTTTTTGGAGGAAAGATACAAAAAAAGGGACACAAATTAGTGTCCCTTCTTAAGCTCGAAAACGAATGTTTTAAGCTACTACCTCAGTAGAATCGAAGTGAAATTCACCTTCAATTGCTGCGTTCTCATCTGAGTCAGATCCGTGAACTGCATTTTTAGCTTTAGATTCAGCATACTTCTTACGAATAGTTCCTTCTGCTGCTTCTGATGGATCTGTTGATCCAATCAATGTTCTAAAGTCTACTACTGCATTTTCTTTTTCAAGAATGGCTGCCACAATAGGACCTGAAATCATGTAATCAACAAGTTCTTGGTAAAATGGTCGCTCAGCGTGTACTTCATAAAATTTCTTCGCTTGCTCTTCTGATAATTGCGTGTATTTCATTGCTTTGATAGCGAAACCTGCGTCGGTAATCATTTGAAGAATATTTCCGATGTTTCCGCTTTCAACCGCGTCTGGTTTAATCATTGTAAATGTTCTGTTTCCTGCCATTTTATTTTGTTTAATCAAATTTTGCGCAAAAATACATCAAACAAATTAACTGGCCGACCTATTTCTGTCAAAAAAACACAAATATTTTGTTGTGCTAGAAATAATAATTTAGAATCAAGTTGATGTGCAACATATTCACTTTCTGAAAAACAAATTTTGGATTATTATACGTATTGCCTTCAGCGATTTTGGCCACTACTAGAAGGTGAGATTCTAATCCATTTAACCATTTTTTTTGCGTATTTGGCATCCATATTGACTTGTCAATAGGACGGTATGGCGTATTCATTTAATGCTACTTCTCCAACGGAAAGATTGAATCCAGCTCCCAATGAAGCGATCAGAGGCTTTCCTTTTCAGGGAACGCAAAGGGGTATGCCGGTATGTGTTTTCAAATAAAAATGCTAACGCATTAGGTTTTTCAGAATTTCTCCGAATTCAAAATAGAAAGCATCGAAGTCAACTAGAACTGTGCGGAAAAAATGAATGATGGCCTTCTCATCTTGTTTCGAATATAGTGACACGTTTTTTAACTCCCATCGAATTTGATAAATAGGAAGTCCTGCATCGTTCGTTACCGTTTTGTCCCAAGTAGGAAGTATCTCCATATTATGTTCCATTACTTTTTTGAGTTCTTCCAATTGTTCCCAAATTAATTCGCGAATTCCCTCGTCACTCGATTGAATGTCAAGAGATACTATCGCTCGGGTATTGTCAACCTTTAACCGTAGAAAGACATCCTTAATTTTGATTGGATAATTAAGCCATTGAATGAATCTTCCCTCGGCGTCAGGAGTTTTGTTAAGTTCTTTTTTAACGATGCCCCAAAATGCAGTGTTGATTTTTTTTCGTTCTTCTTTAGAAAACACGTTTTAGGGATTAATCGTTTAACCAATGTAAGAATATACCCCAAAGAGAAGTTGGTTTGGATTTTTTTTGCGGTTTTGAGGAGGCTGTTTTTTTCTTTTTTCCTGAAGAAACTGTTTTTTGAACACTTTTCATATCTTCATTATAGGTTTTTCGCCGCTGTTCCTTTTTCGCCTGTTGCTCAGCAATTTTTTTCTTTTGTGCTTCTTTTAACTGAATTCTACGTTCTTCCTCAGGAGTAAGTAATTGCTTTTCAACTCGTTTGGTTCGACTTTTACGTTCGCTACGCTTTCTATCAGAGGTTCTTTTATTTGCGTTTTTAAGTACTTCCTTAGGTTCATTAGGGACAGTTACTAGATTATCCGTTTCCTCATTAGAAGAAGGTTCTGATTGCTCAGCATTCACTTCAGTGTTTTCATCCTCAATAACTTCGTTTTTCTTTTCAGGTAATTCTATTTTCCCTACTACTTTGATTCCTGCAACTTCAACCTTGGGCGCTTTGATTATTCCGTCTACAATATTAAGGTCCACATCAGTAAGTATATCTTCTGCCGGGTTATCCTCCTTAACTGAAATGTCTTCTTGCTTAGAAGCATTAGCATCTTCAATTAACTTGGCTTCCAATTCTCCTTCCTGGGCTGTTTCATTTTCGATAGATGCCGCAGCTTCTTGATGAACAGGTTCAGAATCGACGGTACTAGACATAGGTTCCTTTACTTCAGAAGTAGAACCACTTTGATGGAATAGTTTTTCAAGTTCAACCACCACTTCATTTGGAACTTTGCGGTTAGGATGATTACTAATGACAATGTCAAAGTTTGATTGAAGGATATCAATGATTTCGGCTGTTTTAACCTGTAGTTTTCGGGAAAGTTGACCTAGTCGCATGGTGTATCTTTTTTGTGCAAATATAATAGCTTATACACAGATGGGCAATGCAGTTGCCAATAAAAACGTAAATGGGAAGAAGACTGGCGTCTACCTCCCATTTACTAATCAACCTAACCTAACCACCTAAATCATCACAAATTTAGTTGGAGAACTTCAGAAACCATAGAGTTAATTGTTTTTTTCGACTAATCTGTCTATTTCTTAGATGAAAAACATTAGGGATTTAAAAGTTTATTGTTTGCAATTAATTTGTGTTTGATTGTTAATAAGTCCGTGGAAAACGAAGTGTTTTAAAGATTGGATGACCGGAATTATTGCTAATTTTGCTAGTCGTGTTTTTTGCAATGAAAACAGATCTATTGGAAATGCTAGATTAATAAATATTAATAAAATACTATGAGTGAAGAAGTAGGTAGAGATCAATACTCAGCGGATAATATCCAGATTTTAGAAGGTCTTGAAGCGGTTAGAAAGCGTCCAGCCATGTATATCGGTGATATCGGTGTGAAAGGTCTGCATCACTTAGTGTATGAGGTGGTGGATAACTCGATTGACGAGGCGATGGGAGGGTATTGTGATACAATCGATGTATTCATTAATCAAGATAATTCGATAACCGTTGAAGATAATGGTCGTGGTATTCCAACGGCTATTCATACAAAGGAAAAACGTTCGGCACTAGAAGTTGTAATGACTGTCCTTCATGCTGGGGGTAAATTTGATAAAGATACGTATAAAGTATCCGGAGGTCTCCATGGGGTGGGTGTATCGTGTGTGAATGCGTTATCTACCGATCTAAAAGCAGTGGTGCACAGAGATGGAAAAATATACCAGCAACAATATAAAATTGGAGTTCCTCAATATCCAGTAAAAGAAGTTGGTGTTTCTGATAAAACAGGAACCATAGTGACCTTTAAACCGGATAGTAGCATTTTTGAATCGACTGTTTATAGTTTTGAAACGTTAACAGCGCGAATGCGTGAGCTAGCTTTTCTAAATAAAGGAATTATAATTTCAATAACAGATCTTCGCGAAGAATCAAAAGACGATGATGGTAAGTCACCGAGTCATGTTTTTCATTCAGAAGGAGGATTGAAAGAATTTGCTCAATACTTGGACCGCAATAGAGAGGCGCTCATTGAAGATGTAATTTATATAGATGGAGAGAAGGATGGTATTCCAGTCGAAGTAGCATTGACATACAATACATCATATACGGAAAATATTCAGGCGTATGTAAATAATATTAACACCTATGAAGGTGGTACACACTTGTCTGGTTTTCGTCGAGGTTTAACAGCTACACTTAAGAAGTATGCTGATGACAGCGGAATGCTGGCCAAAGAGAAAATAGAAATTACAGGTGATGACTTTAGAGAAGGGCTTACTGCAGTTCTCTCTGTGAAGGTGCAAGAGCCTCAATTTGAAGGTCAGACAAAAACCAAATTAGGAAACCGTGAAGTTACGGCTCCTGTCTCACAAGCAGTTTCTGAAATGTTATCGATCTACTTGGAAGAGCACCCTGCTGATGCTAAGCGTATAGTAGAAAAAGTGTTGCTGGCTGCACGCGCTCGTAATGCTGCACGGAAGGCTCGTGAAATGGTACAGCGTAAAAACGTTATGGGTGGATCTGGATTACCAGGTAAACTAGCGGATTGTACGGAAAAGGATCCAGCATTATCAGAAGTATTTTTGGTCGAGGGAGATTCAGCCGGTGGAACAGCAAAACAAGGTCGAAATAGATACTTTCAGGCCATTATGCCATTGAGGGGTAAAATTCTGAATGTAGAGAAAGCTATGCAGCACAAGATCTTCGAAAATGAGGAGATAAAAAATATTTACACAGCTCTTGGTGTAAGAGTTGGTACGGAAGAGGATTCGAAAGCACTAAATACCGAAAAACTACGCTATCACAAAATTGTTATTATGTGTGATGCCGACGTCGATGGTTCGCACATTGAAACGTTGATTTTAACTTTCTTCTTCAGATACATGAAAGAACTGATTGAACAAGGTTTTATTTATATTGCTACTCCTCCGTTGTATCAAGTGAAAAAAGGAGCGAAATCAGAATATGCTTGGGATAATGATCAGCGAGATCGATTGATTGAGCAAATGAGAGGAAATTCACCAGCATCTTCTGTGAGTGTTCAACGTTACAAAGGGCTTGGTGAAATGAATGCGGAGCAGTTGTGGGATACAACTATGAATCCGGAGAATAGAACTTTGCGTCAAGTAACAATCGATAATGCAGCGGAGTGTGATCAAATATTTTCTATGTTAATGGGGGATGAGGTTCCTCCGAGAAGAGAATTCATTGAGAAACATGCGAAATATGCGAATATAGACATCTAACCAAGAAACTCGTTATATTTGCAAAAGGTTATTGAAGATTCAATGACCTTTTGCTTTTTTTTGACTTTATGAAGAAATTATTTATTTGTACAGCAATTACAGGAGTTCTTCTCTCCTGTGGCCCGTCTCGATTTGTTGATCCATTGAGAAGGGGAGAACAAGCTTTTAGCGGTTCATTAGGAGGGCCAATTATTAATGTTCCTGGAATTGCTTCAATTCCGATCCCGTTTACTTCGCTCACCTATGGAAAAGGTTTGACCGATAAAACCACTTTATATGGGAGTTGGTTCTCAACAGCAGCGATTTTTGGAACATTTCAGTTCGAATTGGGAGCTACACATCGCTTATGGAAAGATGAAGAAAATACTAGGGGCCTGTCGATTACTCCAGCATTTAATATTGGTACGGATAAATTCGAATGGAATACAAAGATTTGGCCTCAGTTAGATATGAATTATTATTGGAAATATAATTGGAAGCATCAAACTCAAGATGAGTTACTTAACCATGTTTCAAAAGTTCCAAATATGGTTTACGCCGGAATTGGAAGCTGGTATGAATTAGCCGGAAAACGTGCACATGATCTCCCGCAATCAACAAGAGTTATTCCAATGCTTCAAGTAGGGCATGATTTAAATTGGAAGTCTTGGACGTTTTCAACAGAACTTAAAGTCCTAGCTCCATTCACTAGCAATGAAAACGTGGTAACAGACTACAAAAGTATTCTTGGTCGTTATGGAGCAACTGGCTTATACATTGGATTAACAAAAAGATTTTAACTATGAAGAAGCTATTATTTGTACTTGTGATTGTATCGATTGGTATTCAGTTGTCTTGTTCCAAGCGTTTGGATGATTTTTTGTTTAATCCAAACAAGTTGGACGAATATAGATTAGATGATTTTGATGGTCCTGTGAGCTTAGATTTAGGTACGAATTATTTTGTTCCTGAAAGTATGATCACTAAATTTGATTTTCCTATTGAGTATGAAGGAGAAACATTAAATATTCATGCAATTTTCACTGGTGATGTCAACACGATTGATACGGATACAGTGATTTTATTTTGCCACGGAAATCGTGATCACATGGATTTCTATTGGCCTCGACAAAAAATTTATAGTCACCTAGGTAATATCTCACGTTTTGGAGTACTTATGATTGATTATCCGGGTTATGGAATGTCTGATGGTCAAACTACTGAGGAGAATATGTATGCCTCCGTGGATGGAGCGCTTAATTGGCTAAAAGAGAACGGGTTAACCAATGATCGATTGGTTATGTTTGGCTTTTCATTGGGGTCTGCGCCTGTATGTAAAGTGGCTGGTGAAAATAATTTTTCTATGACTCCATCTAAGATTATTTTAGAAGCACCTTTTGCAAGTGCAGAAAAAATGATTCAAGATGCTGCATTACTGGCTATGCCAAGTTCTTATTTTGTGAATGTTAAAATTGACAATGCTGAACAAATTAAAAATGTATCTGTTCCTCTACTTTGGATTCACGGTGAAGCGGATGACTTTTTAGAAATTTCTAAGCACGGTGAAGTAGTATACAATAACCATTCAGGGACTTCTAAAGTTGCTGTTAGAGTTCCAGGAGGAGGACATGAATCTACTCCGTTTGTTTTTGGTTATATCAACTATTCGGATGAGATTCTAGATTTTATTACACAGTAATAAAGCTCTCCTAGTTATTATCTTTTCACTTAGGCAACCTTTTACCACAGATTCGCGTTTAATTTGCAAACGGATAATTTTTCTTATGTTTTTAGCAAAAACAAAAACAGTACTAACAATTGTTTTGGTTGTTTTTACATCTCTAATATCAAATGCCCAAAATACTGTATGTTTAGGCGATGATGCAGCGATTTGTGAAGGTGAACAAATTACTATAGAATTATGCACCGGTGGAGGCGTCTCTCCTGATACCAATGTGGTTTTTTTAGGTAATATCAACGTCGTTAATTTAACAGATGATACTCATTCACCACTTATAAATATTGGTTTTCCATTTACTTTTTATGGTGTTAATTATAACACTGTTGTTATTTCATCGAATGGCTATTTAACCTTTGATGCAGGTAATGCGAATGCGTACTCTCCGTGGGCCATTAATCTAGCTGCTCCTAATGCAGGAGTACCTACAAATTCGATTATGGGACCTTGGCAAGATTACAATCCCGGAGCAGCAGGAACTGTAGGGTGGAAAGTCATCGGTACAGCTCCTAATCGAAAATTTGTAGCGGTTTGGAAAGATGTTTTTATGTTTGGTACGCAGCAAGAAGGTTGTTCTTCAATAGTGCTTCATGAAACTTCTAATCGAATAAATGTATTTCTCGATGAAAAGCCTGTTGTAGCTTGGAACGGTGGAGCAGCAATTGAGGCCACTCACAATCAGCTAGGAACCATAGCCCATGTTGTTCCTGGACGTAATTTCCCTGCGCAATGGACAGCTAGTCTTGATGGTCAAGAATGGATTCCAAATGGTGCTACAAACTATATTCAAAACCCCATTCCCTACAAAGCCTATGTAATAAGTAATGGTAATATTTCATGGGGAGATACAGAGGGATTGACCTATTCAACCACTGGTACCTCGCTTACCGTTACCCCAACTCCAAATCCTCCCTCTGATTCAATAGGTTATTTTATCAATTATTCTTCATGTGCTGTAGGTGCAATGTTGACTTCGGATACGACTTGGGTAACGGTTAATAATGTTGTCGTTAATGCTAGTGGAGAAGACGACGTTTGTTCTGCTGCCCTAGGTGAGGCAACAGCTATTGGATCTGGTGGTTCTGAACCGTACACGTATCAATGGAATGACCCAATGAATCAAACGGGGCCATTTGTGACTGGTTTAATGCAAGGTGTTTACACCGTAACTGCAACTGATGCAATTGGTTGTGTGGCGACGGCAAACGTCAATATCGGTGACACACCTATTTCACTTTCAACGGTATATACCCAAGTTAGTTGCCCAGGTGGTAATGATGGAACTGCAACAGTCACAATATCACCAATACCTGTATCAGCAACCTACAACTGGATTGATGCTGGGGGGCAAACTACGCAAACGGCGTTTGGATTAAGTGCAGGTACATACACCGTTGAAGTATTGACAGATAATGGCTGTACTGACCAAATTGAAGTTACAGTGGATGAATTACCCGGAATGGTTGTTAACCTTGTTTCTTTATCAGACGTTACTTGTAATAGTGGCAATGACGGTGAGGTTGAGCTAGAAGTGGCGCTCGGAACACCCCCTTATAGTTACAGTTGGACAAATTCCTCATCGAACACAGATGTAGCTGGTGATTTACCTGCAGGTAACAATACTGCAACAATTACGGATGCGAATGGGTGTGTAGTTACGTATGACTTTACACTAAATGAACCACCTGCATTGCAAATAACTTCGATTACCGACAATATCATTGTATGTATTGGAGACTCAGTTCAGCTTTCCGCAACTGGTACTGGAGGAAGCAGTCCTTATACGTTTTCGTGGTCCATTAATGGAGCTTTTGTTGGAGCTGGTTCTTCAATTTATGTTACACCCACACAGGTGAATTCTGAAGTGTGTGTCACTTTATCCGAACTTTGTGGGTCTCCCGAAGCGTTAGATTGCATTGTAATTCAATTTCCAGATGATATTGATCCAATGATCATTCCAAGTACCACCGGTGAGTGTGTGCCAGTAGAAGTAGCGTTTCAAAATGTATCGAATTCTGCCATTGTAGATTATACAGTGTGGCATTATGGAGATGGTACAATTGATACTATTCAAGGTTTGGGTGACGCATTTAATATCTACGAAAACGTTGGTCTTTATGATGTGTCTCTTGAGATAGTGAGTGATTATGGCTGTAGTTATTTTAAAGATTTTAATGACTTAATAAGCGGTTTTGATTATCCTAAGGCAGGATTTTTTGTAAGCCCATCTCCAGCTTCGGTTTTTGAGCCAAACGTCATTGCGTATAGTAATTCTTCGAATGATGTAGTGAGTTACCAATGGTTTGCAGATGCGGCAGCACCTTCGCAGAGTTTCCTTCAAAATGTTCCTTTATCTTACCCGAATGAAGTAGGTGAGTATCCTGTGACATTAGTTGTAACGAATGCATATGGATGTACAGATACAATTACACGACCAGTGATTATTGAAAATGAAGTAATTCTCTACGCACCGAATACGTTTACACCTGACGGGAATGAATTCAATGAACGCTGGAGAGTATACATTGAAGGAATAGATATCTATGATTTTCAATTGGATTTGTACAATCGATGGGGTGAGTTGATTTTTGAATCAAGAGACCCTGAAGGTTCTTGGGATGGAACATATGGTGGGAGAATCGTACCAGAAGGGACCTATGTTTGGACCATTCGAGCTTCAGATTCACAGAATGACAACAAATATGAGTTTAATGGACATGTTACTATTCTGCGCTAGATAACACTTAAGACTTCTAATTCATAATAAAGAATTGAATTCGGTGGAATCAATCCAGTTTGTTTATCACCGTATCCTAAGTAGGGAGGAATAATCACATGAATTTTACCGTTTTCTTTCAACAACATTAGAGCTTCTTGCCATCCAGCTATGAGTTCTCGTACTTGAAATGTAATCGCATCTTCCGCTGTGATGATTTGAAAAACCTCGCCTGATAGAAAAGTTCCTTTATATGCGAAAGTTACTTCATCTGTCATACGAATATAATCCTCTCTTGCCCCTTCTTCTAATATTTTGTAGTACAATCCACTTTCAGATTTAGTGAAATTTTCCGATTTAAATGCGACAAACGTTTCTATTTCTTGGTCGAATTGTGCTAAATCCTCTTCATTATAGGTTTGACAACTCATTACAATGGACGCAGCAAATACTAAATAAAATATTTTTTTCATGGATGTGTTGATTTCAGTAATACGGGTTCTACGGTATATCCTTCTTTTCTTAGTAAAGGGACCACACCATTTGGTCCACCAAGATGACCTGCTCCAACGGCTATAAAACAACTATTTTTCTTCACGTATGTTTTTATTTGTGGAATCCAATCAGCGTTTCTGTTGGTTAGAAATTCCTCTTCAAATGAATCCGAACCTGTTTCTGAATTTGAAATCATTATTGCTAAACTATCAATGTTTTGGTTTAAATAGAGTGCGATAAGTTTTTCCGTTTCTGCTTTTGAATTGTCCGTATTGCGGAGTGCGGTCATGACCATCTTAACTTGCTCATCCACGGTCATCTTATCGAAGAATCCGATTTGTTGCTCTATCGTTTCTAGTCCTTCGATTTTGACATTGTTTTTTCGCGCAATTGCTTCGAGCGATATGTCATAACTGGCTGGATTTTCTCCAAACGCTTCTTGCGTAAACAGTTGAAGTAAAACCATTGGTTTCATATTGCTATAGCGCGATATAACCGTCGAAATATCTTGGTTTAATGTATTTTCAAAATAGTTAAATAAACTGTCGCGCTGTTCTTTGGCGAAAAAATCAAAAAGACTCCCTTCTTTCAGCATTATAAATTGAGCGGCAGACAATTGTTCACTAATTCCGCCAATTTCCATAATAAGCAACTCCGAATTCTTTACCTTTTCTTTAAGACTTTCTGGAAATAAAAAGTTTTCTTGTGGAATGAGATGCATTGTCCCAAATAGATAAGAGGGTGACTTTACTTTTTTTCCTTTTATTTCCCATAACAACGAATTAGATTCTTGTGCAAATATCCCAAAATAGGTTAGAAGAGCAATAAAAAGGGTAAAAAAGTATTTCATTATTATTCTTTTTCTTTTTACAAATGTACGTCTTATCCAAGGCATTTTCAACTTGGATACAGTATTCGTTGGTTAAATCCTATTTACCCCTTCATTTTTATTAAATTCGTGCCAAAGATTGAATACATGAAGATTTCCGCATCAATATATTCCGATAAAGGAAGAGAATTGGCAGTAACGATAGAGGATTTAGTGAATCATCAAGTTGATTTATTACACGTGGATTGTAATGATAACATAGCCGTTTTTGACGATATACAAGCGATTCGTAAGCAATGTTCTCTTCCTATCGACTTGCATATAATTACTGAACAACCTGAAAAATATTTTGATGCCTTACGTGCTACACCGGCTGAATACGTGACGTTTCAATACGAGCAACTTCCATCAGGATTTCAGTTTCCCGATGATATTCCAGGTAGTAAAGGACTCGCTATCGTGACACCAACACCAATGGATGTTTTTGATGACTACTCCGATTTTGATTTCTTATTGGTGATGGCCACGGTACCTGGTCAAAGCGGTGGTGTGTTTGATCCAATTAATTTCAAGAAGATTCGCCAATTTCAAAAAAAATACCCAGGAAAGAAAGTACACGTTGATGGAGGTGTAAATGGAGAAGTATCATTTATTTTAAGAAATATGGGGGTTCATGCTTCTGTTTCAGGAAGTTTTTTGTTTAATGCACCTAGCATAGGTCAGGCATTGATGGATCTTACGAAGCGGGAAATTGAATCTCAATTCCAGATCAAAGATTTTATGATCGACCGATCGGAATGTCCAATTCTCCAGCTTAACGAACTTACGCTCGAATCTTCACTACGCAGCATAGAAAGAGGTAGCCTCGGTTTTTCCATTGTTGAGGAAGCAGGTAGATTTGTCGGTATCATATCAAATGCAGATGTTCGGAAGGCTTTATTGAAGAATGTCAGTGCATTGGATAAACTAGATCCACAAGAATTGATTAATCGATCTCCGGTAACTATTAATGAGCATTTAACGGTGAATGAAATGCTGCAGTTTGTTCGTGACCAAGCGATATCCATTATGTATCTCCCCGTATTAAACGATAAATATAAAGCTACTGGGATCGTAAGTTTCCTCAACTTGATTAAAGGAGAAATTTAATATTTTAATGTTTTTTAGGTGGATTGTACGAAATCGTTTAAATTTAAACCCCATTAGTCGAATCATATGAAGCAAATTTTAGTTATCCTAATACTTCTATTTACCCTGGTTGTGAATGCACAAGATGCCGCTCCGATTTCCAAAGAAGAATTCTACGGAACGTGGAGAGCATGTGGGGATGTAAATTTTGATGAAGAAGCCGATACACTGGTTTTCCAACGTGACAATTTAGTTTGTATTTATAATAACTGTGGAGAGAATGATTGGTCATTCCGAGAGTCAGGAACGGTAGAGTTTATTTTTACTGACGGTTGTGAGAATGGATTTCATTCCAAATCTAAGAACCCTAAACGCTGGATGTATATTCAGAAAGATAATATGCTAAAATTCATTAATAACTACGGTTATAAGGAATATTTTCAAGTGCTGGAACTGAAAGAACGTCTCGTGCTTGTGCACCGAATGGACCTAGAGGAATAATGGTCGTTTCTGAATGAAGTATAGCTAACAACTAAAAATGTGCTTATGAAATCAGTAATTGTTGCTTGTTTTGGACTTTCTGTGGCATTTTTCTCAAGTGCTCAAACGCAATACAGTGCTTATACTGCTATTGGTAAAGGTGTTGCAACAACTTTTTTGCGAGATTATCAATCATTAGGAATAAACTCTTCTGCTTTAGGTTGGGGAACTGGCTTTAAAGGAAAGAATTTCGTGATGGGAACTTCTGAATTTGCATTTGGAATTTCTAGTCCCGAGCTCAATAAAGAGAAGCTCCAGAATTTTAGTAATGCATTGTTGAATCAGGTGCGAGATAAAGAAAATTCTTCATTTGACCTCCAAGCACAAAAAGATGCCGCTTTAGACTACGCCAATGCGGGAATAGCTATGAGTTTTGATTATAACTGGATGGGCGGTTCATTTTATAACGAGAAACTAGGTGGAATTGCATTTTCAATTCGGGAACACTACGATTGGTTTTCTCAAATCAATGAACAAACAACTGACTTAATATTTCGGGGTCGAGCTTCCTCTTATTTTGATTCCCTTACAGTAGCTATTAATGGAGATACATCGACTATAGCCAATAATCCAAATCTTTCAGAAGACACCTTGGATGCCGCTCTTTTCGGATCTCGCAATAATCCCTTGCTCTTGAGTGAAATTACGAATGGGAGTAAAGTCAAGTTTTTGTGGAATAGAGAATTTAACTTCGGATGGGGAAGACGAATTATAGGTAACGACAGCACATTTGCCATATATGCTGGTTTAGGTGGACGAATCATTCAGTCGATGGCTTTGTTTGATCTTGCTTCCGACGAAGATGGTTTTGGCCTGTCTTCATCTGTTTCTCCCTTTTATGGAATTGATTACGGTGCTATTCAGTTGCTCAATCCGAGCTCTTTTTCTGAAAATAAAGGAATATTACCAAGTATTGTAGGAAGTGGTTATGGAGTTGATATTTCAGCGAGTGCGTTTTTACTTGGAAAAATTAGAGTTGCA
This sequence comes from Crocinitomicaceae bacterium, assembly GCA_029254025.1. Lineage (GTDB taxonomy): Bacteria > Bacteroidota > Bacteroidia > Flavobacteriales_D > Crocinitomicaceae > JALQTG01. The sequence goes on along the minus strand of JAQWYK010000024.1, from coordinate 47,514 downwards.
GCCGCTGTGAATAATATCGGAAAAGTGACCTATACACGAAACGTCTATACCGTTCGGGATACCGTCCTGCGAGAAATGATGCTCCCTGGTTTGGGAGACTATAATGTCACGGAAGGAATGAACCAATTACTAGAAGAAGGTGGAGTCCTCAATCTTTTAGGTGAAGAAGAAATTGTGGTGGCAAACCCAGCTACTTTTCGATTAGGAGGGTGTATCGAATTGGTTAAAAACATTGTAAATGTAGGCTTTGACCTAATCGCTCCATTTGATACCAATGCGCCAGGTTCTCTTCAAAATGCTGTGTTTTCGGTAGGAGGTGATTTTCGACCCATTGAATGGATACAGTTGAGCGCTGGTTATTTTGGTGGTGGAGTATATGAGCACAATATTCCAGTTGGGATTAATTTTATTCTAGGCGGAGGCACTTATGAGTTTGGTATATCCTCGCGGGATGCCTTGTCCTTTTTCTTAAAAGATGCGAATAGCGTATCGACAGCATTCGGTTTTGCGCGTTTCCGTTTCTAGTAGTTTCTAATCGATTGATCAGCATTTATGAAGTTTTTTCTAGCCTTAATTTTTGTTTTAAGTTGTATTCCATTTATATTCTCTCAAGATAAAGAGCAGATTTTGGTGAGTGGTAAAGATTCTCTGTTAATTACTGCTGAGTGTTTACCTGAAGCGGACCAGACCTATTTCGAAATGTTAGAATTTTCTGGGAATGCAGATCGTTTTGTAGAGAAGCCATATTTGCTTGTTGTTTTTAATGATCAAGACCGTCGTATACTCGCAAAGGCGGATAAAATTCAAATTTCATTCAATGAAGATAGTATTGTAGTTGCGGAAATGGGTGACCTTATGTTCCGAAATCCAGGCATAAATGAGATTATTCAGCTCAAGATCATCCCTTTTCTCAAAGGCGAAAAAATAAGTTTGGCTAGTAATCCTTCTGGAAAAGTAAAGTACAAGTTCTTAGAATTTGAACCGAAAAATCCGCTCATTAAAGACGATAAAATAGTTTTTGGTATTTTACTCGTAGTGTTGGCATTGATTTTCTATACCTCGAATCTCAATGGGAAAAATTGGAAGCGATTATATACGGTAATTCCTGCCTTATTCTTATGCTACATGATACCGGCGGCATTGACATCTTTTAATGTGATTAATCCAGATGTAAGCGGGTTATATTATATGGCGAGTCGTTATTTACTTCCCGGATCATTGATTTTATTAATCATTTCGGTGGACATGAAAAGTCTTTTCGGGTTAGGTTCAAAGTCCTTAATCATGTTTTTCACAGGTACGGTGGGAATTATTATTGGTGGTGTTTTTGCAGTTTGGTTATTTTCGTTTTTCTCTCCTGAGACGGTCGGCGGAGAAGGTAATGAGGCCACATGGAAAGGACTTGCTACGATTGCTGGAAGCTGGATTGGTGGTGGGGCAAATCAATCTGCTATGCTGGAAACGTATAAATACAAGGAATCACTTTTTGGTGGAATGCTGATTGTGGATATCGTGGTTGCCAACATTTGGATGGCAGTAATTCTGTTTGGAATTGGGAAGAAAGCACGGATCGATAAGTGGTTCAAAGCGGATAGTTCTACAATAGATGAACTTGTTGATAAAGTTGAGAGTTTTCAGCTGTCCGTGCAGCGAAAACCAACCTTAACCGATTTTATGGTAATTGCAGGACTCGTATTCGGAGGGGTTGCATTATCTCATTTCGGTAGTACGTATTTCTCTGAATTTTTCGCAGGAATTCTCGGTAAGTCAAGCACACTCGGTAATGGATTCTTCTGGATGGTCGTGTTGGCAACTATTTATGGATTGGTATTAAGTTTCACAAAAGCCAAATCCTACGAAGGTGTGGGAGCATCTAAAATAGGATCAGTATTTTTATATATTCTAGTAGCGACCATTGGGATGAAAGTAGATATTACTCAAGTCTTTCATAAACCGCTGCTCATTTTAGTCGGTATCGTTTGGATGGCTTTTCATGCTGGTTTGTTAATCGTTGTTGCGAAGATTATTCGCGCACCATTCTTCTTTTTGGCCGTTGGAAGTCAAGCTAATGTTGGAGGAGCTGCTTCTGCGCCTATTGTCGCTAATGCGTTTCATCCCGCGCTCACCACTGTGGGTGTCTTGATGGCGGTATTTGGTTATTTCATCGGAACGTTTGGTGCATGGGCATGTGCTGAAATGATGCGCCTCGTTGCTCCAATATAGCTGAAATGCTAAAGATTGCATTCAACGAATACTACGTTCAACCGTTACCTCCAGGGCATCGGTTTCCAATGGAAAAGTATGAACTGCTCCCAAAGCAACTTTTGTATGAAGGAACTGTTGAAGAGCAGAATTTTTTTAGTCCGACAGTTATAGATGAGTCGTTCGTATTAAGTGTTCATGATCCTGCGTATTTTGAAAATCTAAAGGCACTTCGAATTTCTCCACGTGAACAGCGAAAGTCTGGGTTTCCTCATGATGAACGACTAATTTTGCGTGAACAAATCATTATGGAAGGAACGCGCAAATGTGCGGAGTACGCATTGGAGTTCGGTGTAGCGATGAATATTGCTGGAGGTACTCATCATGCTTATTCGAACAGGGGAGAGGGATTCTGTTTACTTAATGACCAGGCAATTGCGGCACAATGGCTTTTGGACACTAAAAAAGCGAAGAGCATTTTAATCATTGATTTAGATGTGCATCAAGGTAATGGAACTGCAGAAATCTTTCGGGACGAAAATCGCGTATTTACGTTCTCCATGCATGGTAGGAACAATTATCCGTTGCATAAAGAAACCTCTTCGCTGGATGTGGAATTGGAAGATGGAATCAAAGACAGGGAATACCTATACTTGCTGGAAAAACACCTTGCTGAAATTACTAGTCAATTTATTCCTGACTTTTTGTTTTTTCAATCTGGTGTAGATATTATAGATACCGATAAGTTAGGACGTTTAGGAGTTTCCCGCGTAGGTTGTAAGCGAAGAGACGAAATTGTTTTTAACTTTGCAAACGAAATCCATATCCCTATCGTTACAAGTATGGGAGGAGGATATTCTCCAGATATTAAACATATTATAGAAGCCCATGGCAATACTTTCAGAACCGCACAGCACATCTTCTTTTAGAAAAGGACTCATTCTTAAAATGATTGTCTCAGCTGCCGTTATTATGCTTTTGGGAGGACTCAGCGGCTTTCTCTTCCAGAGTGGAGAAAGTGATTGGTACAAAGCATTGAATAAACCAGTTTTTCAACCGCCCAATTGGCTTTTTGGTCCTGCATGGACCTCCCTGTATATCCTTATGGGAATTAGCTTTGCCCGAATCTGGCAAGTGTCTTCTAAAAGTCGATACCCCATTATTCGGAAGTATGCACTTAGAGGTTTAGCGTTTTTTGGTTTTCATTTTGTGTTCAATTTAATCTGGACACCTGCGTTTTTTGGGTGGCAAAATCCTTCAGCAGCATTGGTCATCATTTTAATACTTTTAGTGCTAATCGCTTTTCTCATGAAACATTTTTGGAGATTGGATCGACTTGCTACTTTTTTGTTGGCACCTTATTTTCTGTGGGTGTGTTTCGCAACCTTACTCAATTTAAGTGTCGTGTTGCTCAATTAGTATGAAACGTATTTTTCACATACTGTTTGCGATTATTTTGGTTACTAGTTGTTCACTTAATTCCGAACAAGAGATGGCCCTTTCTCGAGATGTAAAAGCTCTTTTTGATGCGCGAAATACTGGAGATGCTTTAATGTATTTAGGGCTCACTCATCCTTCTGTGGTAAAACATTATCAAAGTCTCGGCAACGATGCAATTCTTCAAAGATTTCAGGAAGTAACCCCGACCGAACAGTTTTATGACCAATGGTATTATCAACGAGAAGATGAAGTATATTGGAAAACGCATCTTCAAAAAGACATTATTCAGCAGGATGAGTTAATTCAAGTTAAAATGGAAGTAAAGCTTGAAAGGGACTTTTCTACTCTAGACAGTACAATAATGATTTATGCATTGTCAAAGGACAATGGTTATAATTGGCTATTTGTGGAGGAACGAGATTATCACGCTGATTATTTCCCTCCAGAACATCGCTTGTTTCCATAAAACAATCTGTTATTCGTTGAACAAATGGCCGTGCTGTATGTTTTTCCTGTATGATATTATCGGAACGAGAAATAGATCGAATTATTGAAATGGCATGGGAAGATCGAACACCATTTGATGCTATTTTCTTTCAATTTGGGATTACTGAGAAGGAAGTCATTGAATTGATGCGCAAAGAGCTTAAGCCATCTAGTTGGCGACTTTGGAGGGAAAGAGTGCAGGGGAGAGCAACCAAGCACTTAAAGAAACGGACTTTTACTGAAGGCCGCCACAAATGCTCGAGACAGCGAGTAATTTCAAACAATAAAGTCAGCAAACGATAATTTTATCCCATCTTTGTTGGGAATAGTTCATGATAACGTATGAGAATTGGTGTTTTGTCAGATACGCATGGCGAGTTAGTCCCCCGCATTAAAGACTATTTTAAAGATGTGGACCAAATCTGGCATGCTGGAGACATTGGTAGCTTAGACGTTATTGATGAATTGAGATCATGGAAGCCTCTAAGAATTGTCTATGGTAACATTGACGACCATGTTGTGAGAAGGGATACAGTTCTTTTTGATCGCTTTAAGGTGGATGATGTGGAGGTGCTCATTACACACATAGCAGGTAAACCAGGGAAGTATTCAAAACCACTTTTCGAGGAATTGGAAAAAAATGGTGCTCCAACTATTTTGGTCTGTGGACACTCGCACATTTTGTTGGTTCAAATGGATAAACGTTACAATATGTTATGGATGAATCCGGGTGCTTGTGGTAATAAAGGATTTCACGCTGTTAAAACCATTTTACGTTTTGAAATAAAGGGAAAAGATATTTTTAATCTTGAAGCAATTGAGCTAGGTAGGAGAGGTGCCTAGCAGAAGACAGTTTTATAGTCCAATAAAAGGAAGGGGCGAACTAATATTCGCCCCTTCCTTATAATTAAAAAATTGTATTACTCTTGAATTACTTCCCTAATTCATCAACTCGTTTCTGACGTTGCATTGGGTTTTCATTCGATCTATTCTCCTTAAACAATTTGAAACGTGTGGGTTCCATTTCTCTCGGCCAGCTGTTATTGGACAAATCAGTATCTCCTGTTTCTAAGAAAGGATCTAATCGGAAAGAAGCAGCTTCTTTCTCGAAAATAAAAACCTTCGACACGTTATAGTTGTTTGTTTTCCAAATTTCTGCAGGAATTCGAATCACTTCGGTTGTTCCATCTGTAAAGGTTGTTTCTACTATTAATGGCATCACCAATCCACCTAAGTTTTCGAAATCTAATTGATAGAAGTGCTTACCACTGTTTAATAATTCAAGTTCCTCTTTCGATAATTTGGCCATGAAATCTTCATATTCCTTTTTGTCTAACTCATCCACTTCGTAGATGTTACGCTTGTTATAGAAATCCTCTAATTCCGGATAACGCTCTGTCATGGTTTCTTTCAATTGCTCTTTATTGCGCGGAATTCCGATGTGCTCATCTTGTTGGCTATCCATTTCTTGCTGCCATGCTTTCTCTATCTCTGGATTACCTGTATTCAATTGGTAATAGCGCGCACGGTTCAACGAGATGTCTACGTGGTCATTCGTATAAAACCATCCTCTCCAAAACCAATCTAAGTCGACAGCAGATGCATCTTCCATCGTTCTAAAGAAATCAGCAGGTGTCGGGTGTTTAAAAGCCCATCGTTCACTATACACTTTAAATGCATAGTCGAATAACTCACGACCCATAATCGTTTCTCGTAAGATATTTAATGCGGTAGCTGGTTTTCCATAAGCATTATTCCCAAACTGCCAGATGGATTCTGAATTGGTCATAATTGGTGAAATGTACTTTTTATCTCCACCCATGTAATCTGTAATCATGTGAGCCGGTCCTCTCCGTGAAGGATATCCACGTTCCCATTCTTGTTCTGTGAGGTATTGGACAAATGTGTTTAATCCTTCATCCATCCAAGTCCATTGTCGCTCATCAGAGTTGATAATCATCGGGAAGAAATTGTGACCAACTTCGTGAATAATAACCCCGAGCATCCCATATTTAGTTCGCTCCGAATAGGTTCCATCTGCTTCGGGACGCCCACCGTTGAAACAAATCATTGGGTATTCCATACCAATTTGGTGGGAGTGAACAGAAATCGCAACAGGATAAGGGTAGTCAATTGTATATTTAGAATATACACGCAACGTATGTGCAACGACTTGTGTGGAATACTTTTCCCACAAAGGATTCCCTTCTTTTGGGTAATAGGACATAGCCATAATGGTTTTACCACCGATTTCTACGGCTTGAGCATCCCAAATAAACTTGCGCGATGTGGCAAAGGCAAAATCACGTACGTTTTCAGCTTTGAATACCCATGTTATGAGGCCTTTTTCTTTTCCTTTTTCCGCACGTTCAGCTTCTTCCTGAGTAACAATAAAAACGGGCTTTTCTGTTGATTTTCGCGCTTCTTTCATTCGGTTGCGCTGCTCTGCTGAAAGCACGGAGCTTTCATTTTGCAATACTCCAGTTGCTCCAACAATATGATCTGAGGGAACTTTTATCGATACTTCATAATCTCCGAAAGGAAGTGTGAATTCCCCTCTTCCAAGAAATTGTTTGTTTTGCCATCCTTCAACATCATTGTATACACACATTCTAGGAAAGAACTGGGCGATAGTATATAAATAGTTGTCTTCTTTTTCGAAGTATTCATACCCTGAACGTCCACCAATTTGCATACGATCGTTGATGTTGTACCACCACTTCACATCAAAACTAATTGATGCACCTGCTTTTAATGGTTGGTCTAAATCTATGCGCATCATAGTTTTGTTGATTGCAAAATTTAATGGTTTCCCGGAAGAACTTTTAACGTATTCAATTTTAAAACCACCATCGAAATATTGAAGCTTTCGTTGTACCGACTTGATACTTCTAAAGTCTTCCATTCGTTCAACAGTGATAAGCTTGCTATCAGAATCATCTGCACGCATATTTTGATCTAGCTGTAGCCATAAATACTCTAATTGATCAGGAGAATTATTAATATACGTAATGCGCTCAGTACCTCGGATAATTTGTTTGGCATCGTCCAATTCTAAATCAATTTTATAATTGGCTTGTTGCTGATAATATTGATGACCTGGTGCACCCGCTGCAGTTCTATACACATTGGGAGTCGGCAACTCTTCGTAGAGTTGTTTAAACTTGTTGGTGTTGGTATTGTCTACCTGAGAAACAGCACAGAAAGAAAGGAATGCGCCAAGGGTGAATAACGTTAATTTTTTCATAGTTTTATAAAATCGAATGTTCGAGTTAGTTTATGTCTTAGGAAGGTTAAGTATTCTTTTCCTTCAGGAGTAATAATGGTTATCTTATTCTGTTGCTCTTCAAAATAATTCATCAAAAACGAGAAATTGATCGTGATGGAGGAGGGAAGAGTCATTTTCTTGGATACGATATAGAACGTGACTTCATCTTTTAAATTAATGTCTAGGCCCAGTATCTCCAGTGCTAGGGGTTTGTCGTTGCTCAGAATTTGAAATTCAGCCAACACGACTTGCTCTAATAGCTTTAATTTGATAGGATTGTCTTTACAGGTCTCTAATTTTCCAATAGGTTTACCCAAATGAGCCATATATTCTTCTACATCATGGCCCGTTGCACGAACTGTTATTTCAAAACGTTCGTCCGCAGCATTGTACTCCATTTCTGCGAATGAAAAGTAGAACACGTGTGCAGATGCACTAAACGTGAACAGGAAAAAAAAAGTAGCGAGCAGTCCTTTCATAGAAGAGCGTGAAGATATCAAAAAAATCTCGCATTTCATTAGCGTCGTTGATCCTTCCCGAGTAAAATAATTTTTATAATTTTAACTAGAACGGAAGAAGCTTACACTAGATCTCCATTCCAAGCTAACATACCACCAATTAGATTGACAGTTTTGGAAAAGCCTTTTTGATCCAAAATCATACACGCTTGACCACTTCTATTTCCACTTCTGCAATAGATATAATAAGATTTTGTAGGGTCTAATTTTTCAATTTCTTGCATGAAATGGGTAGGGTTCAGAAAGTCGATGGTATGAGCCCCCTCAACAATTCCTTCGGTACATTCCCCTGGTGTTCGTACGTCTAAAATTACAGCGTTGGAATCATTTTGTATCGCTTCTTTCCATGCTTGTTGTTCTAATTGTTCCATAGTCTTAGATAGTTGAAGGACAAATATACTCAGTTTTGGAAATTGACGTTTCACGAATGGCAGCAAAACCGCCTGCGATATCGGTGAAGTTGTGAATTCCATTTCGTTTTAAAATAGAAGCGGCAACAACGGAACGATAACCTCCTGCACAATGCACGTAAAAGTGATTTTTTGGAAATTCATTTACTAAATCACTGATATCTTCCAAGGGTAAATTGACTGCCTTTTCAACGTGTTCGGATTGATATTCGGAGACTTTGCGCACGTCAATCACGGCATCTTGCTCACCGTGAAGTCGTTTTTCTAATTCATTTGCTGAAATGGAATCGAGTGTATCAACTGCAACTCCAGAAGCTTTCCAATCGGCCAAAATACCTTCAATGTGTCCGAGAATATTGTCGAATCCAACGCGCGCAAGGCGTGTTATTGCTTCCTCAATTCTATCCGCTGGTGCTACTAAAATTATGGGCTGCTCAACTCTTTTCAAAACTGCACCAACCCATGGCGCAAATGTGCCATCCAATCCGATAAAAATAGAATGCCTTATATGACCTGCTATGAAATCCTTTTGATGGCGCACATCCAAAATAATGGCATCTGTTGCAGTTTGTTTCGCGTAAGCATCTGCTGAAGTCCAAGCCGTTTTTCCTTTTTCCAATACATGATCAATGTCCATGTAACCTGATTTGTTCATGTTTACATTGTCTGGAAAATAGGCTGGTGGAGGTAAAAGTCCATCCGTTACTTCTTGGATGAATTCATCCTTCGTCATATCTTCTCGCAGGGCATAGTTGGTTTGTTTTTGTTCACCTAATAACCCTATTGTTTCTTTACTCATGTTCTTTCCGCAGGCTGAACCAGCACCATGTCCTGGGTATACAACCACATTATCGGGTAAGGTCATGATTTTCGTGCGCAAACTATCGTAGAGCATTCCTGCAAGGTCTTCTTGTGTTATGGAAGATGCTTTTTGGGCTAAGTCTGGTCTGCCTACATCTCCTAAGAATAAGGTGTCACCTGAAAAAATGGCCAATTCATTTTTACTCTCGTCCAATAAAAGGTAAGTAGTACTTTCCATGGTGTGCCCCGGCGTATGCAACACACGAATCGTTAATCCTCCAATTGCGAACTCTTGGTTGTCCTGTGCAACAATGCACTCAAAGTGAGGATCAGCCATCGGACCGAATACTATAGGTGCACCAGTCTTTTCGGATAATGTAACGTGTCCACTTACAAAGTCAGCGTGAAAATGTGTTTCGAAGACGTATTTAATTTTAGCACTGTGGCTTTCAGCTATATCAATGTATTGATTGACTTCTCGCAATGGATCTATTACAGCGGCTTCACCGTTGTGTTCAATATAATATGCACCTTGAGCAAGGCAATTGGTGTAAAGTTGTTCAATTTTCATGGTGTTTGACTTTCCTGCAAAAATACGAAATTGTTTAGAAAACGGGATGGTAATTTTATTGATTTAGGTGACACTTTTTATTTAATTATAATTTCGAAATTAATAAGGGGGGGAGCACGGATTGTTCTTTTCACTGAGTTGGTGATAGGTGTGATATCAATACAATAAATAAATGCTTACTTTTGTTTCATTCAATTTATTTTATGAACGCATGATCATACATTTATCATCAACAGTGGGTCCAGTAGAGGCTGCCAAAATTGCCGAAAATATTAAAGCCTTTCATATTCAAAAAGGTGAACAACAGATTTTAATCACATCCTCTTCAGTTAAAGAAGTGCCAAACGAATTGAAAGATAAAACGAAAGAAAGTTGGGTCTTTGATAATGATATGCAGTTGGCATCAAAAGCCTACGTTAATGGAACCCGCGAAGTGTCAATTGGTGGCGCAACAATTGGAGGGGATACGAAAAATACACTGCTCATAGGTGGACCTTGTTCGGTGGAGTCAGAATCACAGATTCGCTCAGCAGCTGAAATGTTGAAGAGGATGGGTTTATCAACCTTGAGAGGAGGGTGTTATAAACCGCGAACTAGTCCCTATAGTTTTCAAGGACTCGGTTTTGAGGGGTTACAGTTATTGGTCAAAATGCGAGAGGAATATGGGCTTTCCGTAATTACAGAAGTGCGGGATGCAACCCATGTACAGGACGTTATTGAATATAGTGATGTTGTTCAAATTGGAGCCAAAGCGATGTATGATCAAGGTATACTGCGCGCATGTGCAAAAATTAAAAAGCCAGTTCTTCTAAAAAGAGGTTTCGGTACGACATTGCAAGAGTTTGTTCAGGCCGCTGAGTTTATTTTATCTGGGGGGAATGAAAATGTCATACTGTGTGAACGAGGAATCCGTACATTTGAAACAAAAACTCGATTTACCTTAGATTTATGCGGTGTAGCTTATTTACAAGAATATACAAATCTTCCAGTAATTCTCGACCCAAGTCACGCGATTGGTTTTGCGTATGGAGTTACTCCATTAGCGAAAGCATGCACGGCCATGGGAATAGATGGATTAATCATTGAAGCACATGAAAATCCGAAAGTGGCAAAGTCTGATGCTTCTCAGCAGCTAACTTACGATGAATTCGCGCAACTTTTTGCCGAAACGAGTGAGGTTGCCGCTGCTGTTGGTTATAAAATTGTTTAAGATGAGCTTGCTTGAGAAAAATTTGAACGCGCTTCTCCAGTCTAATGGAATGGAAAAAGTGGCGATATTGAACCGTTATCAAGTGTCTGATTATTATCAGCTTACTTTAGCTCAGTTGAATCAGTTGTGCACTGAACTAAATTGTTCCCTAGAGAACTTACTGCTTTTCCCTCAATTTGTGGAACGTGAACGTTTGCGTAAAATTAAATTACTCATTTTAGATGTGGATGGTGTAATGACGGACGCAGGAATGTTTTTCACCGAGAGTGGAGATCAGATTAAAAAGTACAATGCAAAAGACGGAATGGCCATAATGGCGCTAACTAAGTCTGACTTTCAAGTTGGAATTATTTCATCAGGATATAAGTTAGAAATGGTAAAAGCACGAGCTGACTTACTAAGAATTCAGCATTTATACGTAGGTAGAGATCCGAAAATGACAATTTTGATGGATTGGTGCAGCACGATGGGAATCTCACTTGATGAAGTAGCAATAATTGGAGATGATATTAATGATTTAGATGTGATACAAAATGTTGGTTTCTCAGCATGCCCTTCAGATGCTGTGTCTAAAATCAAACGGCAAGTTGACCTAGTTCTTCAAGCTAAAGGAGGGAAGGGCTGCGTGAGAGAGTTTATTGATCAATACCTGCTCGATCAACCTGTTTAGCATTTAGCCACTTTCTTCTTTTCTGAATTAGGGATGATATATAAACCCAATTCTTTCAATGACTGGTCAAATCCGAACTTTTTATTTTCTTTCCCTTTACGCTGTTGAACATAATTTTTCATAATTCAAAGTTTTAAGTTCAAATAAATTAGCCAACTATTGTACCAAAAATAAAAGTGCCTAATGAATAGAGTCTCCGAAGGTATTATATGCACAGTTCATAGAGCAAAACGTCAAATTTCTATTCGTCAAGTTGTGAATGAATAAAAAATAATAATTAATTACCAACCCTATTTCGTCAACATCCGTTTACTAAACAAGATAGACATTTAATATATTTTAAGACTTTTGTTCGAACATTGTTTCTAGAAAGTTGTATTTTAGTCCAATAATTAAAAAAGCAATAGCCTATAGAATAGAATTTTACTCTGAATTAGATTTAGTATTAGTAATCTCAAAACTGAGTAAATATGCCTATTGATAAGCTAGAAGACCACGATTTAGTTGCTTTATACATAAGAGGAAACGAACAAGCTTTCGAAGTACTTTTGATGCGTCACAAGGATAAGATTTACAATTATGTTTTCTCGAAAATTCGTGATCATGCAGTCGCGCAGGACGTTTTTCAGGATGCATTCATGAAAATTGTACGAACCTTGAAAAAAGGGTCCTACAACGAGGAGGGGAAGTTTCTTCCTTGGGCCATGCGTATAGCACACAATTTAGTAATTGATCATTTTCGTCGTTCGAACAAAGTAAAAATGATTTCGGAGACGTCTTCCAAATCAGATGATTTTAATATATTTTCTGTTCTCAAACTCGAGGACGAAAATGTAGAGGACGCAATAACGCGAGAAGAATTAGAGGTTCAAATGGTAGAGTTGGTAAAGCATCTTCCCAAGACACAAAAAGAAATTTTAGAAATGCGTATTTTTCAAGGGATGTCTTTTAAGGATATTGCTGAACTAGAGGATATCAGTATAAATACCGCTCTGGGTCGTATGCGCTACGCCTTAATCAATATCCGAAAAATGATTGAGAAGTATAATTTGGTTACCCCTTAATTGATTTCTTCAACTTCTACCGGAGCGTTTGAACCATCACTGTTCAAAAGAAAAACAAATTCTTCAAATGGCTTATCGATATGTTGAAGGCGTAGTTCAAAGTCTGCTCGTTTTTCAGGACTCAAGTCATCGCGTTCTAACATCAAATTTGTGTAGTATTTTATTTTCTCTGGGTTGTAAGCGTCAAAGCTATCGTAAACTGATTTTTGACGCTCTAATGCGCCCATGATACCTGGATAATCTGGATATTTTGTAATTAATGTATCTAGCCACTCAACAGTCTTAGGTTCAATATTTAATGCCCAATACATACCAATAACTTTATCTAGGGCATATGGAGCATATTCATCTTTAGGAAAGTTTTTGTAAAATTCAATTCCTCGGTTTACCCCTTCGTGATACACCAAACGATCGATTTCAAAACCATCTGTTTCAAGTGCTTTCTCTATTAAAACATAGAGGGAATCATCAATCTCTTTTAACGACGCTTTCAGTGATTCAATAGTAATTTCGTCAGAGGGTGTCTCGCTTGATGGTCCGCCACAGGAAGCTAAAAGAAGTGTGGCTAATAAAAGAAAATAAGTAGCTTTCATGTTTTTTTGCGTTAAAATTGAAGATTTTCCAGGATCAAATATAGCTTGTTTCGTTCAAAATATTTTTAAAAAATACTGGTCTATTTTCCACGCTTGTGCACGGGAAATTTCATTCGGTAATCTACATTGATTTCACCTTTTGAAATATTCCCTAATTTCTTGGTAAGTAGTTTTCGTTTTAATGGAGGAAGGTAATCCGTAAATAGAATACCTTCAATATGGTCATACTCATGTTGAATTACTCGTGCGGCATAGCCATCATAAGTTTCCTCGTGAAAGTCAAAGTTTTCGTCAAAATAAGTAATTGTAATTTTTTCCTTTCGATAAACATCTTCCCGAATTTTTGGAATACTTAAACAACCTTCTTGAAATGCCCAATTTTCTCCCGTTTCTTCCTCTATGATAGGGTTGATGAATACCTTTTTAAAATTTTCTAATCCTTTTGCCTTAGGATCTGGTTCATCTTCTTCTTCATCCGCAAAAGGACTTGCGTCTACAATGAACAAACGAATGGATTTCCCGATTTGTGGAGCGGCAAGACCAACGCCACTAGCTGCATACATGGTTTCCCACATGTTATCAATTAGCTCACTCAGACCTGGATAATCTTTATCTATTTCTTCCCCCACTTTTTTCAAAACAGGATCGCCATAAGCAACTATAGGTAGAATCATTTATTTTTTTTTACAAAGATAGTAAACTTAAAAGTTATGGTATTAAACTACATGTCGAGTTTGTTTAACGATAATTAACCAATAACCTTATTAACTTTCCCTTATCAAAACACTTTTTCTGTATTTTTGTTTAATCAATAAATCAAATGATCATGGAAGATTCAATTAATAACAATCAAGAGCAATTATCTCAGTCTGTTGTGTTAAAGCAGTTTTTTAGTAATGTGTATTCATATATGTTCCTAGCATTAATCGTTTCGGGAGTAGTGTCTTGGTACATTGCGGAGTCTGGATTGATTTACGAATGGTTTTATAATATCGATTATGTTACCGGATCAGCTTCTATTTCTCCTATTTTCTATGTTGTAGTTTTTGCTCCTGTGGGTCTCGCGTTGTGGATGCAAGCTCGTTTTCATAAATTGTCTTTTAGCGCGCTCATCGGAATGTTTCTTTTATATTCTATTTTGATTGGAGCCGCATTGTCTTCCATCTTTTTAGTGTACAGCATTGGGAGTTTAGTATCAACATTTTTCATTGCAGCCGGCGCTTTTGCTGCTATGGCTATTTTGGGCTACACCACGTCAGTTGATTTATCTAAAATGGGTAGCCTTTTGTATATGGCGTTTATTGGAATATTCATTGCTGCTATCGTTAATATGTTCTTAGGTAGCTCAATGCTGTCGTTTGCCATTTCTGTTATCGGAGTTTTTGTCTTCACAGGTTTGACAGCTTGGGAAATGCAGCGATTGAAAGCGCTCGCCTTGGATGCATCAATTAGCGGGGAAGATAAGCGTAAGCTAACGATCATTGGAGGGTTGACACTTTACATCTTGTTTATCAATTTGTTTATGTCCTTACTAAATTTACTTGGCGGTAGAGATTAATTCTTTTCGAACCACTGCATGATGCGTTCGCGTGCTCCAATTTGAGAGGCGATGAATGCTTTTACACGTGGCTGTAATTGTCTAAGTTCACCGAGTTGAGTCTGCATAGCGTAACGGAGTTCGTCCATACTTTGCACAGCAGTTCCGATTCCAGCAGAAATAAACATACTCGCTTCTGGAAACTTCGCGTGATGTGGGCCGAAAAGAACAGGAAGGCCGAAAGTAGCTGGCTCCAATATGTTATGTAGCCCTGTTTTAAATGCTCCACCTACGTATGCTATCGTTCCATATTGATAAGCGTCAGCCAACACGCCGATACAATTGAGGATTACCACTTGAGTAGTTTCATTAATGCGTCCTGATTGCTGAATGTGCGTGTAGGTTTCGACAGTTACTTGAAGCTCCGATAGGATGCGATTCACATTGGTTTCATTCACTTCATGTGGAGCAAAAATTACTTTATCAAAGTGATTATTTCCATTGATGTAGGGAATCAATATCTCTTCATCTTCTTTCCATGAGCTTCCGACCACCAAAACCTTGTCTTCAGGTGCTATCCAATTTTTGAGGTATTCATTGGTGTTTTGCTCTTTTACACGGTCATTCACGCGGTCGTAACGCGTATCTCCAACGCGGGTAACTGAATCTATACCAATTGTGGTTAACAAATGTTTGGTTTGCTCGTCTTGAACAAAGAAGTGTTGGAAGTGGGTAAGTCCTTTGCGAAATACACCACCGTACCATTTGAAAAAACGATGGTTTTGATTGAGTAAAGTGCTAATCGAATAGAGTTTACAATTTGCCTTTTGTGCACTTTCAATATAGTTCAACCAAAACTCATACTTTACAAAAAAGGCGATTTTCGGTTGAAAGTGTGCAATGAATTTACGTGCATTTGAGGGGGTGTCTAAAGGCAGGTAGCAGCAGTGGTTGGCGAACTCATAATTCTTTCTGACCTCATACCCTGAGGGACTAAAAAATGTAAGCAGTATAAAATGATCTGGATATTTTTTTTTCCAAGATTCAATTATAGGCCTCCCTTGTTCAAATTCTCCTAGTGACGCACAGTGAAACCAAATGACGTGTTCTTGTTCTACGACTGGAAGGTCTTTAAAGAAGCTTTTTCTACCCTCTACCCATTGTGCCGCTTTAGGAATGAATAGCGCAGCTATTCGAACAGCCAAACCGTAAATATGCATGGAAAGATTGTATACTAGCATTAGTCGAAATAGAATTCTTTGGGTTGACGCTTATAAACCGGAACTAGCCAACCTAACTTGAAGCCGAATTGATACTCAATACGAATATCTTTTAATACATATTCATTCGGTTTATCCCAGAAAACATCGCGCTGATCTTGGGTGAATCCTTGTTGGAAATAAAAACCACCGTAGAAATTGTAAACTCCTTGGTTTGCCATAAAATTATAGCCAATGAATTGAGTAGTGTTGAACCCTATAGTTAATCGATCATAACCTTTTAAATTTTCTTCCTCTATTTGTGGTACTTCATCTTGTTGCGACTCGATACGTAATCGATGCCAGAGGTAGCCTGCACCAAACTGAATCATGAGTCCAGAGTTGTCGTTTGGACTCCATATTGGTATTACTTTTCCAACCATCGCATTGATATTGAATCCACGAACGAAAAATAGGATTTCAGCAGGTGATCCCGATGAATTCGTGATGTTTCCAACCTCATCTCTTAAATTATCTAGTAAACCTTCGATATGTATTTTGTTTCCGAAGATAAAGTTTCCGTCAGCTGCATAAATCCAGTTCTTCTTGGTTTTGTATCCAGCTACCCCACCTAAGTTACTGGTGAACCCATAGCGCTCCGCAAAGTCACCGCCGGGAATATTCATTCCGAAATGCACCCCAACATAAGGCGTTCCGATAATTCCTTTGGTTACATCACGTTGTGCACTGCTGAGTAGCGACAAAAAAACACAAACGATTAATGCAATTGTATATCTCCACATGCCTACAAATTTATAAACATTAACGAAAGGAAGAATAAAGTATTGAGTTTCGAAACGAATATTTCAGAACGAAACTTAATGAGGGGAATGACTTGTTAAATTAACTTTAGTAATTCACGCGAGAAATCTTCCCATGTAGCGCGTTTTTGCTGACTTAAGGTTTGTCGAAATTGCTCAAATGTACCCGTTGAAAAACCAGTGTTGAGCCATTGTGCTAATTTTTCGTATGTACAATCGGTAATAAGGTATCCGTTTTTTTTGTGTTGAATAAATTCTGATAAACCTCCGACATCACTCGCTACAACAGGGATATTAAAATGATGAGCGATGGCGGTTATACCACTTTGAGTTGCGCTTTTATAAGGAAGTACGCAACATTCTGCAGCAGAAAAGAAAAGATGAACCTCATGATCAGGTATGTACGCATTGAATTGATGCACGTGCGTTTCGAGTTGATGGTCTTGAATGATACGTTGATAAACTGTGAATGAACCATAGACTTCACCTGCAATGAGAAGATGAATATCCGGTGCTAAGAGTGGAAGGGCTTGAAGCAGTTTGTCTAGGCCTTTATAATCTCGAATTAAGCCGAAAAAGAGTAAGTACCGATTAGCAGGGTCTAATTGAAGTTGATTCAGTGCTTCTTCTCTAGGAATTAAACTTCCAAAATGGTCGTACGAGGGATGTAATATTGTCTGGACTTTTGCTGTTGGATAATTGCCTAGAATATCCTTTCGAACGGCATCTGACAAAGCTACAAAATGGGTGTTACGCTGAAAAAAGAAATGTGATAGGACTTTATCTAACCGGCTTTTTTCGTGCGGTATGGCATTGTGAACAATTGAAACGACTTTACATCTTTTTGCCAGTCGTTTCGCTACATAACCGAGCGAGGGTGCCATGAAGGGCATCCAATAGCCAATAATCAATAGGTCTGGTTGAAAATGCTCAATAGCTTTTGCGGTTGTTCGAAACGAACGCGGAGAAATAGAGCTTAATGTGCGTTCTGAGGGGATGGCATCGGCATTATCTTCGGGGTTTACAAGTTGTGTTTTCCCAGGAAAAAGCAGGGAAGGGTATTGTAGTGAAAAATTAAATGCTTTTACTTCATGATGCTTTTCCAATGCACGGTAAAGCCCGGCATTGAATTGAGCTATCCCTCCACGAAAGGGATAAAACGTTGATAAAAAAGCAATCTTCATAGGGTGCGAATATAGGGAAAAGAACGCAAGATACATTCCTTTTTGGAGCAAACGCAAAGAGGTAAGGTCCCTACATTTTATCGGATGGCGCAAATTTCATTATTTTTGATGTGTAATTCGCTGAGCGTATGAATCAAAATAGTGTTAGAAAAAGTCTTTTATTCCTGTTCGCCTGTTTTTTTGTATTGGGTTTTACTTCCAAACCGAAAGGAAAGCACCTGGTCGGTACGTGGGAAATCTATAAGATTCAGAAAAAGAACAAAACGCCTAAAGAAAATCGAGAGAAGTTTTTACAGTTTAACGAGGATGGAACGGTGCAAGGAGGTTCGATCGGGGATGCTCCAAGTAAAAATGGCACATGGACCTTGGATGACACGAACTTGATATTGACTTTGAATACAGCAGAAGGGAATAACGATGATGGAGAATATTCGATTGTAAAATTGAATAAGCGGGAAATGATTCTACTTAAAGATGCCTACACGATTTTCTTCGAAAAAATAAAGTAACCTTCAATAAAACACTTAAACAATCTATTAAGTTGATAGGTTTTAAAAATCTATTTTTTAAATAGTTACTCTATCCCGTAATTTCTTAAGGAGTAATGGGTTTCTGTGCCCTTTATGATATTGAGCGTATCAAAATTAGCGATGGTTAACTCCTTGTCTACACGTTGAACAAGACCTACGTGATTTGCATATGTGTCGTATTTTCGATCATAGTCGACAAGTGAAAAGAAGTCTTCATATTCTACAACGACCGTCGAATCAAAGGTGAACCCGTTGAATGTTTTTTCTTTGTTCAGATCAAAATAATAAGCGAGTTGTTCATCGTTCGGATTAAAAGCATTGATGTCCCATTCTTTATCATTGGTGACAGCGAATACCAAACGAATTATACGCTGGTTTTCTTCAGTTTGCTCTCCACGACCTTCTGAAATTATTGCAGTCCAAACACGCTGGTCTAGGAGTTCTCCAGTGATGGCGTCGTATTTATAACGGAATACTTTGTTGGCCATTCTGCCTTGATTGTCCTCTACCGTTTCACCGATGACGGTTTTTAGGGTGTATCTTATCGTGTCATGCGCTGGAACTAAGTCTTCGTCATGGAAAATTTCCATCACATCGTATTCTACGAACACACCTTCTTCTAATCCAAAATAGCCGAAACCAAAATGTACAGATTGTTGATCTTGCCTACAAGACAGAACCACAAGGAAAATCGCCATGATGGATAGTAACCTTTTCATTAGAAATTTATTTACCGTAAAGATATGGAAATAAGTTGAAAAGTAATTGTTAAGAAGGCTGTTTTTGGTATTTTTCAAATATCATTCGTTAGGATTAATTCCTTGCTCTTTTAAGCGCGCTAGATGTCGCTTTAAGAAATCTCCCTCGAGTACTTTTCCGTTGTAATAGTAAGTTCTTCCGGTTTCTTTTCCTTGATTGTTGTAGTTGAACCACCATCCATGTTTTTGTCTGTTTTTCCAACGTTCTACAAGAGCTACTCCGCCAGTAGGGTGGTAATGCTTAACAATACCTTCGTTAACACCATCTTTGTACACACACTCTTTTTTTAAAGCTCCAGCAGGAAAGTACTCCTTGGCTTCTCCATGTAGGCGACCATTTTCAAAATTGAGTTCTTGTGCTATTTCAACGCGCTTGTCGTAGGGGTCTTCAGGTACATAGTAAATTGTTTTTTTTCCATTTAGCACATCTGCCTTGTAAGTCTCTTTGAAACTTAACCGTTCACTAGGGCCGTAATGCGTCCAAACACTATCTTTTTTCTGATTTATATATATACCAAATGCCATGAGTTTTTTGTTCTCATGATACATATAAGATTCAGAACGCCCGGTAGTTGGATTGTGATTAACCACCGCCATGATTTTTGAGGATGGATAGTAATATACAAACTTTCCTGTTGGTTGATCATTAATGAATTGTCCTTTGTAGATTGGTACGTTTGAGTTTTCGTAATATTTCACCCATTCTCCTTGCTTACGTCCATTGGCATCTGTTACATTTTGCGCGATTAATCCCGCAGACATAAAAAGAAATAAAACGGTAAGTAATTTCATTATTTAATCGGTTAAATTCGGTTATATAATTCCACCAAATCTGTGACCAGCAGGGTTGGTGTTTGTGTCAATCGCTCATTTGATTTCACGGCTGCCGTATGCATTCCAAGATTCATTCCAAACAAAATATCGCTGTCCGTATCACCCACCATCCAAGAGTTGGTAAAGTCGATTGTTGAAAATTGTTCTTTTGCTTCTAATCCCATAGCTGGTGAAGGTTTCCTTCTGTCATTAGGGGCGTCTTTTAAATTTTCTGCTACGTAAATTGCGTCAATCTTAATTCCTTTAGCCGCCAATGAATCTGTCATATAACGATGAATATCATTCAGGTTACTTTCGGATATAATGTTTTTAGCAATGCATTGCTGATTAGTAACAACGATAATTCTATCAAATAATGAAGCTAGCAATTGAATTCCCTCCATGGCATGCTTACAAAAAATAAATTCTGAAGGACGTGTGATGTATCCATCGAAATTACGTACGTTGATGACACCATCTCTGTCTAAAAAAAGCGTATTAAATGGGGTTTTTGACGTTGATACTTTCACTTGAAAAATCAGATAGTTTTTTCAATTAAATAGATGTTTCGGGATGACGAATTTCTTCCTATTAATTCTGCAACGAAGCCAGCTAGGAAAAATTGTGCACCAATAATCATAGCCGTTAGGGCTATGTAAAACTCAGCTCGATCAGCAAGCAAACGTGCTGGATTTTCAGAGATTAATGAAATGACTTTAACAATACCTAAATATGCCGCAATCCCGAATCCTATTATAAATAAAAGTGTGCCCATGGCCCCAAAGAAATGCATAGGCTTTTTTCCGAATTTCCCCATAAAAACAACCGTAAGTAAATCCAAAGGTCCATTGAGGAAGCGGTTTAGTCCAAATTTCGTAGTACCATATTTTCGCGCTTGATGATGCACTACCTTTTCACCGATTTTTGTAAATCCTGCATATTTAGCGAGAGGAGGAATATAGCGATGCATGTCTCCATAGACCTCGATGCTCTTAACCACGGCTGACTTATATGCCTTTAACCCGCAATTGAAGTCGTGTAAATAAATGCCTGTCAACCTACGCGCTGTCCAATTATACAATTTTGTAGGAATGGTCTTCGTAAGAGGGTCGTAGCGTTTCTTTTTCCATCCGGATACCACGTCGAAATCGTCTTCTGTAATCATTCGATACAATTCTGGAATCTCATCAGGAGAATCTTGCAAGTCTGCATCCATGGTAATGACAACATGTCCCGTGCAGGCTTCAAAGCCTTTTTGTAACGCTGCAGACTTACCATAGTTCCGTTGAAATTTTATTCCCCGAACACATGTGTCATTGCTTTGCAAGCTTTCTACCACCTCCCATGATCCATCTTTACTACCGTCGTCAACAAAAATAATTTCGTAGGTAAAGGTATTAACTTTCATTACGCGTTGAATCCAAGCATGCAGCTCTGGAAGAGATTCCACTTCATTGTAGAGTGGGACAACGATAGATATTTGTGGCTTTTCAGTCATGCAGGACAAATATACTTTTTTTCAGTGTGTGTGGCGAAATCATGGGGAAGAAATATTAGGTCTCTATTTTTTTTAACAGGTTGTGCACCATGAACTAGGAGGTTGTACTTAAGTCAATCGATCGACTCTCAATAATTCCTCTTATTTTTGTTCCTTAAATGTTAGAATCATGCAAGAAGAATTTACATTGAAAGAAGCGTTAGTAGCAGTAGAAACCTTTCATACTGCCTTTGGAATTGAAAATAATTACACGCCTACAGCAGATTTGCCTTCAGAAGTGAATCAGTTGCGCTACAAGTTGATGGGCGAAGAAAATGAAGAGTATTTGGAAGCTGCGTCCAATAATGATATCGTTGAGATTGCTGATGCATTAGGAGACCAACTGTATATCTTGTGTGGAACAATATTAAAACATGGCTTACAAGATAAAATTGGTGCTATTTTTCGTGAAATTCAGCGCTCAAATATGAGTAAGTTAGGTGCTGATGGAAAACCAATTTACCGAGAGGATGGGAAAGTATTGAAGGGAGAGAATTATTTCCGACCAAATATTAAAGCTATTTTAGATAAGTAGTGAAAGCTTTTAATATTCGCGTCTATGGACTTCTGTTGAATTCAAGAAATGAAGTTCTTGTCTCGGATGAACACCGTTTCGGAATGATGTTTACCAAGTTCCCAGGTGGCGGCGTAGAATGGGGCGAAGGCCTTGTTGATGCCTTGCGGCGCGAATTTCGGGAGGAAGTGAAGATAGATGTAGAAGTAATAGATTTGTTTTATCTTACCGATTACTTTCAGCCCTCAGCGTTTGATAACGAACAACAAATCATAAGTGCTTATTATATAGTTGATTATAAGGATTGGTTATCTATTCCCGTTGAATGTGTAGTAAATAATTTCAACGGTAAGGAAGAGGTTCATCGATGGGTTGCTTTTGCGGATTTAACACCAGCGGACTTTAAATTTCCTATTGACCGGCTAGTAGCTGAGAAATTAAGGAGCAAATTCAACGAGCGAATAAACAATATACGTGAATAGGTTGTTATAAAAATAAAAACTTTATCATGTTCAGTATCTTTAAGAAAAAAACTTCACTCGAAAAATTACAAGATCGACACGCGAAACTGTTACAAGAAGCTTTTGTTTTATCGAAGTCTAACCGCTCTGCTAGTGATGTGAAAATGGTGGAAGCACAAAAGGTTGAACAGCAAATCGATGATCTTCAAAGAAATGCGTAAGCCATTTTGTAACCTATTTTATTTATCAATCGCTTCCAATTCCATTTCTGTGTAATTTAACTAAGTTTTATTCCGTTGATCGTTTTCTACCTAAGAATAGGAGTTAGCGACTATGCTAAATTTCCTAATATTCATTGGCCGAACTAATGAACAAATTAGTATATTCGCAATCACATTAAAAAATCGTAAAACCAAGTTAATTATGGCCTTTGATATTGAAATGATTAAAGCTGTATATGAGCGATACCCTGAACGTATTGCTGCAGCGCGCAAGGTGGTAAATCGACCATTAACCTTATCTGAGAAAATTTTGTATACACACCTCTGGGATGGTCCTGCAACAGAGACCTTTGAGCGAGGAAAATCGTATGTTGATTTCGCCCCTGACCGTGTCGCAATGCAAGATGCAACTGCGCAAATGGCGTTGTTACAATTCATGCAAGCGGGAAAAGATAAAGTTGCGGTTCCTTCAACGGCTCACGCGGATCACCTTATTTTGGCTAAACTTGGCGCAGACAGAGATTTACAAGATTCATTGAACAAAAACAATGAGGTGTTTAATTTCCTTTCGTCAGTATGTAATAAGTACGGCATTGGTTTTTGGAAGCCAGGTGCAGGAATCATTCACCAAGTAGTGTTGGAAAATTATGCGTTTCCAGGAGGAATGATGATTGGTACTGACTCCCACACAGTGAATGCTGGTGGTTTGGGAATGGTAGCTGTTGGAGTAGGTGGAGCAGATGCGGTAGACGTAATGGCCGGTATGGCTTGGGAATTGAAATTCCCAAAATTGATTGGTGTGAAATTAACCGGTAAAATGAACGGTTGGACATCACCTAAAGACGTGATTTTAAAAGTTGCAGGTATTCTTACGGTTAAAGGAGGTACTGGTGCGATTGTAGAATATTTTGGAGAAGGAGCAACCTCGATGTCCTGTACTGGTAAAGGTACTATTTGTAACATGGGAGCTGAAATTGGAGCGACTACCTCTACATTTGGATACGATGAATCGATGCGACGTTATTTGCGCGCAACTGGGCGTGAGGACGTAGTGGCTTTAGCAGATACTGTCGCAGAACACTTAACGGGTGATGCTGAAGTATATACTCAGCCAGAAAAATATTTCGACCAAGTAATTGAAATCAATTTGGACGAATTGATGCCACATATCAACGGACCATTCACGCCAGATTTGGCAACACCTATCAACGAAATGAAAGTAGCTGCTCAAAAGGGTGGATGGCCAGAAAAAATTGAATGGGGACTTATTGGTTCGTGCACGAACTCTTCTTATGAAGATTTAAGTAGAGCCGCATCCATTGCAAAACAAGCTGTTGAAAAAGGATTAGTTACAAAGGCTGAATTTGGAATTAATCCTGGTTCTGAACAAGTACGTTTTACGGCTGAAAGAGACGGAATTCTTCAAGTATTCGAAGATTTGCAGGCAACACTATTCACGAATGCTTGTGGACCATGTATTGGTCAGTGGGATAGAGCAGGAGCAGACAAGCAAGAGAAAAACACAATTATTCACTCGTTCAACCGAAATTTCTCTAAACGTGCAGATGGAAACCCAAATACACACGCATTTGTAGCTTCTCCTGAAATTGTAGCAGCAATGGCGATTGCGGGTGATTTAACATTTAATCCGTTAACAGACACTTTAACAAACGACAAAGGTGAGCAGGTGAAGTTAGATGCTCCTTATGGAGACGAACTCCCGTCGAATGGCTTTGACGTAGAGGACAATGGTTATCAAGCCCCTGCAGAAGATGGAAGTAATATGCAAGTAGTAGTGAATCCTACTTCGGATCGTTTGCAATTGCTTGATCCTTTTCCAGCTTGGGACGGAAAGAACATCTCTGGAGCTAAGTTATTAATTAAGGCGTTCGGAAAATGTACGACTGACCATATCTCTATGGCTGGACCATGGTTAAGATACCGAGGTCACCTTGATAACATTTCAAATAATATGTTGATTGGAGCTGTAAATGCGTTTAATCAAGAAACGAATAAGGTGAAGAACCAATTGACGGGTTCATATGGTGAGGTTCCGGCAACGGCACGAGCTTACAAAGCAGCTGGAATTCCATCCGTTGTTGTGGGAGACCATAACTATGGAGAAGGTTCATCTCGTGAACATGCTGCGATGGAGCCCCGTCATCTAGGTGTTCAAGCAGTAATTGTTAAATCGTTTGCACGTATTCATGAAACGAACTTAAAGAAGCAAGGTATGCTTGGATTGACATTTGCCAACGAAGCAGATTATGATTTAGTGAAAGAGAATGACACCATCAATTTCTTGGATCTTGATCAATTTGCACCTGGAAAGCAGTTGTCTGTTGAGTTAGTGCATGAAGATGGATCAATCGATGTGATTAAGTTAAATCATACTTATAATGCACAACAAATCGATTGGTTTAGAGCAGGTTCTGCGTTGAATTTAATTGCAGCAAGTGCAAACAAATAAGAAATGGTATTCGGCTAAATAAAAAAGGGACTTTCGAGTCCCTTTTTTATTATCTGAGAATATCAATTTAGTCAGTTCCGCCATTCTTCGAATAGAAGTCCAGAAGAAAGAATGGAAGGTTTATTTTAGTCCAAAATGAATCTCTGCTTTTTCGGCAATTTGTCCTCCAATGGCAAGAGATGCTGTAGCAGCAGGTGATGGAGCGTTCAATACATGGATTGAATTACCACGGTATTCAATTCTAAAGTCATCTCGTGTATCTCCATCAAGTCCTAGCAACAACGCACGAACTCCAGATCTTCCCGGTCGAATGTCATCCATGGTTAGTGAGGGTACAAGTTCTTGAAGTGTTTTGAGAAATAATTTTTTTGAGAATGCTCTACGGTATTCGTTGATGCCAAACTTCGCATTTCCGAAGAACAATTTCCACGTTCCTTTATACGTCAAGGCATCAAAAGTATCCCTTAAATTGAAATCTGTTTTTCCATATCCTTCTCGCTTAAATGTGAATACAGCATTTGGACCACATTCGATTTCTCCATCGGTCATACGCGTGAAGTGAACACCAAGGAAAGGGAAGTCCGGATTCGGAACAGGATATATTAAGTTTTTTACTTTGTATTTTGCCTGTTCAGTTAGCTCATA
Source organism: Crocinitomicaceae bacterium (assembly GCA_029254025.1). Classification (GTDB taxonomy): domain Bacteria; phylum Bacteroidota; class Bacteroidia; order Flavobacteriales_D; family Crocinitomicaceae; genus JALQTG01. The sequence continues at coordinate 21,591 of JAQWYK010000024.1, read as the reverse complement.
ATAGTCTCCTCTAAAACCAACAACTTGCTCTTTTAAATCGACTCCATCTTTTCGTGCCAAGCGATCAGCTTGCAATCCGGCACAAAAAATGAGATGATTCGCTTCGAATTTTTCAGTAGAGCAAACTATGGTACTTTTGCTATCCGACTTTTCTATTGCTATTACTTCCTCTCCGAGAACAGTTTTCGATTGAGGATTTAAGCCGAGTGCATTGGCAATCATTTTTTCAGTTGCATCCCGGTAATCTATGATTCCTGTCACAGGAACCCAAATTCCAGCTACACCTTGAACATGTGGTTCGTGTTCTTTTATCTGTTGCGCAGTAATTTTTTCGATACCTTCAGTACCATTCGCGATACCGTTATCGAATATCTTATCCATAAAAGGAAGTTCCGATTTTTTTGTCGCAACAACAACTTTACCACAAACATCATGCGGCACTTTATTTTCTTTGGCAAATTGAACCAGTTCGTGACGTCCTTTTACGCAGTTTTGTGCTTTTAGTGATCCAGGTGTATAATACAAACCAGAATGGATTACACCAGAATTATTACCGGTTTGATGATCGGCGAACTTTTTTTCCTTTTCAATTAGGATAATGTTTAAGTTCGGATTTCTCTTTTGAAGCTTATAGAAAGTTGCTGCTCCAACAATTCCGCCACCAATCACCGCTACATCGTATACCATTTGTTTTGATTTTTTCAGGATGTAAAATTAGTAAATGAAAGTTGGTTTATCTCGAAAATTTGAAAGAATTCAATGTTTAAATGAAATTAATGACATTTTATCTTTGGTCACTGTCATCCGTCCTATTTCGGACCTATTTAATTGATCTAAAGAAGTCAATTAGCGTGAAACTTCTAACTTTGCTCTATGAATGAGCTGAAAACAAAAATCCTGAAGCAATTATTGGCTTTACAAGCTGATCGAATCGAAGAACTATTGCGGTATCAGAGTGACTTGTCGGATGCCTTACACTCTGAATCGAAAAGCACGGCAGGGGATAAGCACGATACCAGCAGAGCAATGATTCACTTGGAGCAGGAAAAGTTACAGCATCAATTCCAGGAGTTGCAACTACAATTGCAAAGACTGAGAGAAATCAATGAGCTAAATCCTTTAACACAGGCTAACTTTGGAGCGCTTGTAGAGACCACTTCTGATCTCTTTTTGTTAGGCGCGAGCTTGGGCAAGCAGGTTGTTGATGGAAGAGCGATTTATTGCATTGGAATGGAAGCACCAATTGCTCAAGCCATGTTGAATAAAGCGATTGCAGATCAATTACTTTTTAACGGTAAATTAACTGAAATACTAGCTATTTCCTAAGACAAGGATTCCCCTCTTTTCATTTTGTGATAAGCCCTAGATAAATAAGCGAGAAGAATACGCATGTGGTCAAACGATTCTTCTGTTTCTGCGGAAATCTCTTGCTTTTTTAGGCGTAATAATAATTTCATGTACAAGGCTTGAAACGCTACCTCTAAATCATGAATTTGACCTAAATTACTTTTTTGTCGAAACTCAGAAATGTGAGTTTTTGCAGTTTCGTATAAAGTTTTATATTTCTCATCTTTTACGACACCCAATAGAGTGTCATGTAAATACACCAATTCCATGAAAACCTCCGTAATCCGATGCAAATGACCTTTCTTTTCTAGTCCACGTGATTGCATTTCTCGAATCATATCCTCATACCAACGTGTAGCTTCTTTGAAAAATGTTTCACTTTTTGCCTGCGGCTCAATGATCGTCTTTTGGATTACATCGATGTCAAAATTACACGCGCGAAGCAAATCCTCCAATTGGAAGATGTACAGAATGTATTCTGCAATATTGTTTTTTTCCTTTTCGGCTGCTGTATACATAGACGAGTAAACAACCCAAATTATTTGATATCTTCCTCTGGAATCACGACATTTTCGAGATCTTCTTCAAAAGCACCCATCAATTCATCTTCTCTTTTGTTCAAATAGTTGATAAATTGTTGTGTGACATCCATGGCATCTGAGATATACGTTATTTGTCCTCCTTTTTGATAAAAGAAAAAGAGGTCTATCCCATTTTCTTCAGAGAACTCACGACCAGCTTCGGAGATTTTATTCATTAGAACAGTTGTATACTCCATCGATTCTTGCTGAAGTTCACCACCCCGTTGACGCTCGTAATTAGCAATTGCTTCTTGCTTTGCTACAGCCTCACGCTGAAGTTCATCTAATTGGAATCCAGTAATTTCTCCAGCCTCCATTTTCTTACGAACCGACTCTTCAAATTTTTGATAACCTTCGTATTTTGCGCGCAATGTAACTTCAAATTCCTTTTCTTTTGATTTTAGAATGGAATCTATCTGGCGATAAAAATTAAATCCTTGTGAAATCGAATCTTGAATATAATAGGCAATAACAACTCCAGATATAGAGTCATTGGCTATTTTTTTGGAAATGGAGACGCTGTCCACCCCCGGATCAGTTCCATCTGTAGAGGATTTACAGCTCGCAAGCATTACTGCGAATGATACTGCTGCGAATAAATATGAAGTGCGTAATTTGAAAAGCATAAGATTGTGTATTAGTGATTAGTTCTGTTGAATATTTTTATTTCTAAATGAGGTTTCCCAATCGCTTCGCATATCTACAAAACGCTTGAGACAATTGGAAAGGAAATCATCGGAAATCATATTTTTTACATCTTCCAATCCCATTACGTCTAGTTCTCCAATTTTATAGCTTTGTTCGAACTGCCCGAGTTCTATTTTAAGAATGTACTTGGCATTGTAACTAAATATCTGAATTTTGAAACGCGGATGGGGAATTTCCTCAATTACTCTCATACTGCAAATTTGACAAAAAACTTTGATTGAAAGATAGAATTCCTCATTTAATTCTTTAATTTGGAAACAATTTGTTATCGATGTGCGATATCAAATACGTTCTTATTTCTAATCATTAATGTGGGACCCAGAATTTTTGTGTAGATTAAAACATCAATGCACGCGTGACTTGTATTGGTTACTTGCCGCACCGTACACCTTGAATCCATCCGAATCTTATTTTCGCTTGTTTCCTATGGAACTTATGGGTGAAATTGTTTCGTCACACTTGGGCTTTATTAACAAGTTGGACCGTGCACCCGATGACTTCATTTCCTATCTAGCGACAAAACCCACAAGACGATTAGGAATCTATGCAGAGCGCTTGCTGGCATTCTTTTTTGAGTCATCTCCATATATCGAGTTAATCGCTTACAGTGAACAAATTATACGCTCAGGAGAAACCATCGGGGAAATTGACTTTATTTTTGAGTGGAAGGGTAATTGTTATCATATTGAATTCGCCGTTAAATATTTTTTAGGAACTGCCGACTTGAACGATTATAATCAATGGATAGGACCTTCTGGAAGTGATTCCCTCGGTAACAAATTGGACAAGGTGTTGAATAGACAACTGCCTTTAGTTGAAGAGCCAGAAATTCAGGATATATTAAAAGGCAGGAGTTGTACCTCTTATTTTTTTTTGAAAGGCAAATTTTTTCTTCCGTCCGGAACCATAGAGCAACCAAAATGGGTGAATTCATCCGCTCCCATGGGTGAGTATACAAGGCTGTCAGAAGGAACTGCCTTACTTGAAAGGTGTTCATTTCAACAGCTCGTAAGACCAAATTGGCTATCCGATATCACGTGTCCACTGGAGGCAAATGTTCAAAAGATAATGAATACGAATATGGAGCAATTGATTGTTCAATTGGGAGGTGTACATCTCGTCCAACCAAAACTTGTCAATAAATCTAATTTTATTGTGCTGGATGAGTGGCCAACTATTTAACAGCCACTAAATGCGTAGGTTGTGAATTAACAATTGTGAAAGGTAGATTTACCATACAAGCATAATCATTACCTACTTCGCGCATGTCGATATCACCATCTTGACATCTCCATTCTACGTTGATTTTAAAGTTGTTTTCATGCATTTCAGCCATTTTGTACAATAAAAATAAAATGCGCTTCGATGACGAAATATTGAAGTACTCTAAATCAAAAATAAAATTTGTTTCTTGAGCAGGCTGAACGGCATAAGCGTAGAACCATTTTAAGATGGGCTCCCAAAAAGATTCAGAGTCCTGAGGAATGGAACGACCTTGAATAATCATTTCTCCCGTTTGAGCACTAAAATCTACAAAAGGCGTTTTGACCGATGGATCAATAAGTAGCTTTTCCATGTTGAATTCCTAGTTTCGACATCCAATATCGTAAAAAAACTTGTAAATGCGTTGTTATTTTTTTAAATAAGTCCGTTTTTTCGATGAAGGGTCAAAAAAAACCGACAAAAAGAAGTAGTAATTTAATTAAAGCTCCAAGCAGCACTAGTTGAAATTAGTACCAGTCAAAGCGATAGCTTACATTCGCAAAAAATGAAATAGGGGTGATTTCACCATAATAGAAAAAGTCGGCTGCATCATATAAAGCGAGAACGTATTCTACACCTAAATCAAATAAAATCGCACCACGATAAGGCAGCTGGTATTTAACGCCGAAATTAACTCCCATCCCTACAAAGACAGAGCTTGCTTTTGTTGCGTTTTCTTGATATGGGGATTGATATTTTTCAGGATCAAAGTAACTCACATTACTGCGGGTTTTCGCAGAACCAAATATTCCACGAGCATGAGAAGAGAAATAAGGAGCAACTCCAGCGTCGTAAGTATTCATAAAAAAAGTTCTGTTTCCGCCATCAATAGAAATAAAGGAAGTGCTGCTAATTTGCTCTATGCTGACAGGTACTTGCTGAGGAGAAGTGGATAGCTCATATGCCGTGGCATAAAGTGACAAGTCCGTTGTATTCTGTTGAGGTAACATGGTAGTAAGTCGCAAGAAGAAAGTGTTCGACTCTGTTCTTGGGAATTCCACAAAGCCCTGAATTCCTTGCCATGTCACCGTTGAGTTTAAGGACTTATAAATGCTATAACCACCTCCAGCGCTGAATTGAGCAGTGCTCGTGAAGGACTCAACTACAAATAAGAAGAGTAAAAGACTAATTTTTTTCATAAGTTAACCATTTAGGGTCTGTTGCTATAACGTCATCAAAAATAATGCAATTTCTTGAATGTGCTCCTTTTAAATAACCTGAAGACATCAGAAATTCTTCAATAATCATACCACCCGTAAACTTGAAATGACACTTGAATAATTTCGTCCACTCTTTCAGTGATAAGGGGCCTTGGGCATCTAGCCAGTTTTTAAAAGATCCGAACTCTTGTTGAAGTGACTGAACAAACTGAGCGTTATGGATGACACCACGTATTTTTAAATTATTCCGAATAATTCCACTGTTTTGCATGAGTTGAGCTATTTTTTGCTCATCATATTGCGCTATTTTTTCAATCGAGAAATCATCGAAGGCCTCACGAAAGTTATTTTCTTTTAGCAAAATAGTATTCCAACTCAATCCAGCTTGATTGATTTCTAAAATGAGACGACCGAATAATTCGTTATCAGAATCAACAGGAAAACCATACCTCTGGTCATGGTAAACTTTATGGTGATTCTCCGCTGGAAGATCAAGGACGTATGTGCAATATGTTCCCATTATATGTTAATAAACGAAAATAACGATACTTTTGTTGTAGTCCAAATATATAATTATGGCAAATATTTTTGAATTTAATGGATTTAAGCCTGTTATAAAAGAGAGTAGCTTTGTTCATCCCAATGCTACAGTTACAGGAAATGTAATAATTGGTGAAAATGTTTATATTGGTCCAGGAGCTGCAATTCGTGGTGATTGGGGTAAAATAATCATTGAAGATGGGTGCAATGTGCAAGAGAATTGTACGATTCATATGTTCCCAGGAACGACTGTTCTGCTCAAAAAAGGTGCACATATTGGTCATGGGGCAATCATTCATGGAGGAACCATTGGTGAAAACTGCTTGATAGGAATGAACGCAGTGGTTATGGATGATGTTGAAATAGGGGATGAATGTATTGTGGGGGCGTTATGTTTTGTTCCTGGAAAGATGAGTATACCTTCTCGAAGTTTAATACTCGGGAATCCAGCAAAAATTGTGAAAGAAGTTTCTGATGAAATGATTGAATGGAAAACGAAAGGAACAGCTCTTTATCAAGCTCTACCAAAAGAGTGTTACCAAATGCTAAAACCATGTGATCCGTTGAGAGAAGTGGAGCAAGGGCGACCGGAACAAGAAACTATTTACGCTACGTGGAATACCATTAAAGGAAAATAAAAAAGAGAACTAGATTCCTCCAGTTCTCCTTCTCTCAATATTTTCAACCAAAAATAATTAATGTTGGAGTGAATTTAGCATCTCCGAATTAATCATACGAGGTTAATAATAAATCAATCTTCTTACTTTAGCGATATACTTAGCTAATCGAATAACTTGTTTCGTGTATCCGAACTCATTGTCATACCATGTGTACAGCACGACATTTTTTCCGTCCTGCGAAACAATAGTTGCCGGTGAATCATATACACTGCAACATGTATTGCCAATTATGTCATTTGACACCAATTCTTCGTCTATCGAGTAATAGATTTGATTCACTAAATTACCATTAAGTGCCGCATACCTTATTTTTTCGTTGATTTCCTCCATTGTTGTAGGTTTTTTTAACGAAAGCGACAAAATTGCTAAAGATCCATTCGGAGTGGGTACACGAACAGCATTAGCAGTCAATTTATCTTGTAAATCAGGAATAACTTTAGTTACGGCTTTACCAGCACCTGTTGATGTGATAACCATGTTTATTGCAGCAGAACGTCCGCGTCTAGGCTTATTATGCATATTGTCCAGCAAATTTTGGTCATTCGTGTACGCATGCACTGTTTCAATGTGTCCTTTGTCTATCCCAAATTCGTCATTTACAACTTTTAAAATAGGAGAGATGGCATTCGTTGTGCACGAAGCAGCAGAAAAAATGGTTTCATTCTCAATGTCCAAAGTCCCTTGGTTAATTCCGTAAACAATATTCGGAATTTCTTTCCCCGGGGCCGTTAATACAACTTTCTTTACTCCTTTTGATTTTAAATGACGTCCTAATGCTTCACGGTTCGTAAATACACCAGTATTGTCAATAATCATTGCGTTATTAATATTGAAAGACGTGTAATCGATATCCTCGGGATTTTTTGCTTCAATCATATGAATGGTTTGCCCATTGATAGTTATCGTCCTTTTATCGGTGTCAACCGCCACTGTTCCATCAAACGCTCCATGAACAGAATCATTTTGGAATAGCGCTGCACGTTTTTTAATAGTCGCAGGGGATGAGTCACGTGTTACAATTGCCCGTAAACGCAATTGTTGACCTTTACCTGCTTGTTTAATTAACTCACGGGCTGCTAAACGACCAATTCTACCAAATCCGTACAACACTACATCGCGCGGTTCAGGTTTGAAACGATCAGCACCAATAAAATCAGCTAATTTGTTTTTCAAAAAGTCTGCTTGGGTAGCGAAATTTTCTTTTTCTTCCAAGTACTCATGAGCTAGTTTACCAATATCAAGCTTTGAAGGCGCTAAGTCGATTGTCAACATCGCTTCTGCCAAAGAAGATGTTGTGAATACATCAATAGGCTTGTTTACCACAGTGTGTGCGTATTCATGAAGATTTAAAATCTCCGATACGGATAAATTTACCAAGTGATTGCGGAACAATACTAGTTCCACACCTTGGTCGTAAAGAAGTTGACCAGTTTTACTGGCGAGTTTTACTGCTGCACGTTCTCTTTTGACGTGCGCATCAAGTTGCTGTTCGTAATCAATTTCAGCTTCCATGATTATTGGTTTTTATTTGTTTATGAGATAATTGAAATAAAAAAGGCTGCTCAAATATGAGCAGCCCAAAATATATTAGCCTAAATAAGCTTTTAACAATTTATTGCGCGATGTATGCCGTAGTCTACGAATCGCTTTCTCTTTTATCTGACGAACACGTTCGCGAGTTAAATTAAACTTCGAGCCTATTTCTTCCAACGTTAAGCCGTGGTTCATTCCGATACCGAAGAATAAACGGATAATTTCTCGTTCTTTATCAGTTAACGTAGAAAGTGAACGTTCGATTTCTTTTTGCAGTGATTCAGACAATAATGCAGTGTCGGCTTTGGGAGAATCATTGTTCGCCATTACATCCATAAGTGTGCCCCCATCTTCCGAAGTTGAAAGTGGAGCATCCATGGAAACATGACGTCCGGAAACGTTCAAGCTTTCTTTGATCTTTTCTTCCGGAACTTCAAGTGCTTCTGCTAATTCTTCTGCACTCGGAGGACGCTCAAACTCTTGTTCCAATCTTGAAAATGCTTTGTTTATTTTATTCAATGACCCCACCTGGTTAAGTGGTAATCGAACGATACGCGCCTGTTCAGCTAATGCCTGAAGGATCGATTGGCGAATCCACCACACAGCATAAGAGATAAATTTAAAACCTCTTGTTTCATCGAATTTTTGAGCTGCTTTAATTAGTCCAAGGTTACCTTCGTTAATTAAGTCGGGAAGCGTAAGTCCTTGATTCTGATATTGCTTTGCTACCGAAACGACGAATCTTAAATTGGCACGCGTTAATTTTTCTAGGGCGAGTTGGTCACCTTTCTTAATGCGACGAGCTAATTCTACCTCTTCTTCGGCAGTAATCAACTCCTCTTTACCAATATCTTGTAGATATTTATCAAGTGATTGACTTTCTCTGTTAGTGATTGATTTTGTTATTTTTAACTGTCTCATGCTCTTTTTTCCTCCAAAAATTACAACCTAAAGTGGGTGCAAATTTACGTCAGATTTATGATTCTACCAAAATTATTTATCAACCGACGAAATTTGCACGTAATGTGCCGACTAAATTACACGCATACAATTGTTTTCTCGGATTTAAAGCCCGAATCCAACATAGTCTTTTCTTCCACTTTCTGTTAGAATTTCTAGCAGAATACCTCTGTTTTGAGGGGAGTTCAATATTCCTGTCAATTGTTCAACAGTTGTAATCTTTTCATTGTTCACTTTCGTAATAACCATTCCTTTATCTAATCCAAGTGCTTTTAATTTTCCTGTCGTAATTTCAGCAATTTTTACACCGTGATCAATTTTGAGCTCTTTGAGTTCCTCCTTAGTAAGTGGGCTAAACTTTGCTCCTAAAGCAGCATACTTCTCCACTTCTGCCTTCGTTTTTAATTCGGTATTTCCATCTTGATTTTTCAAAAGAATTTCTTTTGTGATGATTTCATCTGATCTTCGAATTGTCAGTGCTATTTTATCACCTGGACGTCTTTTTCCAATTTCTTCTTGTAACTCAGCAGGTGTGTTGACCTCTTTAGTTCCAACTTTTAAAATAACATCTCCCTCTTTAACCTTAGCAGAAGCTGCGCCAGAACCTTCTGTAATACCAGAAATATAAACTCCTTTTGTATCTGGAAACCCTTTTTCATCCATGAGCTGTTGGTTTACTTGTGCAATTTGTACCCCTAAAAATGCACGTTGAACCATTCCAAAATCCATGATGTCAAGTGCAACCTTTTTTACTAAAATGGAAGGTATCGCGAATGAATATCCTGAATAACTTCCTGTTTGTGATGCTATAGCTGTGTTGATTCCGATTAATTCACCACGGGTATTGACCAATGCTCCTCCAGAATTACCTGGATTGACTGCAGCATCAGTTTGGATAAAGGATTCGATTGGAATGACATTTCTGTTTCTACTTCCTATAATATTTATGTTTCGAGCTTTTGCAGAGACAATTCCAGCAGTCACTGTAGATGTTAAATTGAAAGGGTTACCGACTGCTAATACCCATTCACCTACATCAATGGCATCGCTATTTCCGAATGTGATTGCATTTAGGTTAGTTGCATCAATTTTTAATACGGCTAAATCAGTTGATGGATCGGTTCCTATTATTTTTGCCGTATAAGTAGAGTTGTCATTAAGTGTTATTTCAATTTCGTTCGCATCTTCAATGACATGGTTGTTGGTAACTATGTATCCGTCTTCGGAGATAATTACCCCAGATCCAGAACCTTGGCCATAATGTTGTTGTTCGCGTCCTCCAGCTCCGGGTCCATAGAAGAACTCAAAAAACGGATCGCGTTGAATTGTAGTCCGCACAACTTTAGTAGTTACGTGCACAACGGAATGAAGCGTTTTGTCGGTTGCGTCAACGAAATCCGTTGGAGTTGCCGTTGGAACACCGACATAATTTACCTGTTGCCCTAGATAAGAATTATTCTCCATATCCATTCGCTCTTTTACAGGTTGCTCCGAAGTTTCTGAATTGAGCGCCAAAAAAATGCAGAACGGTAAAAGACCTCCTAGCAGTCCCAAGCCAATTGATTTCAAATTATTTTTCATAGTCTGTTTTTTTTTATTTTTTGGTAACCTCAATAATAACGCATCAGCATTAATAATGGGACACTTTTGCTGTTAAAGATTGTTAAGTAGAATATTGGTTTACCGAACTGATTTTTATTAATTTCGCAGCGGAATACAGAATCAATGAACACTTTCTTCAAGTATATACTAATTTTATTCGTAGGGGCACTTCTAGGAGTGGTTGGAATGCTTATAGTGAATGATTTACAGAGTAATGATGTAGAGGAGGTAGTCGCGCAAGAAGAGGTAATAGATACTTCGCGTATTCCAAAAAAGAAGAAGAAAGCCCCTAAAAAGCATAAACAATCGGACACTTCATCATTAATTGAAGATAGTGTTTCACTCGGATCGGTAGATACCGTAAAAATGGATTCCCTGCTCATTGTAGATACTCTTGGTCTGAACGAAGACAATGAGGAATATTTTGAAATCGTCTCGGAGCGGTTAATTGGGCAACATAGCATTGAAATCCAAGTGATTCAGCCAGATACTGTTGACTCTTCGGAGTTGTTGAACTTGAAGGCGGATAGTTATTCCAAAAAAATAACGGTTGAATTCTGGGAGTCTCCGTTAGATTTGATTGGTTACGAATTGAATCGTTCACGATTAAAGCTTTTTGGATTTAATTCTGAAGAGGAATTGGAGATAATACGAATGTATGACTCTGAAAAATTACAATTAATGATTGGTACGGGAGCAAATCAAGCCAGGCTAATCTTAGAGAAAACGCCAAAATTTAAATCCATAATTCTGAAGTAATGATTCATTTCGAAAAGTACCAGGGGACAGGAAATGATTTCATTATGTTGGATAATGGAAGTGGTGAATATGATAACATCACTGTACACACCATTCAGTATTTATGCCATCGACGTTTCGGTATAGGAGCAGACGGGTTGATATGGGTAAAGCCTTCAGAAGAAGGTCCTTTTGAAATGCGCTATTTCAACGCGGATGGTACACGCAGTTTTTGTGGAAATGGGGCAAGATGCGCAGTTAAATTCGCAAAAAGTTTAGGCTTATTTCAGGAAATGGCGGTATTCCATGCTATAGATGGTATTCACGAGGCTGTCATTGATGGATCGGTTGTGCGTTTGAAAATGAAGAATGTTTCCGAGATTGCTCGTGATGGGGAAGATTATGTTGTTCACACAGGAAGTCCCCATTACATTCGTTTCGTTCCATCGATTGATACAGTAGATATTGTGGATTTGGGTAAGGAAATACGCTACAATGATTCTTACCGCTCGGAAGGAATCAATGTGAATACTGTGGAGATTTGTGATGATTCCATTAAACTATTAACATACGAAAGAGGAGTAGAGGACGAAACATTATCATGTGGCACTGGTGCTACAGCTGCGGCTTTGGCAACGATCTTCAGAACAAGCAAGAATGGGGCGTTTAGCATGCCTGTTCATTTAAAAGGAGGAGATTTAGAAATCTCAGGTGTTTACGAAGAAGGATTGTTTCACAGTCTTTACCTTTCGGGACCCGCTGAAAAGGTTTTTGATGGAACGATTACATTATGACCTAACGAGTTTTGAGCATGTCCCGCTTTTCAAGAATCAAGACTTGGAAGAGGGTTTTTTTTTATGTGTGATTCATGCGAATAAGGTGCCGCCTCATTTGGGTATATCCATCAACGGTAAGTTCTTTAGTTCAAAAGCAAAAGGAAAAGATTTAAACATACCCATCGACCGAATAGTTCAAGTATTGCGTAAAAAAATGATTGCTGGATTGTTTGTGAAGTTAAATCCATCGCTAGTATCCGAGGAGAACGTAAATAGAGTGTTTAATTTATTGCCGAGTGGCATTGAAGGCGAACAAACCTGTTTAGGGCCAATTAGAGAGTTAGTGGGAGCCCCCGAAAGTGTTGAACATATCGGTGACCTGTTAGCCTATTTAGAATCAGATGAAAGCATAATTGAACGAATAACCTTAAATTTACCAACCGGCTTCAAGGGGATTCCTTGGTACAGTCTAACGGAAATTAAACAGCGTATCGAATTTTTGAAGAATGATAAAGGACGAAAAAATACTCCTTAGACCTTTGAAACTCGCTGATGCTCCATGGATATTAAAATGGGAGAATAACACAGCGAATTGGTTGGTGAGTGGAACAGAAAAACCGTATTCCATGGAGGAAATTCGTACATTCATTAGAGACGCAATAAATGTTCGTGAAAATCGGCAATTGAGGTTGATAGTTTGTTTTGAATCATCGAATGAGCCAATTGGCGCTGTGGATTTGTTTGAAATTAATTTTAAACACAAGCGTGCTGAAGTGGGCATTCTAATTGCCGAAATGGAACATCGAAAAAGAGGATTTGGTTTAGAGGCATTGCATGGTGTAGAAGAATATGCCAAAGCGAACTTTGATATAGTTAATTTCTTTTGTGGAATTCAGTCGAATAATGCTTCTAGCATAAGACTGTTTGAAAAAGCAGGTTATCAACGAATAGGTACTCGAAGGAATTGGTATCAATTCGGTGAGGACCAATTAGATGAGTTCCTTTACCAACATAATATAGAAAAAAGATGAAAATAATAAAATGTACTAGCGGGCTTCTTTTTATGTCGCTCTTACTTATGGGATGTGATTCCTTTGGACTCTATTTTGACGGTTCGAAAACCTCCATCAATGAAGAACCAGTAATCATTCATGTACCTACTGGGGTAACATTGGATCAATTGGGAGACCTCTTGGTAGAAGAAGAAGTGATTGATAATAAGGATTCATTTGTGGCAGTGGGGGAGTATAAAAAGTTAACAGCCAAACGTTTGGCTGCTGGAAAGTACATTCTTACTAAAAAAACGGATTATAAAACTCTATTAAACGGTTTTACCATTAACAGTTTAGGAAATGGAAATGCTGAAGTCGAAGTCGACGTAACCTTCAACAACTGTAAGGATATTGCGCAGCTTTCAGGAAAAGTTGCAAGACACATAGAGACCGATAGTTTGTCGTTGTACGAATATATATTAAGTGACTCTATTTTAGAGGTCTATGGTTTTACACAAGAACGAATCGGCGCATTGTTTTTGCCCAATACGTATAAAATGTATTGGGATACGGATGCCGCTGAATTTGTAGCGCGCATGGCCAAAGAGTTTAAAGTGTTTTGGACGGATGAACGTCAGGAAAAACTAACAAACGTTGGATTGAAAAGTCAGTCGGACGCGGTAACCTTAGCATCAATTGTGTATAAGGAGCAAGATAAGCACAAAGAAGAATGGCCAGATATAGCACGTCTATATTTAAATCGGATTCGATTGGGATGGCCACTACAATCAGATCCAACGTTTCGTTTTTGTTGGGGCGACCGATTGGATGGGGTGGAGCGACTAACGTATGAACATAGGGCAATCGATTGTCCGTATAATACATATCTTTATGCAGGTCTCCCTCCAGGGCCAATTTGCATTCCTCCAGCAAGTGTTGTCGATGCTGTACTAAATCCATCTTCGAATGATTACCTCTTCATGTGTGCAAAGCCTAATGGAGATGGTTTACATAATTTTGCGAAAACATTGGAATTGCATAATCAAAATGCACGGGCATATCAGCAATGGCTGAATAGCATCGGTAAATAACTAATTGATTTTACCACTCTACTGTAGAAAGGTGACATTAATTAGGCCTAGGGTTCTTCAGAATTTTAGAGAATATATTTTCATAGCTTAGCCTATCGAGAAAGGGTTATATTTCCTGAAAAAATGAGCTCTTCTGAAGTGTCTGGATCAACAACTTTAATCATATATACATAAATACCCGTGTTCAATGGCTCTCCTTTTTGATCTCCATTCCAACATTCTGTGATGTCCGTGGTCTCGAATATAACTTCCCCCCACTTATTATAGATACTTAAATAAACATCTGTATAACATCCCCAAAACACGCAAAAGTCGTCGTTGTTTAAGTCATTATTAGGTGAAAATACGTTTGGTACATAGAAGTCTGGACAAGGCTCCTCAGGAACTGTTGTAGTGTCCGCCTCTGCCAAAACAAAAACATCATCGTTGTAATTATTGAAATTTTTTAAGGATACAACCTGATCTAATCCTAAAAAATTGGCTGTATTCATTTCATCCACTGGATTTTCAAATTGAGTGTCCACCCATTGAGCAAGTGTCACGTAGTTACCATCTGTAGAGTTCCAGTAAATATCAATATCTGCACTGGCACCACCTGATAAATTGTGTACGTTGTGATAATACTTTTCATTCAAGGGACCTAAGACAGGAACTTTCAAACTAACATCAAACGGACCAACAGCTCCACTTGCAGAAGTTCCAGAATTGTCAATGCTAGAGCTTAACGGCGCTAATCTGACTTCGAAAAGGTTGTCTTGCCCTGACAAAGGAGTGATGGCCACTGCTCTAGAGTTAGGAGCTAGAGATTCAACTCCAACTGGAAAGACGTATGAATTAGTAGAATTTGTAGCACGTACAAAATAACCACCTAATAAATCGGATGCAATAAAGCCGTTCCCGAATAGGAGGGAGGTCGTTGAAGGATTGAGCAGGAATACTCGATTATTATTTGTTTGGAGGATTTGATTGTTGATGTCCAACTCATTCAAGATACTTGATCCTAACTGAAAGTTTTTTACATCCAGATTATTTCCATTGAAATAAAGGTTATAAAAAACAGTAGAGTCGATTCCAGTAATGATTTGGTCATTTCCAAAAAGGGTAACATCTCCAGCTGCAGTATTGGTGAATAAAATATTGCCCCCATTGTTGATCAAATCATTACGCAAACGAATAGATCCTTCATTATTGATTTCACTTGCCAGTTCAGAAGAGAGATCACCTTGAATGGTCACTTCGGCACCTGACTGTATGGTTATTTCCGCATTCGTCAAATAAACTCCCTGCGCAACAGTGATACCTGAAAAGCCCAAAAGTAAAGTAGCTATGGATAGTCTCATAATGTGCATATTGTAAAGGTGATACGGTTATTACTTTCCGATTTTTTCTTCCAACGCCTTTATTCGTTGCTCCAATGACTCGATTTCTTTTTGCTGCTCTTTGATACCTTCTAACAATAGTGGAACAATGTTCGAGTAACTGAATGTTTTCAACTGATACATGGTTTGCTTGCGACTCATAGAGTTATCCGCTTTTACAGGAAGCCCAGGGATATTCGCCTCTCTTACTAAGTGTGGGAAAACACTCTCTATTTCTTGAGCAATGAATCCCATTTGTAGCGTAGTTTCGTCTAAACGAAGTTCAGGGAAGATAGAATTGTCATAAAAATAGGTAACCCCATTTAATTGTTTAATTTTCTCAAGAGGTGATTCGATGTTTTGAATGTCTTTTTTAATACGACGGTCCGAAATGTTTTGCCAAGCTGTTGTTCCTCCCGCCCAACCATCAGAAAACAGAGCCCATCCGTTTACTAGTGTGTTTCCACCTATAAACCCTGTGAGAACACCTACACCATCATTACTGTTGGAAAAACCTTCTACTCCTGCTGATGTACCGACGCCATTAAGTGCGAGTCCCATAACGCCATTAGCAGCGAATGTAGTTCCATCATAGTTGGTAATTCCGAACACACCTCTCGAACCATTGTTGGTTTGAGTATTCTGAAAACGAGCAAGTGATTGGTTCCCTGCAGTATTACCATCCCACAATAAGTGGAATCCTGAAGCTCCCATCACTGCATTGGCCTCGAAGTTAAGATATGCTAATGGTGTAGGAGTATTGATACCAATCATACCGTCGGATTCAATTGTCATTCTTTCAAGATTATTTGTTCTGAATTTTAAATCGGTAGCATTAATGGGGCCTAAGAAATTAGTTGCAGTGATTCCTTGGTTACCTGTGGTCAACCATGCCGCACTAGTAGATGTGAATGAAGCTGGTTGGTCAGTTGTGATTACGGTATTACCATTCGCGTTATATTGATTGGAAGTAATGTTCCAAGTAGGCCCTGCAGGTCCTTGTGTTCCCTGAATTCCTTGAATACCTTGAGCCCCCTGTGGTCCTGCTGGACCAGTTGCTCCAATACAATCTAAATAATTCCAAGCTCCATCTACGTTAATATCTTCAGCTGGATCGGCTAATCCATTTCCATTAATATCCCAACAAGATAATCCATCTTGACCAGTTCCTCCACAATCACTAGCATCCCAAATACCATCTAGGTTGGTATCCTCAGATGGGTCAGCAATTCCGTTTCCATTGACGTCCCAACAAGCTAATCCATCAGCACCTGCTGGTCCATCAGCACCCACACAATCGAGTGCATCCCAAAAACCATCTAGGTTGGTGTCTTCTGCGGCATCTTGAACACCATTGCCGTTAGTGTCCCAACAAGCTATTCCGTCTTGTCCAGTCCCTGCTGGAATAACTGTGTTGTACGCCGTCCCATTTACCCAAGCAGAAAGGGTATTTGTCGTATTATCAAATGTCAAGGAGTCCACGTGAGTATCAACAGAATCTTTCACTTGCCCTAAGTTAATGTATCGTACAATTCCATCCGCAGAATTATGGATAAGCATGCCATTTTCACCACCAATAGCTGACTGAATACCTTCTATACGTATGGGTTCATCACCAGCATTCAATGGTTTTATGTGTAATGTATGTGTCGGATTTGGTTCGTTAATCCCGACATTTTGAGCAAAACTGATTGATGCACTTGCCAATAAAAAGATAGTAGAAACAATAACTGTTTGCCAGAATTTTTTCGAAATCATAGTCAAAAATTTAGAATTAGAAATAATAAATTTAGTATAAAGCTAAATTAGTTATTTTTTTTAATTAAAAAAAACAAATTCAGTATTTCACATAAAAATTAAATCAAAGAGTTTTTTAATGAATGAAAAGCGATATGATGATTACAAAATACTTTCTAATTTTTGTCGAAAAGTTGTTTTTTGTCAATGATAGATCGAAATGATTACCCTTAAATTAAGCAACGTCAAAGTTTTCGCTATGGTTTTGCAGGTCTTTAATGATTAGACTATAGAAAACACCAATATGCTCGCAGAATTAAAATAATCTAAGCTTATTAGGAATTGAAATTTTATTACTTTTCTTTCAAGTGGCATTTATACTGATGCAATGGTATGTAGCTGTATTACAATTCGATATTTTTCTTATTTGTGAAATGAACGTTTTATAGATTGGCGTGTACCATGACGGGTAACAATTAAACGAACGATCATGAAACGATGTTATTTTTTCGCACTACTCACACTATTACTTATTCCTGGATCTGCTTTGTGGAGTCAGTCTATTTCCGGAAACCTAAATGCCGCTGGATCTATGAATTTAAGTTATGCGAACGTGGATATTTACAAAGGAGATAAACTAGTTGCTAATGTTTTAACCGATGTAAATGGGAATTACAAAGTGCATTTAGATACAGGGATGTATCGTGTTGAATTTCAGTACGCTGGTTTTGAAAAAGTAGTGGAGAAAATTCGCGTGACTTCCGATGAAAGTGTCACAAAAAGTTTAACGGAAGATTCGGACAGTGAATATTACCGTTCGAAGGAAGAGCGTGAATCAAAGCGTTCCGAGATTACTCTCTCCACCAAAAGTCGTCCCATGCATGCGATGGATGAACGTGGAATAGCGCCTCTGCGTCATGATATGGTCGCTGAAGAAGTCACGCTTTCTGAGGTGCATGATGCAAAAGATTACCTCAGCAGTGCAGCGAAGAAAAAAATGATGTTCGGGGAGTCTGCTTTGCACGGGGGCAGTTTGGAAGAAGGAGAGGCGGGAAAACTTACCGCCGGAGAAATCAATGATTTTAGTAAATGGGATTTATGGAATGATTTAACCCAAGGAGATTTGGAGAGTTATCAGTCGCTTTGGAAAATAGCACCACTCAACCGTTTCACCGTTCAAGTTACGAATGCCAATAGACAACCAATTGCGAATGCGGAAGTACAGTTGGTAAATACTTCTGGATCAACAGTATATCAGTCGATGACGGACAATACTGGTAAGGCCGAGTTATGGTCCACACTTCAGTTTAAAGGCCCATTTGATCGTTCATATGTGCTTCGAATTAATTACAAGGGTATGAATAAGACGATTCGAAAAGCGAAAACCTTCCAAGATGGTATAAATACCATTTCGATGGACGCGAATTGCGATTTGAACTATGATGTGGATATTGCATTTGTCGTAGACGCAACTGGTTCTATGAGTGATGAATTGAACTTTCTGAAGGCAGAATTGAATGAGGTGATTTATCAATCGAAACAAATTGATCAACGGTTAAATTTCCGCTTTGCGAATGTGTTTTACCGTGATCATGAAGAAGACTACCTTACCCGAAAGCAAGATTTTAGTCGTGTGTTGTCAGAGTCGATTACCTTTATATCTGACCAATATGCTGGAGGCGGTGGTGATTTTCCAGAAGCAGTAGAGGTAGCATTGGAAGAAGGGATTCATCAGTTGGACTGGAATCCTGAAGCGCGTGCACGGTTATTATTCTTAGTGTTGGATGCTCCTCCACATAATACACCAGAAGTTCAACAAAAATTGGAAAAACTCATGTCGGCTGCTGCAAAAAAAGGAATTCGCATTATTCCGCTCGTTGCCAGCGGAATTAGTAAGGATGCTGAATACCTGCTTAGAGCAATGGCGTTGGCTACGAATGGAACGTATGCTTTTTTAACGGACCATTCTGGAATTGGTGGGGCGCACTTGGCTCCGTCTGCGGACGAATACGAAGTTGAATTATTGAGTAAGCTATTAATTCGGGTAATAACCAATTTTACCTACCAACCGGATTGCGAACAGGATATTCCTAACTTAGAGGTGGATTTGCCAGATTCAGTGGTGGTGTACGACACCCCAACAATAACGGACAGTGCGGAGGTGCGCGATTCATTGAATACGCCATTCCCAGATCGAGAGGTCCAAGTTTCTTGGAGATATTGGCCCAATCCAACCAATGGAATCGTAAACATTGAAGTAGATAGGGATATCAAAGAATTATTGATTACCGACATGAATGGTAAGTTGCTAATACGATTGGAAGATTTGAAAAAAGACAGAACCGTTCAAGTCGATTTATCCGCCTATTCGACAGGGATTTATTTGATTCGTTATCCAGTTGGAAAGCAATGGACCAGCGGAAAGATTATCGTGGTCAAGAATTGACAGGGAACAAAAAAAACAAGTTTCTAGGAGGCATGCGTTCGCATTATTGAAAGATGGGTGAGCGCATGCCTCGTTTTATTTCAGTGAGCAATGAATTCTGTCGTGCTATTTTGGGTAAACTCGGATTTATCTTGTTAATTTTGTCAAAAAATAAAATGGGCATGCACAGAACACGCAACGAAGAAATTCCAGACATTATTTTCGGTGTTCGAGCAGTAATAGAAGCTGTTCGATCGAATCGAGAGATCAATAAAATCATGATCCAAAAGGGAATGGATAAGGAGTTGTTCTATGAGTTGAAGGATGTGCTCGCCGACAAGAAATATACGTTGCAATTTGTTCCGGTGGAAAAGTTGAATCGGTTAACCAACAAAAATCATCAAGGAGTTATCGCTTTTACCTCCCCAGTTGAATATTTCAATTTGGAAGACATTTTGAATCAAATTCAAGAAGTGGGCGATGAACCGAATATTCTTGTCCTCGATCGCATTACAGATGTTCGGAACTTCGGGGGAATTGCTCGAACTGCTGAATGCTCCGGAGTGCATGCGATTGTTATTCCTGCCAAAGAGTCTGCAATGATTACAAGCGATGCGATTAAAACGTCTGCTGGTGCATTGAATAAAATTCCAGTGTGTAAGGTACGAGACTTAAATGAGTCGGTAGAATTTCTAAAGAATTCTGGTCTCCGAATTGTAGCGTGTACTGAAAAGACAGATGCGTTTGTTTTTGATGCGACGTTAACAGGTCCGACTGCGCTGATTATGGGTTCAGAAGAGGACGGAATATCTGATTCATTGTTGAAGTTAGCCCATCAAAAAGCTAAAATTCCATTACTAGGAACATTGGGTTCATACAATGTTGGTGTGGCCGCTTCAATCGTATTGTATGAGAAAATGCGCCAGATGATTTTAGAATCCTAATAGAATTGATTTATAAACCATGCCTTACTTAGAACAAGAACAATCGAAAAGTGTTACGCTCCAGACCGGTTATACACTAAACGACCTATCTATATTGTAAAAGACATGGAATTTGGACGATTACTTTTTGTGCTGTTATTTTTTAGCTACGTACAATTAGCAGGGGCGCAGCAAAAGTTTACGCTAAGTGGATATATTTCAGACAAAGCGACAGGAGAGGAGTTAATTGACGCAAAGATTGTTGTTCCTACATTAAACAGTGGAGCATATACAAATGAATTTGGGTATTACTCGATTTCTCTTCCTGCTGGTACTTATATCGTTGACTTTCGATTCAGCGGTTACAATACCCAATCGAAAGAAGTCGCGCTGGATCGGAACATCAAATTAAATATCGCCTTAGAAATCAATGAAAAAGTTCAAGAAATTGGCGAGGTGGAAGTCTTAGCGGAAGGCCGTGATGTCAACATCAAGGACAATCAAATTAGTACTATAAAGCTGGACATCGAACAACTCAAAACGCTTCCTGCTTTCCTCGGAGAGGTAGATGTGATCAAAACGCTTCAATTGATGCCGGGAATTTCTTCTGCCGCCGAGGGTACCCAAGGATTTTACGTAAGGGGTGGTGGCCCTGATCAAAACTTGGTATTGCTAGACGGTGTGCATGTATACAATGCGTCTCACTTGTTTGGTTTCTTCTCTGTATTTAATGTGGATGCCATTAAAAGTGTGGAACTGACGAAAGGTGGTATTCCTGCGGAATATGGCGGTCGACTTTCTTCAGTTTTAGACATCTCAATGAACGACGGAAATAGCAAAGAATATGGTGTGAAAGGTGGAATAGGACTGATTTCCTCACGCCTTACGCTGGAAGGTCCAATCGTGAAGGATAAAGCGTCGTTTATTGTTTCAGGAAGAAGAACGTACATCGACGTCATAACGAAACCATTCATCCCCGAAGATGGCGCCTTTAGTGGCTCCGGTTATTTTTTCTACGACCTAAATGCCAAGGTGAATTATAAGATTTCGGAAAAAGATCGTCTCTACATCAGCGGGTACTATGGGAAAGACGCATTTACGTTCGCGACACCAGCGGATGATTTCAATGTGCGCATGCCCTGGGGAAATGGAATCGCCTCCATGCGTTGGAATCACT
>JAQWYK010000023.1 GCA_029254025.1 Crocinitomicaceae bacterium | reverse complement strand
ACCTTAAATATGTGGATTGTAGCAGACAACCTAAGAAAAGGTGCCGCTACGAATGCTGTTCAAATTGGGAAAGTGTTGATCGAAAAAGGAATTTTGAAAGTGGGAACGTTTTCTTAAACCTCGAACTTTTAAAACCCTGTCTAAAACAATGAAATTGTCAACCCCACAGAATACGGTGTCAAACTCACGCTTTGCCCGTTTGTAAACAATTCTGAGAAATAATACGCACCAAAAAGTGACCAGTTCCGAATTCCAATTCGGACAGTTACACCATATCGAAGGGGGTTTCGATCTGGGAAATTAAAATTCTTTGTGCTGTAAGTAATTCCATTTACCTTATTGATAATTTTATCATAGGCATTTAATTGATAGCCAATTTTTCCTCCTAGCATAAATTTAAAATGCTTGTACCCTTTTGTTTTGAAGCGAAGTTCTAGTGGAATTTCAATGTAGTTTGCACTGAATTTATTGCGCAATGGCTCTTCTCCTTCCGGAAGTTCATCAATAAACGTAAATTCATCTTGCGTATCTCGATTAAAACGAACGGGGGAATGATTGTTCGCATGACTAAACGCGAGTCCCCAACCGAAGCTCACGGTATTCGATTTAGTCAGCACCTTATCAAACATCAAAGACACGTTAAATCCTATGGACTGCCAAGGACTTTCGAAATAGTCACGATCACCATGCCAATCGTTGTAAACAACATCAACCATCAATCGGTTGTACTTTCTCAATTTTTCTTCCTCATAAGGGCGTCCACCATTGTAAAACCAACCTATTCCTGGACGGAATCGAGAGGCTAATTTTTCATTTTCCACAGACCATTGAGCGATTGCATTCAGCGAACCAAAACACGTCAGTAATAACACTATTAAAATTACTCCTCTCATTGCTTTTCACGCGTTAGTTGTTCATAATTCCAGGCATTACGAATGGCCTCTTTGACAGAGCGCTTTGCCTTCCAACCCAATACTGAAAACGCCTTTTGAGTATTCGCATAAATTTCAGGAACATCTCCAGGTCGACGATCTCCAATTTTAAATGGCAAAGACAATCCTGATACCTCATCGAAAAATCGAATCATCTCCAACACACTTGTCCCATTACCTGTTCCTAAATTGAAGACATCTTCCCCTAAATGTTTTGATGTCAAGTAATTCAGAGCAGCGACGTGAGCATCTGCTAAATCCATGACATGTATATAATCTCTCACGCAAGAACCATCAGGAGTTGCATAATCATCTCCAAAAACCGTCAAAAACTCCCTCTTACCCACTGCAGTTTGAGTAATGTACGGCAATAAATTATTAGGGATACCTTGAGGAGTTTCACCGATTAGCCCAGACTCATGTGCACCAATCGGATTAAAATACCTCAATAGGGCTACATTTAAATCTGGATGTGCTTCCTGAACCTGATGTATCATTTGTTCATTGATCAATTTAGTATATCCATAAGGAGACTCAGGCTTCTTTGTAGGTGTCTCCTCGGTTACGGGAACATCATTGGGCGTTCCATAAACTGTACAACTCGAAGAAAATACCAAGTTTTGTTTGCCAAACTGCGTCATGACATCGAGCAACGCAATGAGGCCACCTAAATTGTTTTTAAAATATTTTAATGGATTTACTACAGACTCCCCAACTGCTTTGTCAGCAGCAAAATGAATTACTCCCCTAAATTCATACTTTTGAAATAAAGCCGTCACTTCCTGCTGGTTATGAATCGCGAAATCATATACGCTAAGTTTCGTTCCCGTCAGTTGCTCCAATCGAGGAATCACAGATCGCTGAGCGTTGCGAAAGTCATCAACAATGATAGGAGTGTAATTATTTTCAATTAGGGCAACAACCGTATGAGACCCGATATAACCAGCTCCACCGGTCACTAAAATATTCTTTTCCTCCTTCATTTGCTTTCAAAAATAAGGAAAGCCTTGGAATTAAAGACTTATACGGCAGTTTTTTCTAGCATCTAATTCAAGATATAAAACCCTCGAATTTTGTCAGAAACATTCCAAAACCTGAAAAATAGCTGTGAGCAAATTATTTCCACCCGTTCAAAAGGGCCTTGTCGAATTTTATCAAAAGATGAATCTACACTAAGCGACATTGTCCAATTGTACAATCTGAACTTGATTATCATAATGCACTTTGTAACCCACATCATAGATCATAGTGTATTTATCGCCTACTGGAGAATTAAAGAAATGTGTATGATAGTTCGGATGAAAACCTCGCGCCTGAAGTGTCTCTAATTTAATTGGAGAACTTCGATAAACATTGTACATGTCTAATAGGACAGCACGGTTTTTATGCAGTATCTTATCAAGTTGGGTAAGTACTTTGTTTTGTTCACGATACGCCTCATTGTGATGCGTGTTTTTACATGTAAGTGAACAGAATTTTTTATTCGATCGGCCTTGGAAGGTTGATCCACACTGAATACAAGTAGTTGTTTTCATATGCAGTAGTTTTTATGAATCCGGTGCATATTTACGAAACGTTCGCTGAAAAGTTTCATATTTGCAATTTAGAAAGCATGTTCGATTTTCAAAAACACAGGAATTACAAAAAGAGTTACCGCCTCATTATTCGTATTGTGCTATACGGATTGATTACTGGCGCATTGCTTTTTCTTATGCTTCACCAACAAAGTAAAATGAGTAGGACCGATTCCTCACCCCTCGAAATTCAAGAGATTAAACTATCTGACTCACTATTTATTATAGAAGAATCAATATAATAATCATGCGAATTTCTGAGCCAGGAATGTGATTAAACTAACCAAGGCCGTTTATTTGAATTCTGAAATGAGAGCACCAATGAAATTTATTGCAGTCCATATAATATGTTGAATGGTTGCCGGCAATCTGATTAAAATTCAGTTCTTTGGTGTTTACGAATAGTAAATCGTAATTTTGTGTGCTTCAATGATAATTCCGAAAACATATCGGCCACTTAATGCCTTTCAAAGCCAATGGTTTCTGGGAGTGCTCTTTGTTTTAATTTTGTTTCCTTTTTATGCCGATTCACAAGAAATCTTACGTGGTAAAATTGTTGACGAAACAAACTTAGGGATTCCTTTTGCCGAGGTTTACGTAAAAGACATGCCTGATTTACGTGTAAAAGCAGATGTCGAAGGGAACTATCTCATGCGGCTTCAAGAAGGAGAATACCAGATGGTATTTCAAGCAATAGCTTATGAAGCTAGAGAACTTTTTTTGGTTGTTCGACAAGGAGATAACGAAAAAAACCTTCAATTATTCCCGTTGGACATCAACGAATTAGATGAGTTTAGTTATTCTACCAAGAAAACCAACCCCGGTAGAGATATCATCAAGAATGTAGTAGAAATAAAAGATAAGCTCGACTTTAACCAATATGAACATCAGGTCAACGTTTACATCAAATCCGTTGAAAAAATTGACAAAAAAGAGGAGAAAAATAAGAAAGAAGAGGAGGAAGATCCTTTCGATGAAGAAGAGAAGGCTCGTAAACAAAAATTAGAGCAAGTTGCCAACTTCAACTTAGTAGAAATTGAGCTAACGCGCAATTATTCCCCGCCAAAATATGTGAAAGAATTGAGAAACGGATATTCTAAAAGAGGGAATGACCGTAACCTCTATTACTTAACGACTACAAAAAGTAATATCAATTTTTTTCAAAACTTACTTTACCTTGACGATTTGAATGAATCTCCGATTCAGTCCCCAATCAGTACTGCTGGAATATTGTCCTATAAATATAGACTAGTCGAGCAAATCGAAGAGGAAGGAAAATTAAAAGTTCATAAGATAAAGATTATCCCCCGATCCTCTGCGACTTCAACTTTAGAGGGATTTATCTGGGTGGAGGATAGTACCTGGCTAGTTCAAAAATTAGACCTTACATTGGTTAAAGGTAACTTGTACATTTATGACTATTTCCAAGTTACTCAAGAATTCGACACCTCATCAGATACACTTTGCCTTCTAAAAAATCAGGAGATGAATTACGGAGTGAAGTACAAAGAACAAAGTTCAACCTGTAAGACTGTTGTGAATTACATGGGATATAATTTCCAACCCAATTTTCCCCCAAAATATTTCGGCAATGAAGTCGCTATTACAACAAAGGAAGCCTACGAACGAGACACGAACTATTGGTCACAAAGTAGAATGACCCCCTTAACTGAGCAGGAAATCGCCTACATCAAAAAAAGAGACAGTATTGAAAATTTATTTACAAAAACGGAATATCTTGATTCTGTTGATAGCGTTTTCAACAAAGTGACATTTTGGAAGGTAAGCTGGTTTGGTGTAGACCATAGAAATCGTGAGAAAAAAACGCAATGGACAATCAGCTCCTTAGCGGCTATGATTCAACCCATTTATATTGCAGGCCCTAGGGTTGGTCCAAGTTTTGACTATTTTAAAAAATGGGAGGATGAGCGTACCTTTGACTCATATTCGCGCATTGACGTAGGAATAAAAAATGGTGACATCAAGGGACGAACTCAAGTACGCTATAAATATAATCCATTTAATTTTGGAACCATTGGTGCCGACTTCGAACATAATTTTGATCTGATACGAACGTTCGATGCGTTCACCCAAGTTTTACTGCGAGAAAACTATTTTGAATCGACCGAAATCGGTTTGTTCCATGATTTTGAAATTGTGAATGGATTGTACCTTCAAAGTAATTTATCCCTGACCGCTCGCCGACCTATCTCTGATAATATCGAATTCATTACATGGTTAGATGATGCGATTGGAAATAATGAACCAACAGAGTTTGACCCATACAATGCTCTAATGGGAGATATTACGCTGAGTTATGTTCCCTTCCAAAAATACATGCGTGAGCCCTACAGAAAGGTTATTCTAGGCTCAAAATGGCCAACGTTTTATGCCTATTATGAAAAAGGAATTCCTACTTTACTAAATAGTAAAATTAATCATGACTATCTACGCCTGGGTATTAGACAAGATTTCAAAATTGGGACATTTGGAACTACAACCTATCATACAACCTCTGGCAAGTTCTTAAATTCAAAAAATCTTCGAGAAATTGATTATAAATTCCATCGCCGATCGGATCCCATCTGGTTTTCAAATCCATTATTTTCGTTTCAAGACCTTGATACATCATTACCAACCCTTGACTGGTATTTCGAGACCCATGTGATTCATCATTTCAACGGAGCACTAATTAATAAAATCCCATTTATGAAGAAAACCCGTATTACTACGGTTATTGGTGGTGGGTACTTAAACGTCCCTGAGCATAATTGGCAACATTATGAAGCCTTCGCTGGTTTCGAACGAATATTTAAGTTTTCGCGAAGACGTTTGCGCATTGGAGTATATGGAATTCTGTCAGATGGAAACCAAATTGACCCCAGGGCAACCTACAAGATTAGTTTTGCTCTGCTCGATAGACGGAATATGAAGTTCAATTTTTAATTAAGTTATTGAAATATAAACGATTATTATTTGTTTATAAACGAGTAAATTAATATCTTGCGAGGCGCACAAAACACCATTCAAATGAAACAATATTTAATTTTCTTTTTTTGTTTTTGTTGCTGTTTTAGTTTCTCTCAAGCGTCATGGAAACAAGTTGGCGATTTATCAACCATTTTTGCTTCTACAGCATCTCCGATTTTAAAAAATTTATCTGATGGTCGTCCAGTTCTCATAAGTACCAATGAACAAGATGAACTCATTATAGCTCTTTTTGATATACAATCAAATAGTTGGGATTTCAATACCTATGGGTTTCTCTCAGGCATATTCAATTTAAGTGTCGATGTTTTTGACCAAACGATTATCATTGGCTGTAAATCAACAAACGCAGATTATGGTGTTTATTTATACGATGTTCCTACGAACAACTTGACTGATTTAACTCCCTTTGGCGGCACTTACAATAATACGGTCGAAGGAACGATTAAAGTTAGCTGTGGAGGACTTAATCCATTAAAACTGGCTCTAGCTTATGAATTTTCAGATGGAGCTATTGGTTCGGTTGAATACAATTCAGGAAATGGTGATTGGGAGCCATTAGCTGAGAATTCAAGTAGCATTTTTCCAAATAATACTGCTATTATTTATGGCTCATCCTATGGTATTAAAACTGTTAGTAATACCAATACGATTTACATTGTTTCTAATTTCAACGGAGGCGCTGGTAATTCATTACGTGTTTTCAGTAAACCATGGGGAAGCACCGCAAGCTACGTCGAGGCTTTAGATGTTTTAGAAAACCCTACTGCAATTGAAATTAATGGTGCTCCCTTTTTTGATGTTTCTAGCAACAAAGGTGCTAACGCTGCCGTAATTCATAATTTTGTGAAAAATGGAAATGAGCTCATCGGACGAATCCAATCCAATCCGAATAGTGTTATACAAACTCCTTATGGGCCTTATAATCATGCGGGAAATGTAATTAAAATTGCCAATACTGGAAATAATTCAACCAATTATGTATTTCACAGTGATGATTATAACCCTGTAGGAAGTTTTGTGAGATCGTGGGATGGTACTAGTTGGAATCAAATTGGAGGTCCCGTTGCAACTGGTACAATATCTGAGTTAGATATGATGATGCATCCACTAACTAAAAAACCATTTGTAAGTTTTGGAGATGGGAATGGTAATTATACAGTTAAGGCATTTAATACTGCTCCTGTATTCATACAAGAAGGTACACCAGCAGTTTTTTGTTCGAACAATGTTTCAAATATGTTACTTGATTCCTTAATATTTTCCGATGCGGATGGTGACTCTTTGGTTTTCAATGGTATTTCTTCTTCTAACACAAATGTTGTTAATCCTGACTCTGTCACAATTACCTCAATAGGATACAATCCAGTTACTGGTATTAATGGATTTGAGATAACCGGACAACCAGGAAATATAGGTACAACAACCCTAAGCATCTCTGTTACGGATGGAATAGAAACCGTTTCTCATTCTTTCGATGTAACGATTCATGAAGCCCCTACTATTAGTGCTGGTTCAGATCTATCCATTTGTTCAGGTTCAGGAGTAACATTAAGTGGAAGTGGTACAGGAGGAACTGGAACATATAGTTATACTTGGGATAATGGAGTGTCAAATGGTGTTGGTTTTTTACCAGTTAGTTCAACAACATATACCGTTATTGGTACTGATGGAAATGGTTGCTCAAATTCAGACATGGTTTTTGTGGATGTTTTAGCTCTCCCTACTACAAATGGGGGACCTGATTATAACGTATGTGAATTTACTCCTATTACCCTAACAGCTTCAGGAGATGCAACGACTTATAATTGGGATAATGGTGTGATAGATGGACAAACATTTACACCTAGTGTTGGAAATACAATTTACCAAGTAACCGGAACTGGAAGTAATGGTTGTACGAGCACTGATGATGTTAATGTTACTGTTTATCCTGCGCCTGTTGTCGATGGTGGACCGGATGTAACTGTTTGTGCTGGTCAAGGTGTTACTTTAACGGCCACTGCCAATGGAGGTACAGGCAATTTGGATATTTCTTGGGATAATTGTTTGAATGGTATAGAATTTTTCCCTTTGGAAAACGAAATTTATACTGCTTTCGTTTCGGATGACCAAGGATGTAATGATAATGTTCAGGTCTTAGTCACAGTATTGAGTCTACCTACAATTGATGCTGGAAATGATACCACCTTTTGTGAAGGAGATTCCATTACCCTAAATGCAACAGGAGCTATCGGTGGTTTTTACAATTGGGACAGTCCAATAGTACAAGGAGAAGAAGTGCTTATTGAAACTAGTGGATATTACACTGTGATTGGGACAGATAATAATGGTTGTTCAAATAGTGACTCTTTATTAGTCACCTTGAACCCAAATCCAGTTCTCAATGTGCCGGCAGATATTTCTGTATGTGAAGGTGATGGGGTCACTTTAACGGCGACAGGCGCCGGTGCAGGAGCAACCTATGATTGGTCAAATAACGTTATCAATGGCCAAGAATTTTTTCCTCCTGCAGGTTTATATGAAATTTCAGTGATAGGGACGAATGTTAATGGTTGTCAAGGATACGATACCGTTGGGATAAATGTCCGTATGAATTGGTTTACGACAGAAAACGCGACTATATGTAATGGGGATACTTTAAATTGGAACGGTCAATTACTGGATTCAACTGGAAGTTACACCCAAATTTTAACGAGTATCTATGGCTGTGATTCAACAGCTACACTGAATTTAGATGTAATTGAGCCGATAATTTCTACGCCATTCGGTGAAGTTTGTCAAAATCAAAACCCCATTACTTTAATGAATTTTGTTACACCTATTGGAGGTGACTTTTCTGGAATAGGCGTTTTTAACAACAAATTCTATCCCAATCAAGTTGCACCCAATAACGTTTACACCATTACCTATACCAGGTATTTCGCTGCATACGGATGTTCTGCAAGTACTAATTTTGACTTAACAGTGAACCCAGCTCCTACCATCAATATGAGTATCACGAATGCCAATTGTGGTCAAGAAGATGGAAGTGCTACAGCTTCTTTTTCTTCTCCTGGTTCAAATGGATTACACGATGCATATTGGAGTGTTGGGTTTATGGATTCTGCTGTCGTTTCTAGTTCTATTCCGAATTTAAGTCCAGGCCTTTATTTTGTAAATGTTAATAATGAATACGGGTGTACAGCAACTGCTCCTGCAACCATTTCAAGTAATAGTATTTCTATATCAGGTAATTCTTCGCCTGTAAGTTGCTTTGGGGGTAATGATGGCTCAATAGATATCTCGATTACAAATTCTGCTGGGATCGCTTCAATTAATTGGAGTAATGGAGCAACTTCGGAAGATTTAGTGAATCTGATGGCAGGTCCATATGAAGTAACAGTCATTGACAACAATGGATGTGAATCTATCGCTTCATTCAATGTTAGTGGGCCTGATGAAATGACATGGACCACTAGTACTATGAATAGCTCTTGTGGTAATGCTGACGGAAGTGCTTCAGTTATTGCTCAAGGAGGTACGGGCTCATATGATTGGGAATGGTATGATAGTCAAAATAATCTATTGAGTTCTTCAACGGGAATGCAATCTAACTTACTAGCTGGTGAATATACTTGTGTAATGACGGATCAATCCGGCTGTATTACTGCTGTTAGTATCGTTGTATCAGATGAAGGTAGTCCTGAAATTGAACTGATTGATGTGGTAAATGCATCATGTGATAATGACGGAGCTATTGATATTGATATTATTTCGAATAACGGTGTTCAAACTATATCTTGGAGTAATGGGGAGTCAACTGAGGACATTTCAGGTCTTACGACTAATGAATACACTGTTTACGTTATGGATACTTTGGGATGTGCAGGAATGCTATGGGTTAATGTAGAACCAGTTCTTCCTGAAACACAACCAATTTGCCTCATAACAGTTGATACCATTACCACAACGAATAAATTAGTTTGGGAAAGAGCTCAATTAATTGGAATTGCTTCATACAATATTTACAGGGAAACATCGGAGGCAAATGTATATCAATTGGTGCATTCTCAATTGTTTGATGAGGAGTCAGAATGGACTGATACAGTGGCATCACCGATGGTCAGATCCTGGCGGTACAAAATGACAGCTGTAGACTCTTGCGGTTATGAAAGTGATTTTAGCCCTGTTCATAAAACAATTCATTTAACAATTAGTGCTGGAATTGGGGACGATGTCAATTTAAATTGGGATAGTTACGAAGGATTTCAATATACACAATTGAAACTATGGAGGGTAACAGATGCAACAGGTTGGATTGAACTTACAACGATACCTGCGAACCTATTCAGCTATACAGATTTAAGTATTATTAATGAACCTGGATTAGATTACTTGATTGAAATTGAGCCCGCAGACTTATGCACTTCTGAAAAAGCCCAAGACTATAATTCAAGTCGATCAAATAAAGCGCGTGGAGAATTTAATCCCAATGGAGATGGAAATGTTGGAGTAGAGCAATACACCTTAGAGCTTGTTGAGATTTATCCTAATCCTACCTCGGATGAACTGAATATCCTTCTAAACTCATCCGTCTCACATGGAGTAATCGGTGAGATAATGGATTCCCAAGGGAAAAGAATCCGTCAATTCGCACTGAAAAATGGATTGACTACGCTAAATGTTAATAACCTTGAAAAAGGAATGTATTTTATTCAGATTCCCGGAAAGACTGGAAACAACATATTGAAATTCGTGAAGAACTAAAACTAGTTTCTGCTTAAACAAAAACGTCCGACTAAATGTAGTCGGACGTTTTTGTTTTATAAGTATTGAGTTTCGATTATAAACCGAAAGTGCTTTTTACTTTATCTACGAAATCAAGCTTTTCCCAAGTAAATGTCTCTACTTTTCGGGTTACTTCTTGACCTGAATTCTTAAACGTAATCTCTTTGATTTCTGATTTACGACCCATGTGGCCATAAGCAGCTGTCTCACTATAGATAGGTTCTCTCAACTTCAAACGTGTTTCAATTGCAGCAGGACGCATATCGAAAATCGCACTTACTTTTTGAGCGATTTCACCGTCTGTCATGTTAACTTTAGAAGTCCCATAAGTATTAACATATATACCCATCGGTTCAACAACACCAATCGCATAAGAAACCTGCACTAAAATCTCATCACATACACCTGCGGCTACCATATTCTTAGCAATATGACGTGTTGCATAAGCCGCAGAGCGATCCACTTTTGAAGGGTCTTTTCCAGAAAAAGCTCCACCTCCGTGCGCACCTTTTCCTCCATAGGTATCCACGATGATCTTACGACCAGTTAATCCTGTATCTCCATGAGGACCGCCAATCACGAACTTACCAGTTGGATTAATATGATACGTGATATCATCAGTAAACAATATTTGGAGTTCCGGCTTTAATTGAGCTTTAACACGTGGAACACAAATATTAATAATATCATTTTTAATACGTGCAAGCATTTTCTCCTCATCCACGTCGAAGTCATCGTGTTGTGTAGAAACAACAATCGCATCAATACGCATTGGTTGATTGTTATCATCGTACTCAATTGTTACTTGAGACTTGGAGTCAGGACGAAGATACTTGATTTCATTATTCTCTCTGCGTAAAGCAGCTAGCTCACGTAAAATTCGATGTGACAAGTCTAACGCTAACGGCATATAATCCTCTGTCTCGTTGGTTGCATACCCGAACATCATCCCTTGGTCACCAGCTCCTTGTTCTTCCGGAGCGCCACGGTCTACACCACGGTTAATGTCCTCCGACTGTTCATGGATCGCGGAAATAACTCCACATGATTTTCCGTCAAATTGGTATTCGCTTTTTGTATACCCAATACGATCAATCACATTACGTGCAATTTGTTGAACGTCTAAGTAAGTTTTCGATTTCACCTCTCCCGCTAAGACAACAAGACCAGTAGTCACAAGTGTTTCACAGGCAACCTTTGAGTTCGGGTCAAAAGCTAAAAAATGATCAATAAGTGCATCTGATATCTGATCCGCAACCTTATCTGGGTGACCCTCAGAAACAGACTCTGATGTGAACAAGTAAGACATATTTTTACAAGTTTAATTTTACAAAGCGCTAAAGTAGTAATTGTTGATGAGACAGATGATTTTCTAACAGAAAAAAGATGAATCAGCACTAAGGCATCGGAAAAATATAGATATGTTGAGGAGGAGCAACAAACGTGCAATAAGCATTAGTTTTTAAATCCTGTGATACTTAAGTTCTTTATCACAATAGACTTGAACATCCCTATAAACTGTTGACACACTTCATTAATTATCGTTTTCTCTCCACAGACCATCAATTCATACCGACGGATAAAAACCTGATTAGTTGGCCATTTCAGACATAAACTTAATACGCATTAATCGCAATTCTTCCTCACTATAGTCGCCGTCAAACTCTTTATAGGCATCCTCAATTGAATCCGTCTCTGCTTCTGAAAAATAGTCGTAAATTTCTTCTTGATTATCGTCATCTAAAATGTCGTTAATATAATAATCGATGTTCACACGCGTTCCAGACTGTACAATCATTTCGATCTCCTCGATGATTTCTTCAAACGATTTACCCTGCGCTCTACCAATATCCTCAAGTGGTAATTTCTTATCGATATTCATTATCAACTGAACCTTAAGTCCTGATTTATTTACTAAGGATTTAACCACCATATCTTGTGGCCGTTCGATTTCGTTTTCGTCTACATAATTGCTAATTAATGCCAGAAATGGTGCTCCATAACGCTGAGCTTTTCCTTGACCTACTCCTTGAATGTTGGTCATTTCTTCCTTCGTGATAGGATATTGAAAACACATATCTTTCAATGATGGCTCTTGGAAAATAACGAATGGTGGAATGTTCTTTTCACGAGACAATTGCTTCCTTAAATCCAATAATGCCTGATACAACACCTCATCAAAAGCATCTTTATTTCCAGACTGCGCTAACATGATATCTTCATCCCCTCCTTCAGAATAATCATGTTCTTTTACGAGGATAAACGAGGTAGGATTTCCGATAAAATCCTCACCCTTCTCCGTCATTTTCAAAATACCATACGTTTCAATGTCTTTAGAAATTAAACCAGACACCAAGCACTGGCGTATGACCGCATTCCAGAACACTTTGTCTTTCTCTTTTCCGGAGGCGAACACAGACAACTCATTGTGTTTGTAAGAAATAATCTCTGCAGTTTCTTCCCCCACCATGAACGAACACATATGTTTGGCGCGTTGCATTTCTTTTAACTCCAATACCGCTTTCAGAAGCTTAACCACAAATTCTTTGCCTTCCATCTTCTCTTTTGGATGCTTGCAGTTGTCACACATTTCCGAACACTTCGAATCGTCGTATTCCTCTCCAAAATAGTGCAACAAATACTTTCTTCTACAAATGGAAGTTTCTGCATACGAAACAATCTCAAACAAGAGTTGTCGCCCAATTTCTTGTTCTGCAACTGGTTTTCCCTGAAGAAATTTCTCTAGTTTTTCAATGTCCTTATATGAATAGAATGCAATGCACTCACCTTCTCCACCGTCCCTTCCAGCACGACCTGTTTCTTGATAGTAACTCTCGAGTGATTTGGGAATATCATGGTGAATCACATACCGTACATCGGGCTTGTCGATTCCCATTCCAAAGGCAATTGTGGCTACAATAACATCCACTTCCTCCATTAAAAACATATCCTGATGCCGAGCACGAGTAGCCGCATCCATACCAGCATGATAAGCCAAAGCATTAATCCCGTTAACCCGCAATAACTCCGCGAGTTGCTCTACTTTCTTGCGACTTAGACAATAAATAATTCCTGACTTGCCCGCTTGGGTTCGAATGTATTTAATAATATCTTTTTCAATCTCTCTTTTCGGAAGTACTTCGTAATACAAGTTATCACGATTAAAAGAAGCTTTGAACAAACGTGCATCACCCATATTTAAGTTCTTTTGTATATCTTGCTGCACTTTAGGAGTTGCAGTGGCCGTCAAAGCTATAATCGGAACACTGGATATCGCCTCAAAGATCTCCCTTAATCTTCTATATTCCGGACGGAAATCATGTCCCCATTCGGAAATACAGTGCGCTTCGTCTATGGCAAAAAATGAAATTGGTACAGATGTAAAGAAATCGATATTAGCTTGCTTTGTCAAGGATTCAGGTGCAACATATAGGAGCTTCGTTTTACCGGAAACAATATCTTCCTTCACCCTATTAATGTCTCCTTTCGACAAAGAACTATTGAGTACATGGGCGACAGCATCATCTTCACTCACATTGCGAATAGCAT
The DNA here is from genome assembly GCA_029254025.1 of Crocinitomicaceae bacterium. Lineage (GTDB taxonomy): Bacteria > Bacteroidota > Bacteroidia > Flavobacteriales_D > Crocinitomicaceae > JALQTG01. Next base: position 41,610 of record JAQWYK010000023.1, on the reverse strand, counting down.
CGACCTGATTTTTCATCAACGCAATTAATGGTGAAACAACAATAGCTGTACCCTCAGATAATAATGCTGGCAATTGATAACACATGGACTTACCTCCACCGGTTGGCATGATTACAAACGTATTCTTTCCTTCCAAAATATTATTGATAATCTCCTCCTGGTCTCCCCGAAAATGATCATACCCAAAATATTTTCTTAGCGCCTGATTTAAATCCGTTAATTCACTTACTGCCATATCTAAAAATTGTTTCCATCCCTCTATTTCAATAAGGAATACGAAGTTAACTAATCCATAAGAAGAACAAAAAGCTTCTCGGCATACACAAGATCAACCAAGACAAACGCCTGATTTATATAGACTAACCTATTTCTTGTTGTATAAATTTAGTGAAAAAATAACGATTGGAGGCACAAAAATGAAAAATTATCAACCCATTTTTAAAGCGTAGTGATGAACCAAAAAGAGAAGGCAATTAAAAAAGCAATTCCACAATAACTTAGGAATTTCATAAAGCCATTCGGTGCATTCTCCCGACCAACTTTATCGGCCATCACCAACCTAAAGTTAAGTATAGCAACAAGTGGTGCAATCAAAAATGAAATTGTAGTAGCTGTATTCACCATCAAGCGAAAGTCACCCAACTGTTGAAAAAGTAAAATCAAACCCAAACTTCCAGCAGCGATTACAAAAATAATTCCGATGCCTTTCCCCTGGCTTTCTTGTTTTCCTATGGCCAGAGAAAAAGACGTCCTCAGTGCGCGGGTATAACCGTCCAACACAGTAATGAATGTGGAAAACATAATAGAGAATGCTGCGGCAGAAATGAAATAAAAAGACCATCTACCAATAGATGTCGTATAAAGTTCAATTACAAATCCAGAAAATTCAACCCCACTTGTCGGAACCTCTCTTCCACTTCCATACACCATCATAGCCCCCATAGTAACAAAGAGAATCGCTAAGAAGGCTGATATCCAATAACCAATACTAAACTCTCGTACAGATTCTTTTACTGTGGGGTGGTAACCTGATTGTTTAATCTTTTCGACAGTCCAAATACTACTCCAGGCAGACAAATCAACTGCGGTTGGCATCCACCCCATTAATGGAATAAGATACAGCCAGCCGTTCTCCCCTAAGTCAGGTAAAAGTGATTCATTCGATTGAGGACCCTGAAATAGTGCCGCAGAAAAAGCAACACAGGTCCCGATAACCAGAACAAAACCCAGTAATTTGATTAGTTTTTCAAGCCCGCTAAATCCACCTACCCCCAATAATAACAAACAACTACCAAAAAGAGCTAGGTGTGTAGCATATGGAAAATTTAATAACACATTTAGGTGAAATAAATTCTCCATAAATCCGATTGTCACAATGCCGACTGTTCCTGTTACAAAAAAAGTGGAGATGACGGTTACTACCATGTAAGCGTATAACCAGAAAACATGCATTTCCTTGTATCCATGAATCAATGTTTTGCCGGTAGCTGAAGCATAACGTGCACCAAATTCAAAAAAGGGAAACTTGAAAACATTTGCAGCAATAATAAATGCAAGCATTGAAAAACCATACAACGCGCCAGCAGTCGTACTTTGAACCAAATGAGAAACGCCAATTGCAGTTGCCGCAAATAGAATTCCTGGTCCTAAAACTTTATTCAATGGGCGTCGATTTGCCATCGCTTAGATTGTCCATTCATTATGCACTAAGGCAACTAAACGTAGTTGATTTTCGATTTGTTCAAAAACAAAAATCAACGAACGCCAGTCCAAACCCATCAATTCAGGATTCCTAGGAGGACTGTAAAATTCCACGAATTCACCTTCTGGAAATAATTCCTCCAACTTTGAACTACTGTTGCCTCTAAGAGGCAAAACACCACTATTTATCTCTACCAATGAATCTAAATAATCTACATCATTTACAAAACGCTGAAAGTAGCGTTGAGCGGTCATTGCAATCGGCTCACCTGACCCGTCAAACTCTCCCCAAATCAATAAAGTATCTCGAACATGTAAATTCAAAATTTCTTGAAAAGAAAGCCTCTGAGCAGATTTATTATCAAAAGAAGTATACGGAGCAAACAGCACTCCCCCTCCTTCATTAATGGAATCGTTACAATCCAAATCCAGACGCGATAGGCAACTCAGATGGATCAATGCTAATTCTTGGGCATTCACTTCTGACATTACCATAGTGGAGTCAGAAATTGTCATTGTTGAAGAAGTTGACGGCGTCGATGCCTCGGAATTATCCGAGCATCCAGCGTTTAAGAGGCAAATAATCGACAATTCAAACAGAATAATTTTTCGCATGTATGTAGTTGATTTGAACACAATAATATAAAAAACAAGTCAATTACTCCCTTGATAATGTTGAAAAATGTCTATTCCCTACTAAACTCTATGATTACTTAAAAATGCGCCATAAAATGAGGAACAAATATGTACCTTTGTATTGCAAATTATACAAATGGAAGTTACACGCGACAAAGTTTTAGAGGCGCTCGGAAATGTGATTGAGCCTGATTTAAAAAAGGATATTATTTCTCAAAATCTTTTAGAAAATCTAGCCATTGAAGGCAACGTTATTTCACTTACCGTAAACGTAGTTAATCCAGCCCTCCACGCTCGAAAAAGAATGCAAGAAGCGGTAAACTTTGCCTTGAAAAGAGTTCTTGGTGATCATATTGAGGTGAACACTACAGTAATCGGATTACCAGTCGAGGCTAAATCCGCCCGAAGAAAAATCCTTCCGGAAGTAAAGCACATTGTCGCTATTGCATCTGGAAAAGGAGGAGTAGGAAAATCTACTGTTACGGCAAACTTAGCTGGGGGATTAGCTAAAGCTGGTTACAAAGTTGGAATCGTTGACGCTGACATCTATGGTCCTTCGATGCCCACAATGTTTGATATAGTAGGAGAACGACCGCAAACCATTGAGGTAGACGGAGAACGAAAAATGACTCCGGTTTTGAGTTATGGTATAGGAATTATGTCTATCGGGTTTTTTACAGAAGCCGACAATGCAATAGTTTGGAGAGGCCCTATGGCTTCAAAGGCACTTACTCAAATGTTCACAGACACTCATTGGGGGAAACTAGACTACCTACTTATTGATTTACCTCCAGGAACTGGAGATATTCACCTTTCATTGGTGCAAACTGTGCCCCTGGATGGAGCAGTTATTGTATCAACCCCTCAGGAAGTTGCATTAGCCGATGCACGTAAAGGAGTAAATATGTTTAAACTTGATAACATTAAAGTACCTGTGCTTGGTCTAGTTGAAAATATGGCTTGGTTTACACCGTTGGAACTTCCTGAAAATAAGTATTACATATTCGGGAGAGATGGTGTGAAAAACCTTGCGGAGGGAATGGGAGAAACCTTTTTGGGACACATCCCGCTCGTCCAAAGCGTACGAGAATCAGGAGACATTGGTCGCCCAGCTGTTTATCAGGAAAACACACCGATTTCTGCAGCATTTGATGAATTAGTTCGTAAATTTGTCTTAGAAGTAGACCAAAAGAAAAAATAAAATGGCACTAGATATTGAACGTGTAACAGAAAAAGTGAATGAGGCCTTAGAACAGTTAAGACCTTTTCTTGAGGCAGATGGTGGCGATATGGAGCTCGTTGAAATAACTGAAGAGGGTGTCGTTCGGGTGCAACTACTTGGGGCCTGTCGTGATTGCTCAATGAGCGTAATGACGCTCAAAGCGGGTCTTGAAGAAGCCGTTAAAAAGGTAGCGCCTGAAGTGGTGCGTGTTGAAGCTGTTGAAATGGTATAGTTTTAACGATGGTGATAGGGCTCACCTCTCAGAATTGTCATTGATCGATATAGTTGCTCTACAAAAAACATGCGTACCATTTGATGTGAAAACGTCATTTTGCTCAAAGAGATTTTTCCTTTAGCTATTTTATAAAGCGCATCAGTAAAGCCATAAGGCCCTCCAATCACAAACACAATTGCTTGCCCTCCTTGATTAAATTGTTTTTGTAAAAACTCGGCAAACTGTTCGGAATTAAATTCCTTTCCATTTTCATCCAATAAAAAGACTTTTTCTCCAGGTTGGATTTTTGCTTGAATCATTTCGCCTTCGCGAGACTTAATTTGGTCTTCAGTAAGTGTTTTAGATTGTTTTACATCCGGAAGTTCAATTCTTTCAAAAGTTAGGTAGTACCCAAGTCGTTTGACATATTCCTGTTCTCCCTCCTCCAGAAACTTCTTACCCGTCTTGCCAACACAAATTAATTTAATTTTCACCTATTCGGATAATTAACTATTGTTTTTGTATTGCCAATGATTCAATCTTATACACATCTCCCTCCTTTAAGAATTTCAAACTTACTTTAAAGACAGATGCATTTGAAGAAGTGTACAGTCCTAACGCATAGGAGCCCATTTTTTTTTCTGTTCCCTTGAATGAAAAAGAAAAAGTTTTCGGTGGATTTACCTTAAAAAAGGTCTTTAAAACTTGGTTTCCCTGAGGCTGGCTATAAACACCTTCTCTACCATCAAGATTAATTATCAATTTCGACTTTGAGAGCTCCATTATCTTTCCGGAATCACCTGTTTGAAAAGCTGTTTCTATTTCCGAAAATGGAATGACATTTATAGTCGCAAAACTCAGTGAAACCGAAACCAGTAAATAAAGTAAGTAATTCATCTTCTTTTCAATTGTTCTGCAGATTTAGCAAATATTATGCCTTAAAATTGACTAGAACCTAACTTGTGGTGCTTGAGCGTGTTCCGACCACCAGGCATCACTCAAAACAACCCGCAAAGTGAATACGACAGACTTATCTTCAGAACCCCATTCAACCAACCCATATCCCTTAACATAAATGTTATCTGTAACAACCATTTGTTCACGCACTTCACTTGAGCTTGAGCTCAATTCGTACCATCGAATTGTATCTTTCACAAGAATTGCGGGAAGCTCATTTCCAAATAGCACGTAAGTGGTATCCGGATTAAAAATATGTTTTTTAGAATCTTGAACAATGACCGTTGAGTCAGTGACTCCCGGAAAATCAGCGATAAAGTGGGCTACCATATGTGCGTACATCGGAAAAGAATAATTCGACGTCACGTTTGACTGTCGCTTCAACCCGTCGCGATCAACAATCATATGATCTATTACTGTTAGGGAATCATTCAATTTAAAAGTGAACCCTTCTGTTATTTTAAAAGAGCTATTGAAGCGCTCAACTACGAAGGAAGTATCTCTGTCGTTTTCTAAACGATACATTCGAAAGAACCGTTCATCTAGCGGTCTTTTCTCATCGCTGAATACGTAAATATAGGGCACCAAACTGTCTGTAGGAAAAAAATAGGACGTAAACCCAGCTTCTTGAATTGTATCTTCAGCTTCTTGACAATTGGTGAATAAAAAAAGTAACCCAACAGAAAATAGTGGAATCAGTTTCTTCATAACTAAATCATTTTCAAAAACGCGACTTCTTGCTCTGTGAGGTGACGGTAGTGTCCTCTCGGCAAGTCCTTTTTCGTTAATGGTCCGTATTGTACGCGATCAATTTTGACAATTGAATATCCAAGACGCTCAATCATACGTTCTACATTCTTGGTGCGCATAGTTTTAACTTCTACACCAATTTCTCTGCTTGTTTTTCCATCTACATAACTTGCATTGGTGACCCTCATCATTTCATCGTCCATGTGAACCCCGGTCATCATTTTCTCCAAATGCTCAGCTTGAAAAGGCTTGTCAACTGTTATGTGATAAATACGTGTCAAATTCTGCTTGGAATAGTTTAGCTTTTTGGTTAAGTCACTATCGTTTGTAAAAAGCAATAAACCAGTCGCTTCTCTGTCCATCTTATCGAGTGGAAAAATGCGCTCCTTGCATGCTCTCATTACCAATCCCATTACATTTTTTCGAGCCAACGGATCATCGCCACGAGTAACAAAGTCCTTAGGTTTATTCAGAACGACATATTGTTTCTTTTCAGTATTAATACGCTCTCCATCATATTTAACAACATCATTAGGCTTCACCTTATAACCTAATTCCGTAATAATCTCTCCGTTAACGGTAACAACGCCTGTTTCAATAAGCACATCTGCTTCCCTTCTTGAACAAATACCTGCATTCGACAAATATTTATTCAACCGAACGTCTTCCGAAAATTTTGGCATCGGCGGCCCACTTGGCTTTCGTTTACTCGCTGAAGGCTCTATCGCCCTACCTGTTCGAGTGGTTGTTTTTGCACGTTTTGGCTTTCCCCCTCCTCTATTCGTCGGTTTTGATTTTCCTACTCTCTGACTTCCTCTGCTACTTGACATTATTCATTTGTTTAGCGCACAAAGATAGTGAATTGAACCTGCAATTCATCATTGATGATAAAGAACGTATTACATTGCGTAAAATGCTCTATCCAAATGCTCTAAGAAAGTGCCTGAATTATTATGAACGATAGAAATAATATCAAATTGGACCTCCGCATCAATATCCTTTGATATTATGTATTGATGCGCACATTGTATGATTTGACGTTGTTTTACTCGGGTTACGGCTTTCCATGGAGGACCAATCTCACTGGTATTTCTCGCCTTTACTTCTACAAATACCAAGTAATCATCATGCTTACAAATAATATCTACTTCGTACTTTTTAAATCTATAGTTCCGATCGAGAATTTGATACCCATTTTTACGTAAGTAGGAGGCAGCATAGTCTTCACCAAACTTACCCATTTCTTGATTTGTCATAATAGTGTTGGTTAATTTCTCTTGAAATTAGAGAATTTTGATAAAAAACCTTTAACTAATTCATCTTTTAAATTAACTTAGGAATAAAAAACACCTAAAATGCTTCAAAAAGTTCAATTAGAAAAAGTGCTATTTCTAGATATCGAAACTGTACCACTAGTATATCGATTTGATGATGTCGATGAAAAATCGGCAGAATTATTCAACTTGAAAACTCGATTTCTCCAAAAAGAAGATAAATCAGTTAGTGACCTATATAACGAACGAGCTGGAATCTACGCTGAATTTGGGAAAATCGTATGTATCTCATGCGGATTTGTTCGAGAGACAAGAACAGGGAAATCCATTCGCATGAAATCATTCTACCACGACGACGAAGAAACATTGCTACGCCAGTTTAGTGCTTTACTATCTGAGCATTACAGTTCTCCCTATCACCTACTCTGTGGCCATAACGCTAAAGAATTTGATTTTCCATATATCGCAAGACGAATGTTGGTTTTAGGAATTCCGCTTCCACCTCCTTTAGACATTGCAGGTAAAAAACCATGGGAAGTGAATCATTTAGATACGTTAGAACTTTGGAAGTTTGGTGATTACAAACACTTTACATCACTCGCTTTGCTGTGCCATATTTTCAATATCCCCACTCCTAAGGACGATATCTCAGGGGCAGATGTAGCCCGCGTATATTATGAAGATAACGATTTGGAGCGGATCAAGGTCTATTGTGAAAAAGATGTAGTAGCTTTGATCCAATTATTTTTAAAAATGCGTGGTGATGCACTTGTGGAAGAAAGTGATATTGTTTTCTCTTAGTTTAATGTTAGTCAATTGCTCAAATAACCAAACTCCAACTCAAACCAATACTGCGCTGAATCCAACAGAAGAATTATTAGCATTATTCGAAGAATGGCCTTCGAACCTGTTTGAAAAAATTGATTCCCTAGTTCCATTATTCACCCAACAGGAGAGCACTTGTGCGGTTTACAATAGAGGTAATGAGTTTGAGCAGAACAGTATTTTAATTGTAAGCGAAAAGAAGGAATCTATTGCACCATTCTTCTCATATTTTAGTCAAAAAGCAATTTCTACCTCCCGTTATGAGGACTATTACATTTGGGGAATGTCTACTAAAGACGGTAAAAGTTACACCGTTTCTCAGTACCCACACCCTGTGCTTGAATGGGTTATTGAAATAAAAATGATACCCACGGAAGACTAGCTAGAGGATCTCATTGAATACTTACCTAAAGACATTCCAATATAAAGCAGAATAATCAAAGGAAGTGCCCAAACGAACAGTGTGGATATCAAAATAGCTGAAATACCAAGAAATATAATTCGCAATTGATTCTCTTTCCAGCTAAATGAAGTGAATTTTAAAGAAAAAAGTGGTAACTCGGCAACCAAAAGCAAGGAGAATAACACCACGAAAAACAGTAATACTTGATCCTTTATTAACGTCATGCTGAGTGCGGTCCTCCAATCCTCAGCTCCAAAGCCATCCCATAGCATAAGCGCAAAAGCAGCAAAAAACAACGTATTGGCGGGTGTTGGTATACCAATGAATCCAGTAGACTGACGTTCATCTAAATTAAATTTAGCTAAACGAAATAGGCTCATAAATGCAATGAAGAAAGCAAAAAGTGGATAAATTAAGTTCCACCCAGAGAACATCATCGGGTAATCTGGATGCTCGTTCCCGACAAGGTCATTTAAGTATACCCCCACCCACAGGCTCACACTATAACCCATGGTACCGTCTAACCATAAATTATTCAAAGCCCCACCTCCTGTTTGAATCAAATCCCAAGCACTTGATATAATCAGTAAAACAAACACCATAATTGAGGGAGCCACTCCAAAAGTTACAATATCAGCCAAAGAATCCAATTGCTTGCCAAATTCACCTTGTTTATTAAGCAGACGTGCTGCAAACCCGTCAAAAAAGTCACATACGGCGCCAATAAAAATGGCTAAAACAGCCCAGTCCAGCCGTCCAGACAATGAAAAAACAATGCTGAATAACCCTGATAACAGGTTCGATGCTGTTAGAATATTTGGAATAGAAAACATGGTGCAAAATAAATGTTTTTTTCCAATCTCGAAAAAGAATAAAACCATTGAGCCATTATCGAGTGCTTTCTTACCTCCGTAAATTGTCTCCTTAGGAACATATTCAATAGAGATTTGTATTCCCCAGTCAACGTTTGGACGGTTCAAACGTTCATATAAAAAAACTAGGCAAACTGAAAATAATCACAATATTTATGTAATTTTGTAACTAAGCGTAACCTATGAATAATCAAGTTTTCCTATTGGGATGTATCTTTCTTTTACCTTGGCTCATCCTTGGACAAGAAGAAGGAACGAATGCGCCAAAATACTCAAACGAATTCCTTCAAATTGGGGTGGGCGCGCGTGCCTTAGGCATGGGAAACTCTTTAGTTGCAGGTGTAAATGACGTCACGGCGGCTTATTGGAATCCTGCTGGTCTCACACATGTAACGAACGACCTTGATATAGGTCTTATGCATTCTGAGTATTTTGCCGGAATTGCGAAGTATGATTACTTGGGAATCGCGCACAGCATAGACGATCAAAGTACAGTAGGTTTTGCCGCTATACGGTTTGGGGTGGACGATATTCCAAATACGACTCAGCTCATTGATAATGAAGGACGAATTGATTACGATCGGATTACGCTTTTCACCGCAGCTGACTACGCATTTCTTTTCTCCTATGCTCGCAAATTGCCAATAGAAGGAATGAGTTTAGGTGGAACGGCGAAGATTGTACACAGAAGAGCTGGAGATTTTGCACGGAGCTGGGGATTTGGAATTGATGCAGGATTTGTGTACCAATTAAAGAACAAGTGGACATTTGCCGCCATGGCTAGAGACGTCACTTCCACTTTTAACGCTTGGATATTTAACCTCGATGCTTCGATGCAAGAAGTTTTCCTAGAGACAAGCAATGAAATTCCTGAAAACGGTTTGGAACTTACCCTTCCTCGTATGATTCTTGCGGCACGGCGTGACTTCAATATCGGAGAAAAGGGCATAACAGTTTCACCCGAAATTAATGCTGCCATTACGACTGATGGAAGACGAAATACAATGATAAAATCTGGTGTAGTAAGTATAGACCCAATGATGGGTGTTGAGATTGGTTATAAAAACATTGTCGCTTTACGCACCGGGATTAACAATTTCCAATATTTGAAAAACTTCGATGATACACAGTATTTGGTTTTTCAGCCGAATATTGGCCTTGGGGTTACACTCAAAGGAGTTACCTTGGATTATGCATTTACAAACATTGGAAATCAGTCAGAAGCGCTATTCTCTCATGTAATCTCTCTGAAATTTGGGTTTGAAGAAGCATTTAAGAAAGAATAAAATGAAATATATTGTTTTTACATTGACTTTACTAGGTGCACTCCAAAGCAGTGGACAAACCTATGGAAATGAATGGATAGACTACAATCAACAATATTATAAGTTCCCAGTAACGGCTACTGGTGTACATCAAATTTCATTTGCATCCATGAGTGCTGCTGGAATACCTGTGGCTACTATCAACCCAAGTGATTTTCAAGTGTTTGGTCGAGAGCGAGAATTACCCCTGCGTATTGTGGATGGTGGGGACAACAGCTTCGATGTTGGTGACTATATCGAATTTTTTGCTGAACGAAATGACGGCTGGCTAGATTCCTTATTGTACGATGACCCTAATACTATAGGAAATCCATTATACAGTCTCTACAACGATACGATCTTTTACTTTCTTTCTTGGGGAACAGGACCGAACAAAAGGTTCAATCAAGAAACGGATATAAACTTTGCAAACTATACACCAAAAACTTTTTTTTATCAAAAAAGTGAACGCAATTACAATTCCAACTATTATGGCGGATTCAATAGCGTGAATTCTTACAGTTCCTACTTTGAACCAGGAGAAGGGTGGGGCGGAGGAAATATTAATGGAGCATCAGGCTCAAGTCTTACCGTGCCCATCTCAACACCCTACCCTTACAATGGAACAGATGCTCCTCCAGTAAAATTTCATGCCAAAAGTCTTTCGAATAGTGATGCAAACTATACCGGCGTTGGTAATCACCACCTCCGATGGGAAATTGGAAGTGGAAATGTTCTTATCTACGACGAAATATTTATTGGATATAGACAAACCATTATTAATGAAGAAATCACAGTAACTAATTTAAGTGCCGGAAGTACGAATGCTTTTTTTAAAATTATTGGAGATCAAGGAGCTACTACAGATTATCAATCTTTAAATTACGTATCACTCACATACCCTAGAGCCACAAATCTGAATAATCAAACATATGCAGATTTTACCTTTGATGATCATGCCAGTCAAGCTAAAAACCGTTATGATTTATCAAATGCTAACCTTACAAATCCAAGGTGCTTCGTTTTTGGAGGACTAATAGCTCGATCTTTACCAATGGTTCAAAATGGTAGCACATGGCAAGTGCTGATACCAAATTCTGGTAACGGAATAAAACAACGTGTAATTATTGCTTCAGAAACCGAAGTTAGAGAAATCACACAACTTTCTCCTATTAATGGTAACGGTTATTTCACTCCCTTTAATTCGTTTAACTTTGAAGAGTCCTATCTAATTTTCTATCCCCCAACTCTCCTTTCAAGTGCTACTCAATACAAATCTTATCGATCTAGTCCAGGAGGAGGGGGGCATAATGCAATTTTAGTTAATGTTGATGAATTATATCTTCAATTTGGCGGGGGTGTACCAAAACACGCACTTGGACTTCGAAGAATGGCAAAAATGACTTATGATTTGAGTACAGCTAAACCAATTGGATTGCTCCTTCTTGGAAAGGGTGTTCGTGAAGCCAATGAAATTAACTCTTTGCTTGGACAAGGCTCCCGTAAAAATACTTTCTCCTACAACATGAGTTTGATACCTAGCTTTGGGTATCCATCAAGTGATATTTGTTTCACCAGTAAATTTGATGGGATATCCTGGAAACCATTCATACCTATAGGAAGAATTTCCGCAAAAAATAATGCAGATGTTATTGCTTATCTCGATAAGGTTCAATCTTACGAAAACAATCAAGATCAAAATGATGTATACGATAAAGGCAATAAGGAATGGCAAAAGCAAATCTTACATTTTGGCGGAGGAACTACCAGCAGTGAACAAAACTTGTTTAAATCTTATTTAAATTCAATGAAGAACACCATTGAAAACCAAAATTTTGGAGGAAATGTCTCATCATATTTTAAAGATAATTCTAATCCCTTTAATCCTGTTTTAAGTACAGACGTGAGCGAACGAATAGAAAATGGAGTGTCTCTTATGACGTTTTTTGGACATGGAACTGCAGGTGGAGGTTTTGATCAAAATGTGGATGACCCTCAGAATTGGAATAATACCGGGAAATATCCAATGGTAATTGGTAATTCTTGCTACACTGGAGATATATTTATGCCTAACTATAATTCAATTTCAGAAAAATTTGTGATACTTAATAATTTAGGGGCAATTAGTTTTATTTCGTCAACAAAACTTGGCTTTGCCAGTTATTTAAATACCTACACATCTAATCTGTATGAGCAAATTAGTGAATTCAATTATGGGAATTCTTTTGGAAGCCATGTAAGTAAAGCAATTGAAAACATTCAATTAGTAAATAATTCATTCTTAATGGAAACAACTTGTGCCCAAATGACTTTGCATGGCGATCCGTTATTAAAACTGAATTGGCATAATTTACCTGAAATTGACTTAACAATTCAAGATGTATTTTTCCAGCCATCTCAGTTTTCCCTATCTACAGATAGTATCGAAATAAATATTGTTCTCACAAATTTAGGACAAAGTATTACCACTCCTTTTGAGCTTGTAGTTCGGAGAAACTTCCCTAATTCCCAAATTGACTCAGTTTATACACAATTCATTTCTGAACTACATTATCGCGATACCATTCGCATAATGATGCCTATGCAACCTTCAATCGGTGTAGGCCAAAACCTTTTTAACGTAACTGTTGATTTGCCTTCTTTTATTGACGAAAACTATGATGAATTTGGGAACAATGAAATCAACACTACACTCTTTATTAACGTTGATGGAATTATGCCTGTACTTCCCTACGATTATGCCGTTATTCCAAATGACAGCGTAGTTTTGAAGGCTTCAACCATTAATCCAATAGCGGATTTCAATACCTATCGCTTTGAAATAGATACCACAGACTTATTCAACAGTCCTTTCAGAAAATATGCCTTAGTAAGTGGCCTCGGGGGTGTGAAAGAAGTCTCCCCGAACGATTGGATCTCAACAGCCACCAATGGCATTAGTCCCTTAACGCTTGAAGATAGTGTTTCCTATTTTTGGAGGGTCGCAGTAGATAGTACTGCCCCCCAATGGACAGAGCATTCCTTTCAATATATTCCAGGAAAAGAAGGATGGGGACAAGATCATTTTTTTCAATTCAAAAATGGCGGATTTACTGGTCTAGAATACAACAGAAACAACAGAAAACGAGAATTTTTAGAGATTGAAAAAATTGTTGGCTGTGATGTATATGACAATGCTTCCAATCAAAGCACGATAAATCAAACTTTATGGACCCTAGATGCTCAGGAAATGGAATATGGATGGTGCTTTACAACTCCTTCCATACATGTTGCCGTAATTGACCCATTAACCATGGAGCCATGGGGGACTTTCAACAATGGACAAAATCCTAACCATCAATTTGGTAATGTCAACAATGGTCCCGCATGCCGCAACAGAGTGGAATATTATTTTATTTTTCGGCAGAATAGCACCTCACAAATGTTAGCACTACAAAACATGATTGAAAATGAAATTCCTGAAGGACACTACATATTAATGTATACCGCAGCAAGAGCTCAATATGGGAATTGGCAAAACTATTTGCCATCCTTTTTTACAACCATGAATAATCTCGGGGCAACAGGTATGACTCCTTCATCAAATGATAGAGCTTTCATCTTTTTTACACAAAAAGGCAATTTTGATTATACCACAGAAGTGCATGCTACGACATCTGGAGAGTTTATTACTGCATCTATTCCAATAATAGGATTAAACAATATTGGCTTGGAAACTTCAACAATTATAGGTCCAGCTGCAGAATGGGAGACGTTGTTTTGGAAGCAAGATGGTTTGGAAAACCCAAATTATGATGAAACTCGTTTGATAATCAGAGCGCTTGACGCAAGCAAAACAGTTCAGCTAGAAATTGATACCTTGTTCACCGCGAATGATTCCATACTTAACCTGAACAACATTGTTCCTGCCCAACAATATCCCTATCTACAGTTGAGGGCGCTATATCAAGATACTTCCGGCTTAACTCCTGCACAGGTAGACCGATGGCATGTACTATATGCTACCCTGCCCGAAGCTGCAATAGATGGAAGCACGCAATATTCGTGGATGTCTTCTAATGCCGCCATAATTAATGAGGGGGAGGAAATCACTTTTGCAGTCGATGTGAAAAACATAAGTCATTTGGACATGGACTCCCTACTCGTGCATTATTGGGTAGTAGATGAAAACCAAGCGATTCATCCTATACCATATAGCCGTCAGGACTCGTTGAAAGTTGGGGAAGTGCTTCGTGATACAATCACATTTAGTACTGTCGGACTTGCTGGTTTGAACTCATTTTGGATGGAAGTAAACCCGTACACAGCTTTTCCGCTGAAAGACCAGCCTGAATTAGCACATTTCAATAACCTTCTGCAACGCCAATTCACTGTAGGACCAGATGATTTAAACCCTCTCTTGGATGTTACATTCGATGGTATGCACATTCTGAATGGGGATATCGTTAACCCAAATTCGGAAATTGTAATTACCCTAAAAGACGATAACTCATTCCTAATTATGAGTCAAGATGCTGATACCAGTTTGTTTGGAATCTATCTTCGCCATCCAGATGGTGTGCAACGAAGAATCCCATTCATTAGCGAAAATGGTCAGCAACTGATGTACTGGGAACCTGCAAATGGTGACAATCTAAAATTTAAAATCATTTTTCCCGCTTCATTTGAAGTTGAGGGAGAATATGAATTGTTGGTTCAAGGTTCTGATAAATCAGGAAACTTATCTGGTGACCTAGATTACCGTGTGAAATTCGAAGTACTGCTGTCCTCTAGCATCACCCATATGATGAATTATCCAAATCCATTTTCGACGAGCACGCGCTTTGTATTTACGCTAACAGGAAGTAAGGTTCCAGATGAAATTAAGATTCAAATCATGACCGTTACAGGTCGAATTGTGCGGGAAATTACTGAAGATGAATTAGGACCTATTCGCATCGGAAGAAATATCTCTCAATATGCATGGGACGGTCGTGATGAGTTTGGTGATCAATTGGCCAATGGTGTATATCTTTACCGCGTACAAGCTCAAATAGATGGTGAGGATATTGAGCATCGCTCCTCTGGAGCCGACATTCACTTTAAGAAGAGTTGGGGTAAAATGTATTTAATGAGGTGATCAAAAGGGTCACAAACAAGTCAAAGAATGACTAAAACATGTTGTAAAACACTACTTTTTTGACTTTCTACTTTTGTCTTACCGTTCTTTGCTCGATGCGTTTCTCAAAGTGGTCTCCCTTAAATATGCGTTGAACAAAAATTCCTGGCGTATGAATTTCATTGGGGTCCAAGCTTCCAGCGGGGACCAATTCTTCAACCTCAGCGATTGTAATTTTACCCGCCATCGCCATCATTGGGTTGAAATTTCTCGCAGTCGCATTATAGATTAAATTCCCTTCAGTGTCTCCTTTCCATGCTTTTACAATGGCAAAATCAGCTGTTAACGCCATCTCCAAGATGTGCGGCTTACCATTAAACTCTCGTATTTCTTTTCCTTCTGCGACCTCTGTTCCAAAACCAGCGGGTGTAAAAAAGGCCGGGATACCAGCCCCCCCAGCGCGACAACGTTCAGCAAGAGATCCTTGTGGAATCAAGTCCACTTCCAACTCACCAGATAACATTTGTCGTTCAAATTCATCATTCTCACCCACATAGGAACTCACCATTTTCCGGATTTGCTTTTTCTGTAACAAAAGTCCCAACCCAAAATCATCAACACCCGCATTGTTTGAAATGCATGTCAAATCCTTCACGCCCAATTTGACCAATTGAGCAATTGAATTCTCAGGTATTCCACACAACCCAAAACCACCTAACATAAGTGTCATTCCGTCTTCAATACCTTTACACGATTCTTCTGCGTTAGCAACTACTTTGTTCATATACTATTTCTTTTAAAACCCTAAATCCGGGACTGATGTGTTTGAATTATTTTGACCGTTGTTTCTGCAATTATAGGGTGAGTTTTCATACCCAATTGGCATTTCAAAATCTTCTTTAGATATTTTTATAGTAGGATCAGCATATACCTTCTGCATCAAATATCCATAAATTGGCAGTGCCATGCGGGCTCCTTGCCCCCATTCCATTGAACGAAAACGCACCGCCATATCCTCAGCACCCACCCATACGCCAGTTACTAAATCAGGTGTTAATCCCATAAACCAACCGTCAGCATTATTTTGTGTCGTGCCTGTTTTTCCTGCCATTGGGTAAGTAATCCCTCCCCAAGGCCTCCAAGCTGCGCGTAAGCTACCACCAGTACCTCCATTAATCACATCTTTCATGATGTCCACTGTAGCGTAGGCCAATTCCTCAGACATCACCTCTTTGGACTGCGGTATTGCTTCATAGATTAAATTTCCATTTCGATCTTCTATACGCATTAGTGCAGTCGGCTTGTTATAAATCCCTTTGTTCACAAAAGCACATTGCGCACCAACCATTTCCCACAAGGACAAATCCATAACCCCTAAACACATTGCTGGTACTACATCCTGATCGCGAATTTCAATATTCAAATCACGCATCAACTTAGCAACAGCAGCAGGACCAGCGGTACCACCCATGCGCGCCATCACGGCTACAGTAATATTATTCATCGATTGTGCTAACCCCTTCCGAAAAGAAATCGGTTGTCCGTTCATATCTACTCCAGCATTTTGAGGACACCAAGAGGTCATATCCGTTGGCTTCGGTCCTGTTTGTACATCCACACAATACTCGATATTAGGTGTTGTTTCACAAGATGTCAGGACTCCAAATCGCATTCCAGCAGAATAAATAAACGGTTTAATCGTTGATCCTACTTGCCGTTTTCCCTGCTTCACGTGATCGTATCCAAAATGATGAATATCCGCACCACCGACCCATGCCTTAATAAATCCAGTTTGGGGCTCAATCGAAATTAACCCAGTACGCAAAAAGTTTTTGTAATAACGGATAGAATCCATTGGAGTCATGACAGTGTCAATTTCTCCAGTCCAGGAAAATACTTTCATTTCAATGGGTTCATTAAATTCTTTCCGTACGTCTTCATCAGATCGACCAGCCTGAATACCGCGACGATACCGTTCAGATCGTTTGAGTGCTGAATTCAATAGCTGATTCACGGTTTCTTCAGAAATCCGGTTATCAAAAGGATAACGCTTCGTACGTGAATTGTTCTTGGAAAAATGTCCTTGTAAGGTCTCCCCCAAGTGCTTTATAACCGCCTGTTCGGCATATTCTTGCATTCGCGGATCAATGGTAGTGTATATCTTTAAACCATCTTCATAAATATCATAGGCACTGCCGTCTGGCTTAGCGTATTTAAGGGTTCCTTCTTCATTTTTTTCAGACAACAAAGCACGAACTTCATTTCTTAGTGACTCTCTGAAGTAGGGCGCAAGTCCCTCCTTATGATCTACTGTTTGATAGTTCGTATAAAGAGGAATTTGTTTTAAACTATCGTATTCTTCCTTCGTTATCTTTGCCGTTAGGGCTGGGTTGTTTTTCTCAGAATTCTCATACCATTTATATAGTACTGTATTTCTTCGTTCAACTGCACGCAATGAATCCTTCTCTTTCCGTTCTTTTACCTCATCATCGGACACCGCATCTACTGTCACTCCTTTTTCTAGAGCGATTTTCCTGCGATAATTCTTTACTTTATATCCGTAAGGGTTATACAAACCAGGATTTTTACACATCCCCACCAACATGGCAGCCTCTTCCGCCAAGAGGTCCTTTGGTTCTTTATTGTAATAGACTTTTGCTGCTGAAGCGATTCCTACCGCATTGTATAAGAAATCAAATTGATTCAAATACATGGTTATAATTTCTTTTTTGGTGTAGCGGTTTTCTAATCGAAGGGCGATAATGTTTTCCTTTACTTTTTCGTAAAATCGTTTTTCGTATTTCCCCATTCCTCGCATTGTACGCTCCTCTTGGGTTTCTTCCTTACCCTCCAACTGCGCATTTCTTTTATCATCACGCTCTTTCAAGGTAAACATTAGTTTCGCCAACTGTTGTGAAATCGTGGAGGCCCCGCCGGCTCTCCCCATATTTACCAATGCACGCCCCACAGCTTTCGCATCAATTCCAGAATGCTCTTCATAGCGTTCATCTTCCGTAGAAACGAGTGCTGCAGTCACATTAGCAGAAATTTCATTGTAGTGAACACTCGTGCGATTCACTTTCCAGTATTTCCCGAGTTCCGTCACTCCATCTCCTGCAAAAACGGTAGTCGCCAACATCTCTTCTTGATTCTCGAGCATAGCCACAGAAGGCAAATTCCCCCCCTCAGTTTTTACATAGCGCAGATAAAGGATACCAAATAAAGGCAACAAGCCAACTATCCATACAACTAGGATAAGTACATTGCTCGTTTTTTTATTAAGTCTCTTGGAGGGATTTGAAGTATCCTTATTTTTCTGCATGGTCTAAATTATACAGTGTAAAAATAAAAAAAATTAACACGGCAACCGAATTAAAGGAGTACAGTAACAATTTTTGAGACAGTAAAGTGACCAGCGTTACTTCTTCTTTGCGTCCTTCACATAGTTTTCAATAGCCATGGTCATTGAAGGAGCTTGAGGTTGAGGAGCGTGAACGTCCAATCGAAGATTATTATCTACCACTGCCTTCGCCGTCGTTGGCCCAAAAGCAGCTATCAATGTATCGTTTTGCTTAAAATCAGGAAAATTCTTCAATAACGATTCGATTCCGGATGGAGAAAAGAATACAAGCATATCGTAGTACACATCTTCCAAATCTGACAAATCAGAAGCTACTGTTTTGTAGAGCACTACTTTAGTATAATCAATACCAAATTTATCAAGGGTTTCAGGAATAATATCGCGAAGAATGTCTGAACAAGGAAGTAAATATTTCTCCTTTTTATGTTTTTTCATCGCTTCCATCAAATCTTGGATGGTTTGCTTTCCATGAAATATTTTACGCTTACGATAGGCAACATACTTCTGAAGATAATAGGCCACTGCCTCAGAAATACAAAAGAACTTCATCGTTGTTGGAACCTCGAAACGACATTCTTCTGCAATGCGAAAATAATGATCCACTGCCGTTTTTGAAGTCATAATAACAGCCGTATGCTGCGCTAAATCGACCCGTTGCGTGCGAAATTCAGACTTATCCACCCCTTCTACATGAATAAAAGGACGAAAATCAATTTTCAAATTATGTTTTTCCGCTAAAGCCTGATAAGGATTTTTATCATTGTCAGGTTTAGGTTGAGAAACTAGTATCGTCTTAACGCTCAAAATCGCAGTATTTTGTTCAACAATTAGCTCTATCAAATTACGTTATAAGTTTATAAAAAACTGCTAACGGTATAATTTCTAGGCTGCAAAGATATAAAATTATATAATACCACGGAATATTATTCTGAATCGCATAACTCCCTCCACGATAGAGTCGAACTACATAAAACACCCAAAAAATAATAGCTCCAACGTACGCAATCTGATAAAAAAATGCTGGATTTAATAACAATATAATGGTAAATGGTATCAAAACCAAACCCATCAATTGATAACTCATACTAATAACTTGAATGTTTTCACGCATTCGACGCGACTCACCAGTGAAAAAACTCGTTATCATGAGTGCTACTATTGGATGAAGAAAAATAATCATTGGTGCCAGGATATACAAAGGGTGCCATTCAAGTGCTAACCGCTGAATCACCAGAAGAGCGAATATACTGGAGATAATGGTATAATTGAGTACCAATAACCAATACGTTTTACCCATAATCCCCATGGTCTCCCTAAAGTTAGTAGAAGAGGAAGGGCGCACAAAAAGACAAGTAAACACTCCCCAAATCAAGTCTTCATTTACCACACGCACAACACCTACCAAAGCGACGGTTAATACAACGGCATAAATCACCCAAGAGGGATACCACATCACTCTAGGATCGAGCAAATAACTACCTTCTTGCGTCGCTGTTTGTAAAAGAAATAAATTCAGTGCATGCATTGTTGGTTACAAAAATACAATATGTCTGAACTTGAAGCTGATATTCGTTAAAAAAGTGAATTATTTACCTATTTTTGTGCAGTTTTTAAAAAGTTAGATATGAAATCCGATTTGTATACACACCCTGATTACTACCTATTAGATGACTTGTTAACAGATGAGCACAAACTCATTCGTGACACTGCGCGAGCCTGGGTAAAGAAAGAAGTTTCTCCCATCATTGACGAACATTATGAGAAAGCTACTTTTCCAATGCACATTTTAGGTGGTCTGGGAGAGATCGGTGCGTTTGGACCCTATATCCCTGAAGAATACGGCGGAGCTGGACTCGATCAAATCTCATACGGATTAATCATGCAAGAATTAGAACGGTGTGACTCAGGTCTGCGCTCTACAGCATCTGTTCAAAGTTCGTTGGTGATGTATCCAATTTGGAAATACGGAAGTGAAGAACAAAAACAAAAGTTTCTGCCAAAATTGGCTTCAGGTGAGATTGTTGGTTGCTTTGGTCTGACAGAACCCGACCACGGGTCAAACCCCGGCGGCATGCTTACAAACTTCAAAGACATGGGCGACCATTACCTTTTGAATGGTTCTAAAATGTGGATTTCTAATGCTCCATTTGCGGCAGTCGCTGTTGTATGGGCAAAAGATGAAAACGGAAGAATTCACGGTTTAATCGTGGAGCGTGGTATGGAAGGTTTTTCAACGCCTGAAATGCATGGGAAATTATCACTTCGTGCATCAGCAACTGGAGAATTGATTTTTGAAAATGTAAAAGTTCCTAAGGAAAACTTGCTTCCAGGAAGAAGTGGTTTAGGTGCTCCTCTTTCTTGTTTAGATTCAGCACGCTACGGAATAGCTTGGGGTGCTTTAGGTGCTGCTATGGATTGTTATGACCAGGCATTACGCTACTCAAAAGAAAGAACTCAGTTCAATGTTCCGATTGGTGCGTTTCAATTGATCCAGAAAAAATTGGCTGAAATGATTACTGAAATTACAAAAGCACAATTGCTTACTTTCCGTTTAGGTCAATTGAGAAATGATGGCCGAGCAACATCCGCTCAAATATCCATGGCAAAGCGTAACAATGTGGAAATCGCATTGAACATTGCGCGCGAAGCACGACAGATTCATGGTGGAATGGGAATCACTTCTGAATACTCTATGATGCGCCACATGGCCAACCTTGAATCAGTAGTGACTTATGAAGGAACGCATGACATTCACTTGTTAATCACTGGTATGGATGTTACTGGGATACCTTCTTTCACTAGAGAAATGCCAGAAAAATAATTGCTAAAAAGCATAACAAAAAAGGAGGTGAAAAATTCACCTCCTTTTTTATTGACTCCATCTCTTCTGCCTATTTAAGTAATGTCAATACCTTCTCTGGTGGGCGGCCTACAACCGCCTTATTTCCTTCAATAATAATTGGACGCTCAATTAATTTCGGATAATCCAGCATGGCTTGAATCCAGTCTTGATCAGAAAGATTTTTACCTTTAAAATTATCCTTATAATCTGGTTCTCCTTTCCGAATGATCGCTTCTGGCGAAACGCCTAAAAGCTGGATAATTTCTTCTAATTCACTTTTCGTTGGAACCTCCCTTAAATATTCTATAACTTCGGGTTCTACCTCGTGATCTCGTAAAATTTCAAGTGCTTGTCTACTTTTTGAACACCGTGGATTGTGATAAATTTTCATTTTACATTCCCTCTTGTTTGAGCTTATTCTTCAAGTTTTTCATAAACTGTGAAGCATATACAAAATCATTGATTTCCGGATTATCCGTTTTAATGATATCTTCCTTATTGCCGTACCACCAGCTGCGACCTCCATATACGAAAACGATGCTATCTCCAATCTCAATCACACTATTCATGTCATGCGTAATCACAATAGTGGTCATGTTATATTCGTAGGTGATTTCTTTAATCAAGTTATCAATTACAATCGATGTACTTGGGTCTAATCCAGAGTTTGGCTCATCGCAAAACAAATATTTTGGATTCATAGCGATGGCACGAGCAATCGCAATACGTTTCTGCATACCACCACTACATTCAGCTGGGTATAATTTATTTCTCCCTTCTAGATTTACACGGTCCAAACAAAAATTAGCCCGATCGAGCATTTCCTTGTTAGACATTTTCGTGAACATGGTCAATGGAAACATAATGTTTTCTTCGACAGTTAAGGAATCAAACAACGCGGAACCTTGAAACAACATTCCGATCTCTTTGCGAATCTCTTTTCGCTCCAATCTGTTCATCTTGGAAAAATCATTGCCATCAAAGAGTATTTGACCGCCATCAATTTCCATTAACCCAACAATACATTTTGTAAGCACTGATTTTCCAGAACCGGACTGACCAATAATTAAGTTCACCCTTCCTGGCTCAAACGCAGCATTGAAATCCTTCAATACGTGATTGTCCCCAAATGACTTATTCACATTTTTTACTTCAATCATTTACAAGAGAATCAATTGAGTTAAAATAAAGTTGGTCAGTAGAATACAAATACTACTCCATACTACGGCTTGCGTGGAAGATTTTCCAACATCCAAGGCTCCCCCTTTCGTATAATAACCAAAGAAAGAAGAAACAGTCACAATAATAAATGCAAAGCAAACTGTTTTAAATAAAGCATAAGTAATATCACTGACTAAGAAAAAGGACCTGATTCCAAATACATACTCTTCATGAGAGGATAATCCAGTGGCAGTTACAGCAACGTACCCTCCTACCAAGCTTAATCCCATTGAGAAAATAATTAGAAATGGAAAGAAGAACATCGCTGCAATTGTTTTCGGTAGAATTAAGAAACTCAATGAGTTTACTCCCATGATTTCCAACGCATCAATTTGTTCGGTCACCTTCATGGTTCCAATTTCCGAAGCAATGTTGGAACCTACCTTTCCCGCCAAAATGAGTGAGATTATTGTTGGGGAAAATTCGAGTATCGTACTTGAACGTGTAATGTAACCAATAGTATATTTAGGTAAAAGTGGACTCGTCATGTTGGCTGCAGTCTGCATCGATATAACCGCTCCAATAAACACCGATAAAATAGCAACAATTCCTATCGAATTCAATCCAATGATTTCAATCTCATTGAAGGTACGCGTGTGATATACTTTCAAACGTTCGGGACGAGAAAAAACATACCGCAACATTCCAAAATACTTTCCAATTGAATTGATGTAACTCATAGCTTCCGCTAAATTAATAGCTTATTCTGAATTGCAGGTAATTATTCAGTAAAAATAGCAAGAAAACGGCAAGAATATTAACTTTGAAATCATGAACAAACGAGCACAAATTGAAGAGGGGTTTCGGAAATATATTCCCCACGAATTTGTACCGTATTTGGTGAATTTATTGTTTTCCGAGAAAGTTCAATTCAAAGTTACCAGGAGCAGAAAAACGAAACTCGGTGATTATCGACCTCCGTATGGTCAACGAACATCGCATGTAATTACAATCAATCACGATTTGAACCCGTATGCGTTTTTGATTACTACCCTTCATGAATTCGCGCACATGAATACCTATCTAAAGTTTGGAAATAAAGTGAAAGCACACGGTTTGGAGTGGAAAGCAGAGTTTAGATCCTTGCTCATTCCATTACTCGATAGCTCTACAATTCCAGAAGATATCAAAAAAGCCCTTTCCAAAAGTATTTACAATCTAAAGGCTTCCAGTTGCACAGATGCTCATCTTTATCGAACGCTCAAACAATATAACAAAAATGCAGAAAGCACCGTTTTAGTGGAAGAAATTGCTATTGAGCAACACTTTATCCTCCAAGATAAGCGCTTTCAACGAGGTTTTAAACGTCGGAGTCGCTATCTTTGTAAAGACGTCTCCACAGGAAAGATGTATTTAATCAACGGACTAGCAGAAGTGGAGCCTATAAAACAAGAAGAATGAAAAATAACTTTGCAATCATAATGGCAGGTGGAGTTGGGAGTCGCTTTTGGCCGATGTCAATACCGTCACGACCTAAGCAATTCCTCGATGTGCTTGGAATCGGGAAAACATTGATTCAACTTACTTTTGAGCGACTTGAGCGGATTGCGCCTGAGGATCAAATATACGTCGTCACGAATGAAAGATATGTAGGTCTCGTAAAGCAACAACTCCCACAACTTTCAGCTGATCGAATTCTGACAGAGCCCATACGGAAGAACACAGCTCCGTGTATCACGTATGCCGCCGCTAAAATTTATGCGATTAATAAAGAAGCTAACCTCGTGGTTGCGCCTTCCGATCACCTCATACTGAAGGAAGAGCGCTTTGAACACATTGTTAATATTGCCATCCAACGCGCACAGGATAATGACCGCCTTATTACACTTGGAATAAAACCGACGCGTCCTGATTCTGGCTACGGATATATTCAGTTTCATCAGGATGGTGATATCTTAGGAGGTCAAATCAAGAAGGTCAAACAATTCACAGAAAAACCCAACAGGGAATTAGCAGAAATCTTTTTAAAAAGCGGTGATTATTACTGGAATTCAGGAATTTTTGTGTGGCGCGCGAAAACAATTCTTGCGGCGGTTCAAAAATTCAAACCTGATCTCTACGATTTGTTCTGTAACGATTTTCACGTCTACAGCACCCCCGGCGAAAAGATCTACACCGATCAAGCGTTCATGGCGTGCGAAGACATTTCTATCGACTTCGGAATTATGGAAAATGCAAAGAACGTGGACGTTGTATTGGCAGATTTTGATTGGTCTGACTTAGGTACATGGGGAAGTTTGTATGGCCATTTAGAAAAAGACTACAATGGTAACGCTGCGTCATCCGAAAAGATTTTTATGATCGATTCGCACGATTGCTTAGTTAAATTACCAGAAGATAGAGTCGCCGTCATACAGGGAATGGACAACAAAATTGTGGTAGAAGCGGATAACAAGCTTCTTATTCTCGATAAAAACGATGAACAGAATTTAAAGAAATATTTAGAAACGATTTCAAAACGAATTCCTGGTGAATTCTAGGCACAATGAATCAAGATACTTCCATACCTGAAGACTTTCACTCTGACAGTGATGCACATCCGTTTAACGCATGTAAGGTATGTAGTGCAACATTAGATGATTCCACTACGTACGTAATTGAGAAAGCCTACAAGCGCCTTCCCGACGGGGAAGATGTTACGCTTTTTGAACTCGCAATCTGTATTTCTTGCGCCGAAAAACAAGCGCAAAAAATGAGTTCGGAATCGAGAAAAACAATCGAACGACTCATGGGGAGCAAAGATTTTTTTGAAAAAAGACAAGCTCGCTGGCTCTCTGATTGGAAAAGTGATTGGACAGATCGCTGCATATTCTCTGATGAAGAAATTCAACCCAATGATGAATACCATATCGTTGGACATTTCAAAGGTGCCAAAATCCTCCCCTACCAAACCCCTTTTGTAATTGGGCAAAAAATGCTTGAACGCATGCAAGATGAACTCTCTGCAGAAACAAAGGAGGAACTGGATAATTTCGGGAGACAATTCCTTGGCCCTGACCCGAGGTTGAAAATGCTGCTGGAGGATTATCAATTTGTGATGGTTTAAACAGGTTGCAGGATAAAAGAGATTGCGTCCCTACAATAAAAGTATCATAATCGAAATTATCGATTCAAAACTGACAAAAGTCAGTTCCTTTCTGTAACAAATGTCAGATTCTCCTTCTTGCGAAATCAGGTACTTTGTATCGTAGATATCAATAAAAATCAACGATATGAAAGTAGAACAAATTTATACCGGATGTATCGCTCGTGCAACGAACTAAATCGACAAAAACGAAGAGGTAGCAGTATTTGAACCCATTAAGAGAAGTACAACCGTACATCGATCGAGCAGAGAAAGATGGAGCTAAAATGAAATATGTATTTGAAACGCATTTTCACGCAGATTTTGTTTCCGGGCACTTGGATTTAGCCAAGAAAACGGATGCAACAATTGTATCTGGTCCAACAGCTAAACCTAGGTTTGAAGCCATTATCAGGAGCCGCGTTTGAGCTCCTATCGAATGAGTTTCGACCATTGATTCTGGATACTCGCTCACCAGAAAGTTTTGCAAAAGGATTCATTCAGAGTAGTATTAACATTCGATTGGACAACAACTTAGCCATGTGGATAGAAGAACTCATTCCTGATATCAAGCAAGAAAATCTTTTAGTCACAGAAAATGTAGCAGAAAAAGAGAGTATTATTCGCTTGTCCCGTGTAGGGTATTACTGCGCCATTGGCTACCTAGATGAAGGATTTGACGCTTGGAAGTCGGAAGGTAAAGAAGTTGACCATGTAGATCGCATTTCTGCTGAAGAATTCTCAAATCACTTGAAAAATGGTGCAAAAGTATTTGATGTGCGCAAAGCAAGTGAGTTTGCGTCTCAACATGTGGAAGGAGCTAACAATACGCCGCTTGGAACGATCAATGATTATTTGGCGGAATTCCCAAAAGACGAGCCGTTCATCCTTCACTGTGCAGGTGGATATCGAAGTATGATTGCTTCTTCAATATTAAAACAACGCGGATGGGACAACTTCGTGGATGTTGTTGGAGGATTTGATGCGATAAAAAATACCGACGTTGCAGTAACAGATTACGTTTGTCCAACTACGTTGCTGTAAATAATACCAAATAACGGATGTAATGAAAGGGCGAATAGTAATTCGCCCTTTCTTATTGTCCTGTTTTATGTAAGATTGTCTAACTTCGTCTTCGTGAAAACGATTTACATCATCGCCCCATATCCTCGAGCGGAGGCTCCTTCTCAACGATTTCGTTTTGAACAATACCTGGATTTTTTAGAGTCAGAAGGGTTTACACTACACTTCCATCCTTTCATCAATGAAAAAACTTGGAATACCATCTACTCTGAAGGGAAAGTAGTAAAAAAAATTATTGGGATGTTAGGCAGTTTCCTAAGGCGCTGGGTATTATTGCTTCAATTACACAAAGCAGATTATGTATTTATTCATCGGGAAGCAGCCCAAATGGGACCTCCAATTTTTGAATGGATCATAGCGAAGGTGTTGCGTAAAAAATACATATACGACTTCGATGATGCAATTTGGCTTCCTAATTACAGCGAAAGCAATGCTAAATTTCATAGCTTAAAGGCATATTGGAAAGTGAAGTACTGCATGAAATGGGCGCATAAAATTACCGCTGGAAATGCTTATTTGGCAGACTTTGCAAAACAATACAATGCGAATGTTCAGGTTCTTCCTACGACAATAGATACCGAGCATTACCATAATCAAACCATCCATTACGAAAAGGAAAAGCTAGTTATTGGTTGGACAGGCTCGCATACTACCTTGCACTACTTAGATGAACTGGTGCCCGTTCTTCAACAACTTGAAAAAAAGTTTGACTTCACATTTACGGTTATATCGAATGAAGCACCAGTTTTCAGCTTGAAATCGCTACAATTTGTAAAGTGGACCAAAGTAACTGAAATAGAAGAATTGCTGCAGTTTTCAATTGGTGTAATGCCGTTGAAAGAAGATCAATGGTCAAAGGGAAAATGCGGATTCAAAGCACTTCAATATATGTCGCTCGGTATTCCAAGTGTTATTTCTCCAGTAGGCGTTAACTCAGAAATTATTGCCAATGGTGAAAATGGCTTTACACCATCGAGTTTGTCTGAATGGACCGAGGCCCTCGAAAAACTGCTTACTGATCGATCGCTTCGCCATAAATTAGGGATGGAAGGCCAAGCAACAATTGAAAAACGCTATTCCGTCCACTCACAAAAACAACATTATTTAAACCTATTTCAATAACCCATGGAACTTATCTTTGCAACACAAAACGAAAACAAGGTCAAGGAAATTCAAAAATTATTCCCGACTCACATTCAAGTCAAGAGTTTATTGGACATCAATTGTACAGAAGACATTCCTGAAACACAACCCACAATAGAGGGGAATGCCATTCAAAAAGCAGAATATGTAGCTAAGAAATATGGCGTAAACTGCTTTTCAGACGACACAGGACTAGAAGTCAATGCACTCAATGGTGAACCTGGGGTTTTAAGCGCACGTTACGCTGGACCAGAGAAAAATTCAGCCAATAACATGAATTTGTTACTGGAGAAATTAAAATATCATAAGGATAGATCCGCACGGTTTAAAACTGTCGTCGCGCTGATTATCGATGGACAATTGACCACATTTGAAGGAATTGTAGAAGGAGAAATCAGAAAATATCAAACAGGAAGTCAAGGATTTGGCTACGATCCTATTTTTGAACCTGAAAAGCAAGGAAAAACGTTTGCGGAAATGTCGTTGGAAGAGAAAAATCAACGGAGTCACCGAGCTCGTGCGATTGAGCAACTTGTTTCTTATTTGAAAGGAGACATTGGATATTAGACGTTAGACTTTTAGACATAAGACGTTAGACGGGATTTACACATGAATTTGACATTACTAAAGTATCAAACGCTGCAGGTCTAACAGCGAAGTGGTTCTAACGTCTCAAAGGCTAATGTCTAAAGAAATCCCAGCTCCAATTTCGCCTCTTCACTCATCATATCCTTATCCCAAGGTGGATCAAAAACGATATTTACCTTCGAAGAAGTAACGCCATCGACAGCACCAACCTTGTCCTCAACCTCTTTCGGCATGGACTCCGCCACCGGACAATTCGGGGATGTCAGTGTCATTTCAATTTCGACGTTTCCTTCTCCATCAATCTTTACTTCGTAGATTAATCCCAATTCGTATACATCCACTGGAATCTCCGGATCATATATCGTTTTGAGTACATCGATAATTGTATTCTCTAAAGCCTCGTTTGCCATAATTTCATTCACTAAAAGCGGTTGCAAAGTTAACCAATGTTTAGAACAAATGAAGTCTTATTTGGTTTAATTCTAAATAATATAGTTCAGATATGTCGACCCGAGAACCATAAATCAAAAAAAACTGAAACAAAATAATCTAATTTTTTATTGCTCAACTACCATAAATATGGTATTTTTGCCAAAGATTTTGATTATTATTTATAATAAATCTAAATAACAATAAGCGAAGAAGAACATGATAACAGTAACAGAATCAGCAAAAAAGCAAGCCATCCGTCTCATGGAAGATGATGGGAAGGCCGGGTACTTTATCCGCGTAGGTGTTCAAGGCGGCGGATGTTCTGGATTGATGTATCAATTAGAATTCGACAACGAAGAGCGCGAGGGCGATAAGGCCTTTGAAAATAACGGGGTGAAAGTTGTTGTCGACAAAAAAAGTTTTCTTTATTTAATAGGAACAACATTAGACTTCTCAGGAGGGTTAAACGGAAAGGGATTTGTTTTTGTGAATCCGAATGCCGATCGAACGTGTGGTTGTGGAGAAAGTTTCTCTGTCTAAACAAGTCTTTTTTATCATTGTTACACCAGCGAACCAAACGAAATTAAAAGTATGGGTTACACAGAAGAAGAATTAGCAAAAGAACTGGAAAATCAGGAATATAAATTTGGGTTTACCTCCAACTTTGAGTCGGACAAAGCACCAAATGGAATAAATGAGGATATCATCCGATTTATTTCAGCCAAAAAAGAGGAGCCGCAATGGTTGTTGGAATACCGCTTGAAAGCCTTTGAGCAATGGAAGCAAATGACCGAGCCTGAATGGGCTCATGTGCATTATGAGAAGCCCAAATTTCAAGAGATTTGTTACTATTCTGCTCCAAAACAAACTAAAAAGTACGAAAGCTGGGATGATGTTGATCCTGAAATGAAAGAAACGATGAAAAAACTCGGGATTTCAATGGAAGAGCAACAACGTTTAACCGGTACTGCAGTAGATTTTGTCATGGACTCCGTTTCTGTAGCTACCTCTTTCAAAGCAAAGTTGAACGAATTAGGAATTATTTTCTGTTCTTTTTCTGAGGCTGTTCAAGAACATCCTGAGTTGGTTAAAAAATATATGGGAACAGTTGTTCCAGCTACAGATAATTTTTACGCTGCGTTAAACAGTGCAGTATTTACGGATGGTTCGTTTTGTTATATCCCAAAAGGCGTTCGATGCCCCATGGAATTGTCTACGTACTTCCGAATCAACGAAGGAGGAACCGGTCAGTTTGAAAGAACATTAGTCGTTGCAGATAAAGGTTCTTACGTTTCCTATTTAGAAGGGTGTACTGCTCCTATGCGCGACGAAAATCAGTTACACGCAGCAGTTGTTGAGTTAATCGCTTTGGACGATGCTGAAATCAAGTATTCTACTGTTCAAAACTGGTATCCCGGTGATAAAAATGGTAAAGGTGGAGTATTTAATTTCGTGACCAAGAGAGGTCTGTGTGAGCGCAATTCAAAAATTTCTTGGACGCAAGTTGAAACTGGTTCTGCGGTAACTTGGAAATACCCTTCGTGCATTCTGAAAGGAGATAACTCAATTGGAGAGTTTTATTCGGTTGCTGTTACCAATAACTACCAGCAAGCGGATACAGGCACTAAAATGATTCACTTAGGGAAAAACACAAAATCTACGATTATTTCCAAAGGGATTTCTGCGGGTCATTCGCATAATTCATACAGAGGACTTGTACAAATTTCGGCGAACGCAGATAATGCGCGTAACTTTTCGCAATGTGACTCACTTTTGATGTCCGACCGCTCCGGAGCACATACGTTTCCGTACATCGAGTGTAAAAACAGTACAGCTAAAATAGAGCATGAAGCAACCACTTCCAAGATTGGTGAAGACCAAATATTCTATTGCTTGCAACGGGGGATTAGTGAAGAAAAAGCCATTGGATTAATAGTCAATGGATATTGTAAAGAAGTGTTGAATCAATTACCGATGGAATTCGCGGTGGAGGCTCAGAAATTACTAGAAATATCATTAGAAAACTCAGTAGGATAAACTTAAATTAGAAATATGTTATCAATTAAAAATCTACACGCAAAAGTAGAAGACCACGATATATTAAAAGGACTAAATCTTGAAGTAAAAGCAGGAGAAGTGCACGCCATAATGGGACCTAACGGCGCTGGAAAATCAACTTTAGCATCTGTCCTTGCAGGGAAAGACGGTTATGAAGTAACAGAAGGATCTGTGGACTTTGACGGAATCGATTTGCTAGAGTTAGAAACGGAAGATCGCGCCAAAGAAGGATTGTTCCTTGCATTTCAATACCCAGTAGAAATTCCGGGGGTTTCTAATGTAAACTTTTTACGTATAGCACTGAACGAAATTCGTGAATACCGTAAGGAAGAACCAATTTCTGCAAAAGATTTCATGGCGCGCGTTCGTGAAAAATCTGCCTTAGTGGAATTAGATGCAAAGCTAGCTAGTCGCGCAGTCAACGAAGGATTCTCAGGAGGTGAGAAGAAAAGAAATGAGATCTTTCAAATGGCGATGTTGGAACCAAAGTTGGCCATTCTCGATGAAACTGATTCAGGATTAGATATTGATGCCTTGCGAATAGTCGCTAATGGAGTAAATAAATTGAAAAATGCTAACAATGCCGTAATTGTTATTACCCACTACCAGCGCCTATTGGATTATATCGTTCCAGACTTTGTACATGTTTTGGCCGACGGAAAAATCGTAAAAACAGGTACGAAAGAATTAGCCCTAGAATTAGAAGAAAAAGGGTACGACTGGATTCACGAAAAAGTATAATCAAGCATGGAAACAATACAAGAAAATAAAGTAATTCAATTTACTGAAAATTGGAGTCAGCCCGATAATTTATCTTCCCTTCGAAAGGAGGCGCGACAAGCGCTGAATGGAATGGATTTTCCAACAACGCGTGTGGAAGATTGGAAATACACGCGTACTGCCCGAATTACAAATAAAACGTTCTCACAACAGCCCACTAACTTAGCAGTTGAGGCATACAAAATAGAGAACTTAACATGTCATGAACTTGTTTTTGTAAACGGGTATTATGACGCAAGTGCTTCCACTATTTTGGAAGACGATGGCTTGAGCATTGAAGGAGTTGAAACGCTGGACGAGACGGCTTATGCGGAATTACTCGAAGATACCGAAGAAAACGTTTTTTCATTAATCAATAAAGCCTATTCAACCGGTGGGGTTTCGATTCGATTAGGCAAAAATAAAAAAGCCAACTACCCTATTCATATAATTCATGTAATCACTGGAACAAGTGTTATTGCCAATACGCGTCACTTTATTGAATTAGAAGAAGGGGCAGAACTTTACGTGATTACTTCTTACAATTCAACGCGTGCAGCAGACTGTTTCAACAACGCGGTGCTGGAAGGGCTCATTGGCGAAAATGCTGGGCTGACCATCGATAAATTGCAAACAGAAGAACAAACTGTGTTTAACATCACCAAAGAAAATTTTGTGCAAGATCCTTCTTCACGATTTTTGATGAACACCATCACTACCGGAGGCTTATTGGTAAGAAATGGAGTAAATATTCTTGTGGAAGGCACTAACTGTCATACAGAAATCAACGGAGTATATTTGGGGCGTGATAAGCAACATTTGGACAACCATACATTCATTGATCACCTGTTTGAACATTGCACTTCAAGTGAAACCTACAAAGGTGTGATGGACGATTCTTCGACTGGTGTGTTCAACGGGAAGGTAATTGTACGTCAAGACGCGCAGAAAATTGAGGCCTATCAATCCAATGGAAACATTTTACTTTCTGAGAAGGCTACTGTGAATTCAAAACCAGAACTAGAAATCTATGCTGATGATGTGCGTTGTTCCCATGGATCCACAACTGGACAGTTAGACGAAGATGCTTTATTTTATCTCCAAGCACGTGGGATAAACAAAAAATCAGCTCAAAAGTTATTGGTAGCAGCGTTTGTTGGAGAGGTACTCGACAAAGTCACCCATGATTCAACGCGTGCGCACATTGACAAATTATTCTTGCGAAAGTTTGGTTGGGAATTCTAACTATTCCACTTGTAAATAGTTGATTATGTATTATTTTACCGGTTATTTACGGGAAAAAGCAGTTCTAATTCTATAAATTCTGTATATTCGAGTCACTTATTACTATTTTATTCCAATACTACTTGGAGCACGGAAAGATAATACGTACGAATATTGCAGAGTTAAGTAAAGACGAACGCGGATTCATTCGTTTGAAATTACTGAAAACAGAAGCAGACTTTGACTTAACTGAAGCTAAGAATCAATTCGAGGCAGCATGTTTTTTATCCAATAAGCAACCTTACAAAGTGCTAGTGGATACCCGTGAAGCGTTTGTCTCTCCAGATAAAGAAGCGGGACGTTCATCACTTCCGCACAACTGCGTTACGCTGAAGCGCTAATTATTACATCTCTGCATTACCGAATCTTGGCGAAATTCTATGTCAAACGTTTGCCTCATAAAGCGAAATTATTCCGAGATGAGGAAGAAGCCATCGCTTGGATAGTGTCTTTAGACGTTTAATTTCCATTTTTTCCTAAACATTTCACATGATCATTTGTACCTTTGTCATATGGAAAAAGTAGCATTTAATATTGAACAAATCCGATCTCAATTCCCAACATTAGCGAGGACAGTGAATGGTAAGGCACTGATTTATTTTGACAATGGCGCTACCTCACAAAAGCCTCAAGTTGTTATTGATCGTATTAATGAATATTACACCCTTGAAAATGCGAATATCCATCGAGGCGTACACACGTTGAGTCAAGAGGCAACAACAGCCTATGAAGAAGCACGAATTTCTATTCAACACTATCTCGGTGCGCAGCACGCTCATGAGATAATTTTTACTAAGGGAACGACTGACAGCATCAATTTAGTCGCTTTTTCCTTTGGAGAGCTCCTTCAAAAAGGCGATGAAATCATTATTTCTGCCATGGAGCACCATTCCAATATCGTTCCTTGGCAGATGTTGTGTGAACGTAAAGAGTGCAAACTGAAATTTATCCCGATGTCACCAAAGGGAGAATTAGATTTAGAAACCTATAAAGAATTGCTGTCTTCGAAAACAAAACTAGTAGCAGTTACTCATGTATCGAACGCATTAGGAACAGTGAACGATGTAAATTCCATCATAAGTTTGGCACATAATGTTGGGGCCAAGGTGTTGATAGACGGCGCACAAAGTATTCAGCACATGCCTATAAATGTGCAAGATTTGGACTGTGATTTCTATACATTTTCTGGGCATAAATTATTTGGCCCTACAGGTGTTGGAGTGCTATACGGAAAAGAAGTAACACTCAACTCAATGCCTCCCTATCAAGGAGGAGGGGATATGATAAAGGAAGTGACGTTAGAGAAAACAACGTATAATTCCCTTCCACATAAATTTGAAGCAGGAACGCCACACATTGCTGGAGGGATTGCTTTAGGAACTGCATTTGAATACTTAAATTCGCTCGATATGGAGGCCTTGCAACAGCATGAAAAGGAACTGCTTGACTACGCCACTGGACAATTACAGCGTATCGATGGTATTCAATTTTACGGAGAAGCAGACTACAAAGTAAGCGTAATCTCATTTTTGATTGAAGGTACTCATCCGTATGATGTTGGAACACTCCTTGATAAAATGGGTATTGCTGTCCGCACCGGACACCATTGCACGCAACCCATCATGGACTTTTTCAAAATTCCAGGAACCATTCGTGCTTCCTTCGCATTTTAC
This sequence comes from Crocinitomicaceae bacterium, assembly GCA_029254025.1. Lineage (GTDB taxonomy): Bacteria > Bacteroidota > Bacteroidia > Flavobacteriales_D > Crocinitomicaceae > JALQTG01. The sequence goes on along the minus strand of JAQWYK010000023.1, from coordinate 6,846 downwards.
AATACAAAAGAAGAGGTGGATATTTTCATATATGCTTTGCAACGTGCTGTACGAATGCTGAAATAATAAAATGATGAAATCAATTCAAGAAATAGAACGCGAAATTATTGATGAATTTTCCATTTATGACGATTGGATGGACAAATACGAATACATCATTGAAATAGGTAAAGACTTGCCTTTAATTGATCCTTCCAAAAAATCGGACGACAAACTAATCAAAGGTTGTCAAAGTAGGGTTTGGGTCGATGCGGAAAAAAAAGACGGTAAAATGATCTTTACCGCTGATTCTGATGCGATAATTACAAAAGGAATCATCGGTCTTCTGATACGTGTGTTAAGTCACCAAACACCTGAGAAAGTGGCGAAAGCAGAGTTAGGTTTTATTAAAGAAATAGGTCTTCAGGAGCACCTTTCCCCTACTCGTTCGAATGGTTTAGTCAGTATGATTCAGCAAATGAAATTGGCGGCTATTAAACAATCTACACTTTGAGGTTACTCTGGATTACAGTTCTATTGGCCGGTGTTATTCTTCTGTTCTCACGGTGTAAAGATCCAGAAATGGATGCACTGATGGAAGAATATTGCTCCTGTCTCAATAAGAACAAAGGAAATCTTGAAGGCCGTTTTGAATGTATTGAATTAATGGATAGAATTCAATCCAAATATAAGAATCAACCTCGGAAACTACAACAGGTGCTCGACAAAACAAATGATTGCTTTTAGCCTACATTAAATTAGATAGAAACCGCAGTAGATTATCATTTTTCGGTAATTCATCACTTCCAACAAATAATAGTTTAGTGGGTTTATTGCGTTCCAACCACATTTCAAAATTTGATTTTGTTGCAGCCAATGTTCCGTTAATGTCGATTCGGTGCCCTGGACGATTACTGTTGTCTAGAAACGCCTGTAATTCTTCAATCTCTCTCGAAACATTGTGATTTTCATGGAAAACAACAACGCCATCTACGAAATCATCAATATCTTGTGACTTACCTTCTATCCGTTCAATGGTCAACGTCTTATTACTAGCCCATGCCTCAATACTTTTAGAGAATGGATTTAGGTCATATAGGTATATGGTAGTTACTCTATTCTTCATCAGAAATTTAAAGGCTAAGCCTTCTCAAAATCGATTGCAAAAATAACAAGAATACCGACATTTACGTTGAAATTACTCAAAACTCATCGAATATTTTGTTCAAAAAAATAAAGGCGACTTCCTCTGGCTGATTTACGGCTTTTTATACCCCAACAGTTTCAAATATTGCTCCGAAGACTGTTCTTGGGAAAAGACATCAGATACCATTTTTCCTTCTTCGTTTCTTTTTATTAAAATGTGCTGCGGCTCCGGAATCAAGCAGTGCTTTAATCCTCCAAATCCACCAATATTCTCTTGGTATGCTCCTGTATTAAAAAACCCCAAAAATAAAGGTTTTTCTGGATCAAACTTAGGAAGATAGATTGCATTCGAATGTTGCTCTGAATTGTAATAATCGTCGCTATCACAGGTTAAGCCACCTAAAAGTACTCGCTCGTACACATCTGACCAACGATTGAGGGGTAACATAATAAACCGCTGATTAATTGCCCAGGTGTCTGGTAGGTTTGTCATGAACGAACTGTCAATCATGTTCCACTTTTCACGGTCATTCTGTTGTTTTTGATCTAAGACTTTAAAGATGGCTCCTCCACTTTCACCAACGGTAAAGGAACCAAATTCGGTGTAAATGTTCGGCTCTGGAATTCCAAACTCCTTACAAACATTCTTGACCTGAATCATAATTTCTTGAACCATGTATTCGTAGTCATAGTCAAATGCTAAGGATTTCTTTATCGGGAAACCACCTCCTATGTTCAACGAATCCAATTCTGGACAAATCTGCTTTAATTGACCATATGCACGCAACGACTTTGTTAACTCATTCCAATAATAAGCATTGTCTTGTATTCCAGTATTAATGAAAAAGTGAAGCATTTTTAGCTTTACTTGCTTATTTCCTTTGATTTGATCTTTATAAAACGGAACGATATCGCGGTATCGCACACCTAAACGAGACGTATAAAACTCAAACTTTGGATCTTCTTCAGAAGCAATTCGAACTCCTATATTAATATCAGATTTCGTCAATGATGTCAATCGTTCCAGCTCCGTTAAATTGTCCACTACAGGAATCACCTTTACCGTTTTACGCGCCAACAATTCAGCAATTTTCTCAATGTATCGATCTTGTTTAAATCCGTTACAAATAATCGTTTGCTCTGCTGAGATCTTGCCCTCGTTTAATAAATGCTCAATAATGTCTAAGTCATAAGAGGAGGACGTTTCCAAGTTCACGTTATTTTTAAGTACCTCATCCATCACAAAGGCGAAATGTGAACTTTTCGTACAGTACGAATAATTATAGGTCCCAGTATAACCAATCGCATTCATCGCATCGCGAAACCATCCCTTGCATCGTTCAATATTATTAGAGATTTGAGGAAGATAATTGAACTTCAAAGGGGTTCCGTACTTCTCTACTAACTTCATCAAATCGATTCCATGAAACATTAAATGATCATCTTCTAGAAAAAATTCCTTTTGTGGAAAATCAAATGTTTGATCTATTAAATCGATGTACTTTGTTTTCATTGTTTCAATTCCGTTTGTGAACGTAACCTATTACCGCTTCAGAGATACTTGTGATTTCATGCGAAATGCGGCCATAGTAAGCAGTCCGAAAATAACGCATGCAAAAAGCAGATGTGCAGTTTGCACTAATCCGGGCATATTAAAATGTGCTAATAGCACTCCTGAAGTTAATTCGATCACTAAAAAAATAAATATCCAATGGATGATACGTAAATTCCGCACATTTCGTTTCACCCAAAACATACCTGTAATTAAAATAAGTACTAGCCAAGAAAAACTTCGGTGCACATAAAATGCTAAATCAAAGTGCTGACTCCATTCTCCTCGTTCAACTCCCGTTTTTCGTAAAACATCAATTTCTTCCCGCACTTGTGTACCTAAAAACATTTGGTAAAAGGTAATGGCTAAAATGAGGATGACGAGCCAGAAAAAACCTTTGGAAACGGTAATATTGCACTGCTGCGAAGGACTCACCAACCTTATCAAATAAAGTTGGAGACCGATAATCACTAATGCCAAGAGCATGTGAATCGTAATGGTCCAAGGTACCAAGTTCGTCGCTACTACAATAGAACCAAACCATGCTTGAAAAAGCAAGATGAACAAATTAATAGAGGCCACCAACACCAACTTTTTTCTTCGATATTTCAATATGATCCATAGAAATATCAAGAGAATTCCATTTCCAGCTAAAAAACCAAATAAACGGTTAATGTATTCGGTCCACGTTTTCCGCGCATTAAAGTCTTCTTCATACAATACGGATTCGTCGGAGCGAATACGTTCTGCTGTTTCAGATAGACCAATTCCATCCAGCATCGTACAAAACTTTTCTACTTTTTTGGCGCGCTTCTCAACGTATATTTCTTTATAATCGGCTGGCAAAGAACTCGCTTCTGTAGGAGGAATCCATTCTCCGAAACATTTTGGCCAATCGGGGCACCCCATTCCACTTCCTGTTATGCGCACAAAACTTCCCGCAATAACCACGAGGTAGATAAAGACTAGAGTAATCCAATTAATCCGTACGAACCATTTGTTGAAAACCATGACACAAAGTTACATGTGCAAATTGATTTTAGCAGGTATTTGTAGGGTTTTTTATTCGTTTGACACTTTCGGGGTGAAAAACTAAAAAAGGGATGCCGTAAAGAACATTCCTCTTGTATCAATTGTTATAAATCTACTTTTTAAGTAGGTCCCGAATTTCAGTTAATAACACCTCCTCTTTCGTCGTTTCCGGAGGTGCAGCCGGTGCTTCCTCCTTCTTTTTCTTCAAACGTGTGATTCCCTTCACTATTAAAAACATGAAGAAAGCAATAATCATAAACTCAAGTGTAACACCAATAAAATCGCCATATTTAATCGATACTTCTGCTACAGTCTCTGCACCAGTCTCATCGAGTTGGGCTCCTTTGATAATGAAGCGCCATTCCGACATATCCTTTCCTTGGATCAAACCAACAAGCGGCATCACAATACCTTGAATAAAAGCCGTTGTAACTTTTACAAAAGCGGCACCCATAACAAATGCTACAGCTAAATCGACCAAATTTCCTTTTACTGCGAAATCTTTAAACTCCTTAATAAATCCCATTTATTTTCACTTAGTATTTGAACTCAAAAATAATTGAAAAATTGACTTTCCCTACTATAAACTTTTAAATCCCTCCAAGTTCTTCTTGTTCAACTGCGTAGTAAATTTCCATTTTTCATGCTGCACATGCTTTTTTGCCAAATATAGTTGCTCTAGTTGTCCGGGAGTAGGGATTAAAAGCGCATTATTTTGCATAACGGTGAGGTCCATTAAGGTGGAATAACCCGATCTACTAACAACTGTTTCACTTGAAGAAAAGAGTTGTTCCATAGACTCAGGAGATGGATTAGGATGTATGGAGCAATTTCCAAACTGCAGTGCAGACCCCGTAATATGTCTTGAAGGAGCAATAATTACAGTTCTACTTTCTAATTTACTAAACTCGCTAATCATGGTGTCGTAGAGTTGCTTTGCATAGGGATCTGGACCAGAAACAACACCCAAATGGCTAAATTCCTTAAACTCATTTGTCACCCCAGGGTATTTGAATCGGGACAGCCAACCAATGTATTTTACTTTTTCTGAGGGCATTTGACTCAATTCCCCGCTTAATATGCTTCCTTCTAAGTCAGGAAGCCATATTTCGTCAAATTGATTTAATTGCTGTTGATTGAAGAAGTTCCCCAGTTTTGCCCATAAAGGAAGTGGTAAGTTGAGTTGATGGGAAATGATGCAACTTCTTACAGAGGTGTGCCGAAAGCCGAAACGCTGATCAGAAATAATAAGGTCGGGGTTGAATTCATTGACATACTGATTCAAAGTGCGAAGTTCCTGTTTTCGAAATGCATTCAGCGCTGCAAGTTGCTTAGAAATATCGAATAACCACCTCCCTTTACCACCAAACTCAAAAGGATATCCCGAATGCGGTATGTACCATAAATTCGGAAAGTAATTTCGATAAAACCGTTCTTGTGGCTCGTCGCAGCAAATAAACACTTCATTTCCCTGTTTCAGAAGTTGACGAATAACAGGTATTGTCCGTGTCACATGTCCAAGTCCCCAATTCAACGGACTCAACAGCACGCGTTGATGGGTTACAGCATTTAAAACATTGGCTAACACAGGAAGATTTCTATTTTTGCAGCACAAGTTAGAAAAAAATGGCTAAGAATAAACTTCGACGTTTCGCAGAAATGAAAGAAATGCCCAATGTACTCGAACCTACATTGGATGAAATAAAATCCGGAGGCGTCGATTTTAAAGGGAAATGGAATTCCACCGTCTTCAAAAATGACCATCCAATAACCGTGGAACTCGGTTGTGGGAAGGGAGAATATTCTGTAGGACTCGCGAAAAAATATCCGAATCGGAACTTTATCGGGGTGGACATTAAAGGATCGCGAATGTGGGTTGGAGCGAATGAAGCACTCGAGCTAGGCTTGGACAATGTGGCTTTTTTGAGAACAAAAGTAGACTTCATTGATTCTTTGTTTGCTCCAGGCGAAGTGGATGAAATTTGGTTAACTTTTTCAGATCCACAACCAAACAAACCGAACAAACGACTCAGTTCAAAATATTTTATTGACCGCTATCGAAAAATTTTGAAACCTCATGGAATCATTCATTTAAAAACAGACAGCGACTTATTGTTTGAATCCACAGAAGAGGAAATTCAAACGCATGGATACACCTGTCACTATCTTACTTGGGATTTATACAATGAAATAAAACGCCTTCCTGAGAATATTCGGGACATTTTACATATCAAAACACACTACGAAGAACTTTTTACGGCGAAAGGATTTACTATAAAATATTGTCAATTTTCCATCGACGCATGAAAATAAGTGATCAGCACGCAGATTTTTTTGAACGGGTATACGAAATTGTACGCTTGATTCCAAAAGGTAGAGTAACCAACTACGGGAGCATTGCAATAGCATTAGGAACTCCAAAATCAAGTCGAATGGTGGGCTGGGCAATGAATGCTGCACATGGAAAACACGATGTTCCTGCACACCGCGTGGTCAATCGCAACGGAATGTTGACAGGTAAAATGCACTTTGCTACGCCAACAAAAATGCAAGAACTACTTGAAGCGGAAGGAATTATTATTGTTGATGACCAAATTCAACACTTTTCCTCACACTTCTGGGATGTCACAGAAAATCTTTTGAACGATTTGTCCTAGTTAGAATTCCGCCAATTGATCCCTTCTTCGCTTGAGTATGCGCAAATATTCATTCGCCATTTTATCTCCTGCTAACGCTGCTTGTTCTGCGTAATCAATAGCCTGCCCCAGGTTACCTTGCCCTTCTTTAACGAGGGCTAAATTATACAATACCCTACTTCGTATTTTTTCACTTCGGTGATCAATGTCACGTTCCAATTGCTTCTCGGCAATATCCCAATTCCCTTTTTGAATCATAGGCTTGGCACGTTTCAAATTTGAACTCCCCTTATTGTAATACTTTCGATTCACCCAAACCCAGTTCGGATACACCAAACGTCCCGCTCCATAACCCAATTCGAAACCTAAGGCACGGTAATAGTCTCTTTTTCGTTTGGCATCTGCCATGATCGTTGTTAACGTCATCGTTCCAGACATGGGTACGTCATAATATCTTCGCACCCAATAGCGTTCGTACTTCTCATGCGTATTGGCGACATA
>JAQWYK010000048.1 GCA_029254025.1 Crocinitomicaceae bacterium | reverse complement strand
AAAAGTGCAGTACCTCCCTGAAATTAAAAAAGAGCCTATCCAAGAATTACTAGAAGCATTGGCGGAAGAAAACCAAGTTTCCGTGAAGCAAGGAATTCCAGAAGAATTGTTGGAGTATTATTCGAAACTCCGATCTTTAGAAAACTATGTAGGTATTCAAGCACGATTACCGTACGAGTTAAAATTGGACTAATTGATTCATAACTTTAGTGGAACACCTTGCTTATTGGCGAGGTGTTTTTGTTTTGAGGGGTGTATATTTCTGTTTTTAAATAGATTAAAGGATGAAACTATTTTTTTATCGAAGTGAATCATGAATTAAAAAATATTCTACATTCGACTTAAAATAGAGAGTGCTGAGTAAGCCGTAATCACCTTCCCAAAGGGATGAAGCCTAGGGGGCATAAACGATAAATTTAATTGTCATGATTCATCCAAAAACAGAACTAAAGTTCATTAATGAGCATGTGGGATATGGAGTGTTTACCACTGAAGATATCCCAGAAGGCACAATCGTTTACGTGAAAGATAGCTTAGAACTAGTGGTTTCCCCTACCGATTATCTGTTGCATTCAGAGGAAGTTAAACAAGTAATCGAGAAATATTCCTACATCGATCCGCAGGGTAATCGAGTGATTAGTTGGGATTTCGCGAAATATGTGAATCATTGCTGTAACTGCAACACAATTTCGACGGGTTATGGTTTTGAAATTGCGATACGCGACATCCAAAAAGGGGAGCAAATCACTGATGAGTATGGGATTTTTAACCTAACTACTGAAATGGAAGTAAGCTGCGGAATGGATAATTGTCGAAAGAAAATTAAACCCGATGATTTTGACAATTATTATAACGACTGGGATCAAAAAATAAAAAATGCTATTACCCATTTATTTGAAGTAGAGCAGCCGCTAATGCCGTTCATCGAAGAAGATACTCGGAAAGAATTGGATGCCTTTTTGCAATCACCAGAACTGTATAAGTCCGTGTATTCACTCAAACTAAAGTGATTTTGGACGTTAAGATGTAGTCCGGATGATGTCTGCCTCTTCAGGTCTCACGATCTTAACATGTCACTTGAAATTTGCTTTGCGTTTTTCAACAAAGGCAGTTGTTCCTTCGATAAATTCTTCTGTTCCGAAGCAATTTCCAAATTCAGCAATTTCTACGTCGTAGCCATTCACTCCAGAAGTGTAATTTGCGTTGATTGCTCGGATGGCAGATTTGATGGCGTCTCCCGAATTGGCACAAATTTTAGAAGCGATTTTTTCCGCAAGCGGCAGTAATTCTTCTTGTGATGTTACATGGTTTACTAATCCCCAATATTGAGCTTCTTCTGCGGAAATCATTCCAGCTGTCGCTACCATTTCCATGGCTTTTCCGCGGCCTACTAATTGTGCTAAACGTTGTGTTCCTCCATATCCCGGAATTACTCCAAGTGAAACCTCTGGTAGTCCCAATCGCGCATTGTCCGATGCGATACGAATGTGTGAAGCCATCGCTAATTCCAAACCACCACCCAACGCAAAACCGTTAACTGCGGCGATCACCGGAGTGGTTAAGTTTTCGAGTAAGTTAAAGAGCAATTCTTGACCTTGAGCAGCCAGTTGTTTGCCTTGAGTAACGTCGAAGCTTGCGAATTCTTTAATGTCCGCTCCAGCAACAAATGCCTTCTCGCCTGAACCAGTTAGAATAATCGCTCGCGTCCCAGCATCTCCTTCAGCTGCTTTCAATGCCTCATGCAATTCTTGGATTGTTTGCTTATTCAAGGCATTTAATTGATTCGGACGATTAATCGTGATGGTTTGAACACGTTCATTTTGTGTTACTAATATATTTTCGAAAGCCATAGTTTTATTTTTCGGGCTAAGATAATGAAAGTTGATAAATGGATACACGGTAACTTTACTTCGCGTTGTAGGTTGGTGGGTTTCTGCTGTCGGACTCTAGTCCTTGGCAGAACCCGTCAAATCACGAATTAGAGCAAAGTACTAATCTGTAGACTTAGCAATAAAAGCTTATCGCACACCTCACTGTGTTTTAAATTGTTTTTTCATGCGTGTTGCGTAGTAAGCGAGATAGATGAAACACGCAACCCCTACAAAAAAGCTATAACGGATACCGATAGCAGGTATATCTGCCAAAACACCTTGTGTTAAACTCATAATGGCACCCCCCATAATCATCATAATTAGTAGGCTTGAACCTTTAGTTGTATTTTTCCCTAAGTTTTTTGTGGCAAGCGTAAAAATGCATGGCCAAAGGGTAGAGCAAAATAACCCAACACTTACGAATGCGAATATTCCAACCGTTCCACTTGAGAATATTCCAATAATTAAGGCAAGTATTCCTAGCAGTGAGAATAAGAATAGCTGTTTTGCGGGGTCATCTTTACTAAGAATATCTGCGATAGTAATTACTGGAACAATAAAAAAGTAATTCAAGAATTCCTGATAAGGGTTTCCTGAAATGTAAAGCGAAAGAAGAAATACACCAAACGCAATGTAAGGGAGAAGGAATTTAAAGAAAAGTTTATTCTGTTTAGTTGAGCTAACTATGGAGGCAGCACTCGCCCAACGCCCTATCATCAATGAAGCCCAATATAATGCAACATAAGGCGCCATATTTTTATCAGAAAACCCTTCTACTTTTTTTAAAAACTCCCCGAGATTACCTCCTGTTGCTACTTCAACACCAACGTAAAAGAATATCGCCAACATGCCAAGGTAAAGTTGTGGATAGTTAGAAAGTTTGAATTTTATCCCATCAGTCTGATCAATTAAATCTGAATTTTCATTTTGTTCACTAAATACTGTTTTACCATGCTGGTTTTTTCTTCCGGAATTATAAAATAGAAGTGCTACAAAAAGGAATGCTACTCCCAACAAAACATACGGTATCTTGACATCGTCAATGGTTACAAGTTTATTTTCATTGTCACCTAAACCACCGAAGATGGCGTATGCAATAATTAATGGACCTATCGTAGTCCCAACATTATTTATTCCTCCAGCAAGGCTTAACCGTTGAGATCCTTTTTCTGGTGTTCCCAGTGAAATAGCAAAGGGATTTGCAGCAGTTTGCTGAAGAGAGAAACCAAGACCTACGATAAAAAGACCTGAAATTAAGAAACCATAACTATTGTAAGCTGCCGCCGGAAGAAATAATAATGTTCCAACTGCAGAAATAGTTAATCCGAGCGCAATACCCTTCTGATATCCTATTCGGCTAATGATGTCTCGTTTGGTTATTATGGCATGGGAAACATAAGCCAGAGAACCAACTGTATAGGCCATGTAAAAGGCAAAATTAATTAATTGCGATTGCCAATTATTTAACTGTAAAGCCTCTTTTAATACTGGAATTAGAATATCATTGCTTGCCGCAACAAACCCCCAGAAAAAGAAGACAGACACCAATAATCCGAAAAGTGATTGAGTTTTATTCATACGTTCAGTAGCTAAAGTTATTTCATCGGATAGAAACGCGATAGAATACTCTTTAATTCACTTTTCTCCCAAGGTTTTTGAAGCGTTGAAATGATATTTTTTTGGCTTTCAATGGTTTCAATAGAGTCTTTTGAGTAACCAGTTAAAAGAATTACTTTAAGATCTGGGAATTGGTCATGAGCTTCTCTTGCAAATTCAACTCCAGTCATCCCTGGCATCATCTGGTCTGAAATGACCACGGGGATAGTGTATTTGTCGTCTATTAATTCGTTGATCACTTCTAGCCCCTCTTTGCCTGATTCGGCCACCTCAATAACAACATCTTCATTCAAGAATGTAGATAGTTGATGTACCAATGCTTGAAGCATTATGCGATCATCATCAATACATAGAATAGCGATAGGGTTCATCCAACATTTTTTAGTTTAACAAAAAAGGTAGTTCCTGTTTGCTCGCTTGACTCAAACCAAATTTCACCACCTTCTCGTTTAATTATTTGCTTGACAATACTTAAACCAACTCCTGAACCAATTCCCTTTTCCTTGGTAGAGAAAAACGGGGAAAATATCCTAGGTTGAATTACTTCTGGAATCCCAGGACCGTTATCTTGAATAGATATCAAGCTGAAGTCGCCTTCAATTTGTTCGCAATTTAGGATAAGTTTTCCTTTGAAATTCATTGCTTGACATGCATTAACAATTAGGTTCGCCCAAACTTGATTGATTGAATCTTCATGCCCTCGAATGAGTTGGTTAAAATTGACAGGATTAAATTCTAATTCAATTCCTTTTTTCAATTCATTACTATATATAGTTAAAATTGTCTCAATGCTTTCGCGCAAACTAAATGACTCATTTGTTTCATTTTTTTCAGAATGCATAAATAGCTTCAATGCTTTTACTGTTCTCGAGGCCTTATCTACTGATAAGTTGATGATCCCATTGTTGATTTTTAATGATTTTAATTCATTCAACAGCTCGATAATCTTTTTGAATTCAACATTTTTAGAGAGGATTAAAAGCGGATCATTTAAAGAATTTATCTGAATTTCTTGGAGTTTTCTGGCGATGAAATGACTTTTTTCAATACCGATTTGATCCAATGAAGCTTCTAGATTTTTGCGGATTTCACGTGCTTCTTTTGGTGAATGAGGAGTTAAATTATTTATTGATTCATTGTAAAGGAAAATAAAGGCTTCAAACTCCTCGTCTGATAAGTTTTTACACAACGCTCGCATACGCTCCATGAACCCCTTATACACCTCTGAATTTTCCTCTGCTAATGCTCGGATTGCTCCTAAAGGGGTATTAATCTCATGGGCAATACCAGCAGATAATTGACCTAAGACGGACAGTTTTGCGGATTCTCCTAAAAATGCTTGTGCCGCTTTAACTTTAACATAAGAAGAGTTGTTTTCGTTCACAAAAAAAATAATGAGTACAAAGATAAGTAGTGAGACGATTGTGGTATTCATGAGCACCAAAGCTACAGCGAATGGTTTTTGTATTTCTTCTGTTTGGAAGAGTGATGAGAATTCGGCGTCAAAAACTCCAGAAAAAATGGATAACAACAAAAATGCGAGTAACCAGAGCAATGAGTTATTTTTATTGGTATAGCTCAGCGATGATGCTAATGCAAGCAAGGCCCATATTCCCACGCCACCAGATGCATAAAACCCACCTAATAACCATTGTAGGAAAAAAGGCAACAATAAGCTGATAAGGGTTTGGAAGGAGTGCGCTAAGAAAAATTTTCTAACACGAAGAAATGTGTAAACATTAGTAAAAGTTAGGAAAATATAACCAAAAGGAATTAAGGATGGCCCGGGTTTGTCTATTGCTAAGCAAATAATACCCCATAGCACTCCTCCCATGCTCATCAGGACCGATTGATACATCAAGAAACGCTTCTTATTTTTTAATAAGTCGTCATCTTGAGCTTCAACTCCTAATTCTCCAATTCTTTCTATGAAAGTTTTCAACACTCCCCAAAAGTAGTTATTTTTTGGAGGTTGAGCGTGAAATGGTTAATTAGTTTTTAATGAGTTTCATTGCAACGACTTGACCGTTTGGAGCTTCGAACCGAATTACGTAAGATCCTCTTTTTAAATCAAGGGAATCGATGAAGTAACTATCATTTTGTTTAGTTACAATTACACGTTCGGTATAAATTGTTTCTCGGTTTTCAGTTTTGTGAGCGTTGCTGGACTTTCTATCGTGAGGGTTTTATTGTTAGAGAAGGTTAGGTCCGTATAGCATGCAGTAGCAGAAATGGTTGTGTTGGAGTTTACATTGAGAGTTCCTCCTGGAGTACAAGCATAACCAACAGTTATACTAAAAATTAAAAAAATAAAGTATAAAGTGCTTTCATAGTTCACAGATTTAATCAAATGTACTGATGTTTACTTGAAGTGCAAACGGTATAAAAAAAAAGTGACAAAAATCATTTTTGTCACTTTTTCTACTATAAATATTATTCTACTAGTTCTTCACTAATTTCATGGCTACGATTTGACCGTTAGGTGCTTGAAAACGAATCACATATGACCCTCTCGTTAAATCTAGCGAATCAATAAAGTACACATCATTTTCCTTTGTTACCATGATCCGATCCGTATATACTATCTGCCCTGTCGAACTCATTAACGTAATCGTTGCCTCTCCTAGTGGACAGTTTTCAATCGCCAAGTAAGAAGCCTCTACTGTAGGGTTAGGCGATAGTTTTCCAGTGATATCGGAATCTATATTTTCGCAGCGCACCGCAATTGGTCCAAACACCGCCGAATCATTGTTATAATCGAACTGGCGCAATTCGTAATACGTTACCTCATGACGACTGCCCTCGACATCCCAAATCACGTATTCAATATCTGTTGCCGAATTACCAGCGGCTTGTTTTTGCCCCACATGATCCCAATTTATGCCATCATAACTACGCTTTAGATCAAAATGCGATGAATTTTGCTCCGAAGAGGTCACCCACTTTACTTCATTCCCTTCTGGATTACACGTTCCTCCGAAGTAGGAGAGGGTAATTGGTAGGGGAGTGAATGAACTCCGCTGCACCATGAATGGAGAAAATGAGGATAAACCACTGCGTGAAACGTAGTATAGACTGCTCGATGTTTGAGCTGGAGCCTCAATTGGCATATCCCACGCAGAACCATCCCAGTGAGATACCAGCGCCACAGTTCTATCAAACTGGGCATCCTCATCAGCAAATGTCCAGTAGGGAGTCATGGTTACACTTGATCCACCGTTCGTTGTTTCAGAAACATGCCATGTTTTCGATACACGACCTATATTATAGGTGCTTCCAGTGGTACCTCCGTCTAATACATTATCGGTGACATATACTGAGAAATTATCTGCGGTTCCTGAATTGGCTAGCTTTATTGGTGTATAGGATGATTTGCTCGTTCCAACTGGAAATGTAAATTCAGTTGCACCTAATGTATTTTTGGTAACTACACCAGATGAAGCAGTGATGACATGGCTCGTTGCTGACGGTGTAACAACTGTTCCACTTGCACCAATGGTTAAGTTATGAGCACCGAGTTGGATATTACCGTCTGTAAAGGTAAGCGCTCCGTTTACCGTCATTGCATCCTGGAGAACAATTCCTTCATAGGTTCCGCCGCTGGAATTGTTTAATGTAACTTTACCAAAAGCGCTACCTCCAGAAGTTACATTTTGATCAGAGGAGCCAGAGAAGGTTACCAAGGATGTAGAAGCAGCTGTTACTGTTCCACTATTTGTCCAATAATCCGAGTTGTTGATGGCTCCGGTACCACTCAACGTTAGCGTACCATTATTGGTCATTGATCCGTTATTCATGGTTTTACCAGTTAATACTTCTAATGTTTTGGAGGCATTTACATATGTTTGGGTAAATGATAAACTAGACGTAGGGTTAAATTGTGTAGAACCATCTGCGAAAATTCGAGTATCTGTAAACGTACCGCTACCGGTTACTTGTTTGGAAGTTCCAGTCATTCGCATCCAGTTTTGATCATTGGTAGATATAATAGTCCCATTGTTCGTAACTGTTCCTGATATGTAAAAACCAGTTGGAAGTGGTGCACCAGCTGGTGTTTCTGTGATAAAACTTAATACATTGCCATAAACAGTCCCACTTGCACAGGTTGCATAGGCACGATAATACACCACAGAACTGTACCCTACTGTCATGGGTACATTACTAAATGCTCCGGTTCCGGTGGCCAATGTGGCGTCTGAAGCATACGAATCTGCGATGGTTGGAGTAGCATTTGTTGAACTCCAGCATACTCCTCTATCGGTTACGGTGCAACCACCATCACTAGTTACATTTCCAGCACCTGTAGCACTGGTGCCAGAAGTATAGGAAGCAACAGAGGTAGTTACGGTGGGTAACTGAACGTAGGTTACTGTAATATATGGATAGTAAGCTGACGAATAACCCACAATTCGCAGCTGATCGTTTGTCGACGGTGGGGAGGTAGTGTGTCTCATTCCTAGAGCAAACCAAGTAGTTGATGCTGCTTGACTCTCAAACTTTGTATGAGCACTAGCGCCCAAATCACCAGTGGTTAAGATGTAATATTCAGCGTTTGCCCATGAACTCGCAAAGCCCCAATATGAAGCATCAATACCAGTCAAATAAGCATCATTTTCTGTAAATAAATCATTTCTCAAATCATTATTTGCAACTGTTTGTGGGTCCAAATCTGCCTCAGTTATGTTTATCTGCGTAGCATTAAAATCAGAATACTCGTCATATGGCAGAAATGTATATAAAATTTGTGAAACTTGACTTCCAGCTGGAAATGCAGAAATGTCGTTCTTCTCGTAACCAGCGTATACACTTGAAACGGGGTTGAGAGTTCCAACGTAGATATTATCATTATATTTACTCGCGGGGGTTGATCTCCCAGTCCAGTAAGAAGAGTAGGGAGGCTCATATGTAGTGGTTGGGTCAACAAAAACAGGGTAAACTCTTTCTTCTGCTGTCAACCAATTCGCGTCCACCATAACGTCAATCGTTAGTTCATTGCCATTTCTGGTAACATTGTAAAATGAATTTTCATTATTTAGCGAAGCGATCCCTTTTTTAGATGTTGCCAGGGCGCTTGATACCTCCTGTTCTTCACTCTGGTCAGAAAGGGTTGGGAATGGGATGTTAAAAGCGAATTTCCCATTTCCGTCTAGAACGGTTAAGCTTTCTACATTCCGTACCGCCCCAGATTTTGCATCATTCAATGCAATTTCTCGTAGTTGGATAAGTTCGGATAACTTTTGCTCAATTTTTATACGTTCTTTAGCTATGTCTTCTCCCTTTTCATTTACCTCTGCACCTTTTTCAGCTAAAGCGTTCAATTTTCGTTCACAGCGGCTGATGCCTTCATTTAGTTCTTCTAAAGAGGCTCTATTTTGTTGTTCTAACGTTACCTGATAGTCGGTAGGTAATAAAACTACTTCTCTAAAAGCAACATACTTAGTACCCTGCGGCAGTTCATTCGCAAACCCTTCTCTTAACACATAGTCAAGCTTCTTTTTGTGGGATAATTGCTGAATGTGAACATCTACGAAATCGCCAAACGCATTCGAATAAACCAATTCATTGCGGAATACTTTCCCCGATACCTCGCTGTTCACAACACGTTGAAGTTCGTTCCCATTCTCGTCAAGAAAGATCATCTCCAAATCAAGTAATTCTTCCATTTTTTTTCCATCAGGTAAAATAGTGTAGCCTCCTGCGGAAAGATTTCTGGAGTAATAGCTTTTGAATCGGTTGTTTTCATTGACAAACTGGTCGTCTTTTGGTAAAAATGAGTGATAGATGGTTTTCCATTCACCATTATCTTCATAATGAATTTCTCCCGATGCCGCGTGTAACACAAATTGGCGCGGATTATCTGTAGAAAACGTTTTGGAACCAAAACTTCTCTTTCCTACCACTTCCTTCGTACGATCTTCGTGCGAAAATGCTTCATTGGCCCACAGATAATCTTCTTGATTAGCGGATGCCTTAATCAATTCTTCGTAAGAAAGGTAATTTTTTTCAGGTAGTGGCTGCGCAGAAGGACGGATTTCTTGCCCGTGAACCGTGTGCATGACAAAAGCACTCACTACAATATATAGAATTTTTTTCATAATCGAAATTTTAACAAGAACTTGATTTAATCAGAAATAAAATGAAGTGTACTCCCCGAATTCACATTCAAATCATTAATATTTAATTTTTTGGAGTTACTGAATTTATAATACAGTCGAACTGTTGAGTTATTGTTTACGACTACATCATAAAATGTTAAGTCGGCATCAGCCGGAGTTGAACCACCTGCTGTGGTTACATTTACGTATTGGTCCGTGCCGCCGTCAAAGGTTATTGTATTTGTACCAGAAGGCCCAGGATTAAATACAGCACTTGCGCTCGAACGAATCAGATCTCCTTCCAAACTCATGTTGTTGTCATCAAGGTTTAAGGTGCCATCAT
Organism: Crocinitomicaceae bacterium; assembly: GCA_029254025.1. Lineage (GTDB taxonomy): Bacteria > Bacteroidota > Bacteroidia > Flavobacteriales_D > Crocinitomicaceae > JALQTG01. Next base: position 5,881 of record JAQWYK010000048.1, on the reverse strand, counting down.
TTGCTAATTCAATGTCACAATCGAAATTCAATGCACCTCCCGCAGTGAACGAAACGGTTGCATCTGGGTCACCAAAAACGACCTTAGAACCAGCCCCCGAAACCGCCCACGACCCCGAGGTTGTAGGTGCCGTATTGTTGTGCACATTATAAGTTACTCCTGCCGTGGTGAAATTTGCAGGGCTACACCCAGTTCCATCTGCGTTTGAACCCCAAGTGGACAAAACATCTAAGTTACCTGATGATTTGGAATAGTACGTCGCAAAAGGAGGGCAAGCAGCGCTAACTGTTACTTCATCGACACCAATGTTTGAGAAGCCATAATCTGAATAGCCTAAAAATCGGATTTTAAAATTTGATATCTCGAAAGGAGAAGTTATACTGTACGTTTGAAGAGTAAATGTGCTATATCCACTTGGCAAGACCGGTGTTTGATTAACCCAAGAAGTTCCATTATAAAATTGGATTGTTAAATTATCAGAGCCATTGCTGTTTGCATAATAAAAAGTCAATTGCCCCGTACCAGTTGAAATATTAGAAAGGTCTATTGTGGGTGTCTCAATGTACCAATCCTGACCAGAACTTGTCCAATAAGTGTCAAATTCAGCCCAACCGCCACAACAATGGCCACTGTAATTCGGCTGACCTCCATTCGAATTTATATTATCACCTTCCATCCAAAAATTCACTGTGCTTTCCGCAGTCCAAGCATTCCCATTGTTGGGTAACTCGTAACCCGTAGCAGTACTCCAATTTTCAAAACTCTCATAAAAAAGTGTCACTTGTGCAGCGCCTTGCCCTGCCACGACTAATGCAATTAAAGTAAGAACAAGTTGATTTCGAAACACTAAAATGTTTTTTAAATTATATTTTTTCATAATACTATTTCTAAAGTGAAATGATTGAGTCACGCAATATAATACTTCCTTACATAGAAAACAAAAAAAAAGTTTATTTTTCTAGAAAAATGACATTTATCACTTTTTATTTAATTGTATTGGGTTTGTTGCACTAATTTGAAAAAAAAAATATTTTTGCAGTGTGAACGAACATTCGAAAACAAGTAATTTTTTAGTATCATTTTTAACGCAATCTAAGGATGGTGTACAAATGGCAGATGCTGAGGGCACGATTGTTTATCTGAATGAAGTAGCGAAAGAGCGCTTGGGCATTGATCCTAGTACCCCAACGAAGATTTGGGAATTTGAACCGTTTTTTAAGGGTATTGAAGATTGGCGCGCCCACATGGAAAAGTTGCGGGGTGCTGAGCCGATCGTGTTGCGGACAACGAATTACCATGTCATCACCAAGGAAGAGATTCCGGTTGAGGTTACTGCTAAGCATGTTGCTGTGAATGGCACAGAAATGGTGGTGGCTTCTACGCGTGATATATCTGCATTAGTTCATCAAGAACAGTTAGTTCAACGCCAGGAAAACATGTTTAAGGCGATATCTTTTTGTAGCGCTTTACTTCTTTCTAATTTTAATATACACGAGACATTACCTGTTATTTTAAAGCAAATCGGTGAGGCCGTAGAGGTGGATCGCACCTATTTGTTCACGATACATGAATCAAAGGATGGTCGTCGCGTAATGTCTCAAGCATTCGAGTGGAACTCAGGAGAAGCCGAACCTCAAATCGATAATCCTGAACTTCAAAATTTAGAAGCAGAAAATTTTAAACTGTTTTTGAATGTGTTGGAAAACGACCAGTTTTTTCAGTGCATTGCAGCTGAATTGAAAACTGGTAATACGTTACGTAAGATTTTAGAAGCGCAAGAGATTTTATCATTGTTGATTCTCCCGGTGTTTTTCAAGGAGAAACTCTGGGGTTATATTGGTTTTGATGCATGCAGGGAAGTTCGGACCTGGAATAATTCTGAATTGGCCTTATTGAAAACATTGGCGTCCATTATTGCAGAATCCCTGAAACAAAAAGAGGATATCAACGAAATAGAAAGTTTAGCTGCGTTTCCTTTAGAAAATCCTGCCCCAGTGCTTCGGATAGATTTCGAAGGTAACTTATTGTTTCACAACACTATTGCGTCGATTGAGAAGGCTGTTTTTCGTAGAACTTCCAAACAAGAAACCTTAACCTTGCATGAATTATTTCTTGGCATTTTGGATGATTTGAAACGAGGTAGTGATCATCATTATTATGAGGTGGAAACGATTGATGGTCAATTCTATGCGATCTCAGCACGAATTCCTGCTCACAAGAATTATGCGAACTTGTATTTTTCGGACATTACTCAATTAAAAATCGCTGAGAATGAATTGTCTAGGTCACGAGAGATTGTAGATAACATTTTATCCAATTTGGAAGATGTCATCTGGTCGGCGAGCTATCCTGAAATGGAACTCTTATTTGTTTCTCCTTCTGTCGCTGAGTTTTTTGGTGTTCAACAGGAAGAGTTGGAAAAAGATGGGGAATTCTGGCAAAAAGGAGTTTCTGACGAGGACAACCATCGTATTTCAAGTGCATTGGAGGATCTTCATACGAGAAAGAAAAGTAGTATAGAGCTGGAATATCTCATTTCGGTTGGAGCGGACACCAAAAAATGGGTGAATCATAAAATTCATCTGCGCGAACATCCAATGCGATTGGAAGGATTTATTTACGATATTACTGCGGAAAAGGAAAATGATCAACTCAAGGATGAAGCGCGAAGGATTGCTGTTGAAGCAAATCGTGCGAAAGAGGAATTTATTTCCTCAATGAGTCACGAGATTCGCACGCCTCTCAACGTGATTTTGGGCCTTTCCAAAGAATTACTGGATCATACTGAGGATGCACTAACGATAAGTTGGTTGGATAATATTGTCTATGCCGGCACCCATTTGCATTCAATTGTTGAGAATATTTTAGATTTTGCGAAAATAGATTCAGGTCAGTTCACCTCTGTGAAGGAAGATGTATTCCTGGAAAAAGAAGTCGACAGCGTTTATCAACTGATGAATGAGCTCGCAAAGAATAATTTTTTAACACTTACTGCTGAAATTGATTCAAGTTGTGCAACTCAGGTTTCATTGGATAGGAAACGTTTTCGGCAGGTTATCATTAATTTGTTGTCCAATGCCATTAAATTCACTGAACACGGTGAAGTAAAATTAAGCGCAACCATTGAGGAAAAACAACATTATGTAGTTGTTGAGGTGAAAGACACAGGTATTGGAATGACTTCTGAATTCTTGGAAAAAATATTCGATAAATTTACGCAAGAAGAAGATGATTCAGCCGAAAAAGTAGAGGGGACTGGCTTAGGAATGCCGATCACAAAAGAGATCCTACTCCAACTGGGCGGAGACATTCAAATTACCTCGAAAAAAGGAAAAGGGACCACAGTGAAGGTAATGTTCCCTTATAAATCTTCTGTAATGCGTTCAGTCAATCGTATTCAGGAAGATAACTATGGCATGTTAGATGGAAAAAGCATCCTTTTAGTGGAAGACAATAAATTAAACGTTATTGTTGCTGAATCGATATTAAAACGCTTTGGATTAAGAATAAGCACAGCGGGGAACGGACAAGAAGCCCTAGATGTACTGCAAGTATCAACTTTTGACTTAATATTGATGGATTTGCAGATGCCTGTTATGGATGGCCTTTCTGCGACGCAAGCAATACGTAATGAACTAAAGTTGGATATCCCAATAATTGCACTGAGTGCAAATGCATTGAGTACGAGTAGGAAAAAGTGCTTAGATCATGGAATGAATGATTATATCACCAAGCCATTTGATAAAGAATTGCTTTTGAGAACTTTAGTTCGGCAGTTATCAATTGTTCAAGAGAAAAAGTATGATTTATCCGCTTTAACAGAAACTACTGGAGAGGATATTGATATGTTGACTCAGTTGGTCGCCTTGTTCGTTCAAACAATTCCTAGTGAATTAGAGATTATTCGACAAGCTACGAAGGAGAACGAATATAACCGACTAAAAAGTACTGCTCATAAAATAAAACCCAATATTTTACTTTTTGGAATTAATGAAGCAAAGGAAGACATTATTTTTCTGAATTATTTTGATGAAAATGATCCTGCTGTTTTAGGTCAACTTCCCGCAGTTTGTGAGCGCTTTTGTGAGTTGGTTTTAGCAGTCATACGAGAGCTCAAGGAAGACTATGAGGTATAGACGAATTCCAGGAATTACATCCTGAAATTCATCTTTACCTATCTTTTAAATGGTTATTGCGCGTGTTACCTCAATCGCGGTGAATGCTTTTGAGGCGCCTTCTTTAGAAAGGTATTTCTGTGTTACCAATTTACCAGTGATAGCAACTTGAGTGCCTTTTTTACCCGCTTTTGCAATATAATTTGCAGTAGCTCCCCATGCATAGAGGTTATGCCAGGAAGTGCGTTGCTCTTTTTTTCCATCTTTTGTGATATAGCTTTCATTCGTAGCCAATGTAAAGCGTACTTTTTTTGCCCCGCTTTCAAAGTTTGTAATTTCAGGGTTGGTTCCCATATTGCCAATTAATTGTACGTGGTTTCTCATTTTTTGTAAAATTTAAAAGTTGTTGGTTAGTTTAGAAAAGTTGCAGGTTTCAGGTTGCAGGTTTCAGGTTTCAAGGACTTCGTCCGTTTCAGGTTTCAGGTTGCAGGGTCTTCGTCCGTTTAGGGTTTGTCATTTGAATTTAGAGCCCTTTAGGGATGAATTTTTTAGATAAGTCATGAGTGCTTTAATTTTGCGACTGATGGTCATTGTTTTCATTTTGACTTCTTCGAACTCTTCAATAGTTAAATATCCTCTATCAAGACATCGATATAACTGGGAACGAAGTTCACCGCAAGAAGCTTTAGATATACTAAGGAAATGAGAAAACTCTTTATTCCCATCTCTTTCGAATCCTTCAGCAATATTATCCATAATAGAGACACTTGCACGAGTCATTTGGTTGCGTAAGCCAAAATCATTTTTAAGTTCACTATTCACTATTATACTCCAAATTTCTGTATTGATTTTTCTAGCATCTTGCCAAACTGTAATATCCTCAAATCTACTAAATCTCATTTTTATTATGTTTAATTCATCAACGGACGAAGACCCTACAACCTGCAACGGACGAAGTCCTTGAAACCTGTAACCACCTATAGGATTATAAGATCATTGACTTCTACTTCTGTCACCGACTTACTTGCTCCATCTTTACCCTTGTAAAAGCGTGAACGTAATTTTCCTTCTATTGCCAGCGCTTGTCCTTTTGCGCCGAGCTGTTCAAGGATAGTTGCCCATTTTCCCCAAGCAGTAATTTGGTGCCAATTGTTAATGTGCTTGGTTTTTCCTTCATCATCTAAATACGTTTCCTTCGTGCTCATGGAAAAACGGGCTATGCGCCTTCCATTTTCCAATTCAACAACTTTAGGGGTGTTGGTCATTTGACCGATAAGATTTACGTGGTTCATTTGATTAATTGTTGTCATTTTCGATATAATTTGGTAATTGATTTAAGTGATAATTAAGGGCGCCGCATAAGGCCTTCCACTTAGGTGTATTGCCTCAGCGCCGCCCAGGTTATATTAGGTTAAGCGATTACTTAGTTGTTATTTCTTTTTTCGTGAGTACCATGAATTCTCGTAAATTCACTTCGGTTTTATAGCGCTTTTCACCTTCTTTGGTTTCATACTCATCATTGACAAGTTTTCCCTCTAAAACGACTTCCGATCCTTTTCTGAGCAGTTTTTCACTCAGTTCAGCTACTTTTCCCCAAGCGACTACATTGTGCCATTGGGTATTCTGTAACCATTCGCCATTTTTTCCTTTGTATGCTTCATTTGTAGCCACCGAAAACTTTGCAACCTTGTTGTCTTTTCCAACTGCGTTGATTTTCGGATCTTGCCCTAAGCGTCCGATTAAACTAACTGTGTTTTTTAACGTGT
>JAQWYK010000011.1 GCA_029254025.1 Crocinitomicaceae bacterium | reverse complement strand
TATGCCCCAGTTATACCAACCGTATTTACCCCGAACAATGATGGAAAGAATGATCTTTTCATTATAGATAACTTACACGCAATTTATCCAACGTGTGAAGTGAAAATAGTGAATCGGTGGGGGAATTTAGTTTTCGAATCGATTGGCTATTTAGATCCGTGGGATGGTACTTTGTTAGAAACCGGAGAATTGCTACCGATCGGCACTTATTTTTATCGCGTATACCTGAATGACGACGCCATGACAGAGATTACGGGTTCAATCAGTATTATTCGCTAATTATCAAAAGAAGAAATGATGAAAAATTTAGTTGTTATTAGCTTTTTGATGTGTGGTGTAGTATTTGGCCAACAAGAGACACAGTTTTCACAATATTATTCTAATCCTTACTTCTTTAATCCTGCGGCTGGAGGACTAACCAAGACCACCCAATTTGATTTCGGATTCAGGAGACAATGGTTGAATATTGAAGGGTCTCCTATAAGTTTCTATGCCAGTGGACATAGTGAGGTGCGATTGGGGAAGTCAAAATCGGAGGTGATAGAAGAGTTTAATAGTGATCGAGAATCGGTGTATGCTACTCCTGAAAAACGAATTGGTGCAGCAAAACATGTCATTGGAGGGAAAATGATATCAGACCAAATCGGCCCATTCATGAAGAATTCGATTATGGCATCTTATGCATATCATTTGCGCTTTGCAGAAAAAACAATGTTGGGTCTTGGACTAAGCGGTGGTTGGAGTAATTTTGGAATTAACAGTTCTCGGGTTATTCTTCACGATGAAGATGATATTGAATACGCCAACTTTTTAACGCGCAATTCTAATCAAAATATTTTCGATGTTCAAGCTGGAATCACCTTTTACGGTGAGAAGTATACACTTGGAGTTTCGGGAACACAACTTTTGGAGAACGGTCTAATAATAGATGAGGTTGTAACACAATCACAATTTGGACGCCATTTGTTGGCATTCGGGATGTATGAATTTGAACTCACAAATGAGTATTCTGTTGAACCGCATTTCATGCTCCAAGCAATCGGTAACGCACCGCTTTCATTCAATATGGGGGCTAGAGTTATTGTAAAGGATAGGTTCTGGGGGAATCTTGCCTACCGTTTTGGAGATGCAATTAATGTGGGTTTCGGAATGAATGTGGCGGGTAACTTTCGATTCGGGTATGCATACGATTTTAGTGCTGGACAAGTACAGCGTATCAACAATAGTGTTCATGAATTAATGCTTGGTTATGTAATTGGAAATAACCGTAACGTTGAAAAAGAGCTCAAGGACTAAAATAAAACGGCCTTCGTCGAAAACTTCTGATTTTCTTCCGCATAAAGATTTATTCCTGAATAAAGAGTTTGTAACTTGTGCTAGAATAGTCATGAGTAAAAAGTAATAACCATCAGCATAAGGTCCTAAGTGAATCGATTGAGTAATTCATAGCTTTTCAGTTCAAGTGAATAGGCTCTCGAAAGAAAGCGATGTCTATTGGCTAATTACAAAAGAATTAGCGCCAAAGTTTGAATTGTTAGATTGTGTCATATACTTGGTTAATACGGACAAAATTGAGCTAACTCAAATCCAGGCAGTTGGAGATAAAATTAATCGGATAGACGAAATACAAAACAGACTTGGTTTAAAATTTGGTGAAGGTCATGTAGGGATGTGCTATGAAAAATCAGAGGCTTTTATAATCGATGACACTTCGATATCACCGAACTATATCAAAGATGTTTCCCCGCCAGGTTCTGAAATTGCGGTTCCGATTATTATTTCTGAAGAGGTTATAGCAGTAATAGGCAGTGAGGCACGAGTGCCATTTTTTTACACATAAATACACAGAAAAATCTTTGAAGTAATCGCAATTATTTCCGCAGGTGCAATTCGCCGAATTCGAGAAAATAACAGCCTGATTAAGGTAAAGTCTCAATTGGAGGAAGAGGTACTTCAAAAGAGCTCAGATTTAAATCGGGTGATTGATGTGTTTTCAAATCAATATAGCGAATTGAAATATCAGCATGAAAAAATGGAATTACTCATTCAAGAAGTACATCATAGGGTTAACAATAATTTACAAATAATTTCAAGTCTAATTAGTCTTTATTCTGCCAATGCAGACGTCCATGAATCAATTTGTGTTGACAATACGAGATGATTTGGCACAAGATTTTAAGTTTAATTACACCATGAATGATGAATCAATATCTTCCATTTTAATCTCTGCGTTGGTGGATCAATTGGAAGGGAGCTTATCTACGCATTTTGAAGAATATAATCATGTTGAAGTTGTTTTTGAGGAGAAGTAAAGACGGCTAACTCGTATAGTCGTCTTTCTAATCCTTATGTATGAAGGAGTTCGTTAATTTTTATTAGTTTTACGACCGTCATTCAAATCCATGCGACTCGTCTATCTCATATTAAAGTTTGTACTTAAGTTTGGTTTGTGGGTGTTCTACCCAAGACTTAGAATCGTCAATCGTCCCAAAAACAGATTTACCCGTACAATTTATGCGAGTAACCATGCGGCATCTTTCATGGATCCATTGGTAATTGCAAGTAATCAATCGCCGATTGTTTTTTTTATGACCCGTTCAGATGTATTTACACCTCTAATGAAACCTATTCTTTGGGCTGCACATATGCTACCCATTTATAGGATGCAAGATGGTGTGGATACTAAAGAAAAAAATGAAGAAGTTTTTGCGAAATGTAATCGTATTCTAAACTTTGGTAGAAGTTTAATGATTTTTAGTGAGGGGTTTACAGATGATGTTTTTATTCGTCGCTTGAAACCAATTAAAAAAGGAGCAGTGCGAATGGGTTTTGGAGCGCTTGAACACATGAACTGGAAGAAAAAAGTCTATATCCAAGCGCTTGGTGTAAATTATTCTGATCCGAATATGTTGGGAAGTGAAGTTGTAATTTCCAATGGGAATCCAATTTGTTTGAATGAATACCGTAGCGAATATGAGGAGAATCCATCTAAAGTAATCGGTGATTTAACAAAGAGGGTGGAGACCGAAATGCAAGATCAAATAACGGATGTCCGTGATTTGGAATGGACGAGTTTTCACGAACATGTAATGCGCTTGACGAAGAAAGGTATGAGTGCAGTCGACTCAGATAAACGTATCCCTCTCCTTGAGCGCTGGGAATACTCGCGCACTCTAGCCAAATGGATGAACGAGCGGGACCTAAACGAGAAAGTTGATCTTGTTGAGCTCAAAGCTTCGCTCGAGAACTACTTTACGAGACTGGACAAAAGAAACTTAAAGGAAGTGGACCTAACGGATTTGGAAAGAGACGCCGTTCATCCAATAAAAGATATTTTGTTTTTTATACTTAGTTTCCCTCTATTTGCATTGGGTGTACTGCACCATTATTTGCCGTATATTTGGGTGAAATCATTTGTGGAAAAATCGTTCAAGCGTCCAGTTTTTTGGGGGAGTGTGAAAATGTTGTTAGGTCTACTTGTAATTGGGATTTACAACATTATTCTAATCGCTGCGATAAACATATTTGTTTATCCTGCGTTTTGGTTTTGGTTCATGTATTTTTTCATTTCGCCCACGTTGAGCGGAGTAGTGGCGTATCATTATGTACGACGACTTAAGCGTTATACCAGGTTTCAGGAACTTAGAAACGAGGACTTGAGCAGTTTCTATGAAGAAAGACAGCGATGTCAAGCAGCTATTCGTCAATTGATTCCCGTAGCATGACCTTTTGAAAGATCTGATATGCGGCGTAAGCAATTACCCCGCCTAATATGCCCCCGCCTAATAAGTCTGAAGGATAATGAACACCAAGGTACATCCGGCTGTAGGCTACAATAGCAGCCCAAAGCAGTAACAAATATAAAGCACCCTTTCGTTTGTGGCTCCAAAAGAAGAACCCAAAGAAAAATGCTATTGCGAACGAATTAGTTGCATGGCCAGACACAAATCCATATGGACCGCCCCGGTATTCTTCTCCTTTGCTTGTAACGTAATAATGAAGTTTTTCCGATAATTCATTATGATGCGATGGTCGCGGTCGTTGAATAGTTTGTTTAAATCCATAGTTAGCAATTGCATCTGCAGCACCTATAGAAATACCACCGATTAAAAAGAAGTAAAGAAACCTCTTCTTGCTTTTCAAGACAGAATATACGGCAATTAATAAACCTAAATACAACGGAAACCAAGTGATTTTTCCAGAGATGATCCACATGACTTCATCCATCCAAGATGAACGCCAACCATTTACTGCGAGCAAAATGAGTTCATCAATGGATTGCAGTGTTTCCATGTTTAGTGCATTAATTCTTTCCAAATCATATCTTTCAGTTCTTCCAAATTATAGTTGGAAACTGCTGAAATGAAGATGTGTGGGATATTCGGTAAATCATTTAAGATTTCTTGTTTTAGTTCATCATCCAGCATATCACTTTTAGTAATGGCTAGAAGTCGATTTTTGTCTAGTAATTCAGGATTGAATTGGTTGAGTTCGTTCAATAGAATCTTATATTCCTTGTGAATATCCTCGCTGTCAGCAGGAATCATAAACAACAAAATAGAATTCCGCTCGATGTGTCGCAGAAATCGCAAACCTAATCCTTTTCCTTCATGCGCTCCTTCAATAATCCCAGGGATATCTGCCATCACAAAGGATCGGTTGTCGCGATAATTTACTATGCCTAGGTTTGGACGTAAAGTGGTAAATGCATAATCCGCAATTTCAGGTTTAGCAGCGGATATGGAAGCCAGCAAAGTGCTCTTTCCTGCGTTGGGAAAACCAACGAGTCCAACATCTGCTAATATTTTGAGTTCCAAAATGCGCCAACCTTCTCTTCCTTCTTCGCCAGGTTGTGCATAATCAGGTGTTCTATTAGTTGAGCTTTTGAAGTGATTATTTCCTTTTCCTCCACGACCACCTCTCATAAGGATCTCTTCCTGTCCATTTTCAGAGATTTCAAAAAGAATTTCTTTTGTTTCTGGGTCACGAGCAATAGTCCCTAATGGAACGTCAATATAAACGTCTTCTCCCTCAGCACCGGTTTTTAAATTTCCGGAACCATGAACACCATGAGTTGCTTTGATGTGTTTTTTATACTTTAGATGAAGTAGTGTCCACATTTGTTCATTACCGCGAAGGATCACATGACCACCGCGCCCCCCATCACCTCCATCAGGTCCTCCTTTGGGAATGTATTTTTCACGACGCATGTGCCTCGATCCGCCTCCACCATTGCCTGACTTACAATGAATAGTAACGTAATCAACAAAATTGTCTGATGCCATAAATTAAAGGTTGTCTACCGTATTGAATAGACGCTCGGTAATTTCGTCAATTGAACCAAGTCCATTAACTGCGTGAAATTTTGATTGACCCTCATAGAATCCTTTTACTGGGGCAGTCTCATTTTTATAAACGTTAATTCTGCTTTCGATGATTTTTGGGTCTGCATCATCCGTTCTACCAGAATCAAGGGCTCGTTTTTTTAGCCGCTCTTTTAGTTCATCTTCTGGAACATCCAATGCAATCATTGCGTTAATCTCAGAATTCAAGGAAGCAAGAAACGCATCAAGTGCTTCTGCTTGAGGGGTTGTTCTCGGGAAACCATCAAATACAAATCCTGCGGCATTTGGGTGCTTTTCAACCTCGGATTTTAACATGTTGATAGTTACCTCGTCTGGAACTAATTGACCCTTATCAATAAAGCTCTTTGCCAACGTACCCAATTCAGTTCCACCACCAATGTTTGCGCGGAAAATATCACCAGTAGAAAGATGAATTAACTTGTATTTCTCAACTAGTCGCTCTGATTGAGTTCCCTTCCCTGCTCCTGGAGGGCCAAATAAAACAATGTTTAACATGTTGGTTTATTTTAATTTATAGATGTCTTTAGTATTTCTTCCGTATTCCATGTAGTCTAGACCGTAACCCACCACAAAATGATCGGGAATTTCAATACCCACAAATTTCGGGGCGTGTTTTCCTTTAAAAGCTGTTGGTTTGTAAAGTAAACACGCAAATTCTAGTGATGAAGGAGCATCAGCGTCTATCATAGAGAATACCTTATCTAGCGTCAATCCTGTGTCCACGATATCTTCAAGAATAATTACGTGCTTTTCATAGAGATCGTTAACCAGTCCGATTAATTCATGTACCGTTCCAGATGTCTTTACACCCTCATATGAAGCGAGTTTCACGAAGGAAACTTCACACTCAAAATCAATATTTCTTAATAGGTCTGCAACAAACATGAAAGCACCATTCATCACTCCAACAAAAATCACCTCTTTACCCCGATATTCTTGGTTGATTTGTTGAGCCAGTCTTTGGATGGTGGATTGAATTTCCTGTTCGCTCAGGAATAATTCGAACTCTTTATCTTTTATTTGCACCTTACTTTGTTACATGAAAATTGGAGTGCAAAACTAACAAAAAGATTTTGCTTATGATAGGGAATTATCGATTGATTACTAATTCATTTTTAATAGCAACTTGTATATTTGCACCATGGAAAAATTGTTTTATGGTAATCACATGCGTATTGGCGTCCTTGGAGGAGGTCAGTTGGGTAGAATGTTGATTCAGAGTGCTATGTCGTATGACGCTCGGATTGAAGTTATGGAAAACGTTCTAGATGCCCCTTCAGCTCATTTGGCTCACCATTTTGTGAAAGGAGATATCACCGCATACGATGATGTTCTTCGTTTTGGCACGGATAAAACAATTATAACTGTGGAGATCGAAAATGTAAATATTGAAGCCTTGGAGGCCCTTGAAAAACGAGGTGTAAAGGTGTTTCCTCAGCCTAGAGTATTGCGGATTATTAAAGATAAAGGATTACAAAAGGAGTTTTATGCGACCCATAACATTCCTACCCCCCCATTTCGTTTAGTGAACAATGCGAAAGAAGCGCGTCAAGAATTAGATTTCTTGCCATTTTTTCAAAAGCTTCGTACCGGTGGATATGACGGTAAAGGTGTACGGAAGATTACAACCGTAAATGAGTTGGATGATGACTTTGATGCGCCTACTGTATTAGAGAAATTTGTTGACTTCGAAAAAGAGCTCTCTGTCATTGTAGCCCGAAACGAAGAAGGCCAAGTCGTGACCTATCCGCTTGTTGAATGTGAGTTTAGTCCAAAATTGAATTTGGTGGAGTTTTTGTTTTCGCCAGCGGATGTATCATACGAGTTGGAGCGAAGTGCTGCTGAATTAGGACGGTCTATCATTGAAAAGCTGGATATGGTTGGTATTTTGGCAGTTGAATTATTCCTAACGAAAGAAGGTGATTTACTAGTCAATGAAATTGCTCCACGTCCTCATAATAGCGGTCATCATACGATTGAATGTAACTACACATCCCAATTTGAACAGCATTTACGATCAATTACGAACCAAACCTTAGGGAATACTGAGATTATTCTTCCTGGTGTAATGGTGAATCTGCTCGGTGCTGATGGTTACGAAGGGGATGCGATCTACGACGGCATGAATGAGTTTATGGCACAAAAAGGGGTTTATTTTCACGTATACGGGAAGTCAACCACCAAGCCACACCGCAAAATGGGACATGTAACAGTTGTCCATGATTCACTCCTCGAAGCCAAGCGTTTGGCACATATCATAAAAGACAAGGTAAAAGTGATTGCATAATACTTTTAATACACAGTTATAATAGATCATTTAATTTATTTCTCAATTATTGTTAGTTTAGCTTAGCTTAAACTATGCATGTTGAAATATCTATTCTTCTGCTTGATACTGACTTTAACCACTGGCTTTTCAGCTAATGGTCAGCTGTACACGTTTCGTTCGTTTGACCATAAAGACGGTCTATCCCTGTCTTCAGTATTGAGCGTTGCGGAAGATCAAGACGGGTTTATTTGGTTCGGAACAGATGGAGCAGGCTTGATTCGATATGACGGAAAGGATTTTGACAATCTCACAGAATTTCAAGGAAGAACATCGCGACATATATCCAATATTTCTTTTTCAAAAGATAATATTTTATATTTCTCCACTGAATATCAAGGTTTTTACACCTCTAATTGGCAGAATGCCGTAGAGATAGATTATGTACCAAAAATGGGTCGTGGTCAAGCTATTGTTGAGGTCAATGACAATGTTGTGGTTGTTGAAGATGCAGCTATTTTTGTTCTCAAAGGAGATCAATTACTCGACGAGCGCAGGATTTATCCGTTCAATGTTTCAATGGAATATTACGGCCATCATCAAATTGACGATCGCTTATTTATTTTTACTTCTCGCGGTAATTTTGTTGTTTTTGACGGGAAAATCGAGTTTTTGCATGATTGGTTGGGTACTTCCGAAAAATTGACTGAAGATTTAGTTAGTTTAAGTTACTATGGGGACAGTTTAACATTGTTAAATGGAACAATCTCGGAGGAATTAACCATCATTGTAGATAACGGAAGACCAAAGTTTTTTATTCGTGATGAAATAAGTCATGGAGTTGAGTTAAACGTCAATGAGCAGGTGGTTCACTCTTCATGTTCTCAAAATTTCAGTATTCTTGCTACAAACCAGGGTAGATTAATTAAGCGTGACCGGAAAACGGGTAGCATCAGTGAGGTTATCAATAACTCAGGACGAGAAATTGTGAGCCCAACAGGTGTCTTGATAGATCGAAATGAAGATATATGGATTACAAGTAAGCTTTCAGGTATTTTTAGAGTGTCATTAGAACCTTTTACGGCTTTAAAATTCCACGCCATTTACGAAAATGATAAAATTTTCTTTATCGGTAAAAGCACACAAGAGGATGTACTGCTAAGTACAATTGGTTCGTCGTTTTTGGGGGATTTAGAGCAAAAATATGGTTTTGATGAATATCCTTTTCAGATCAAGGGTAGCACAAATGCGAATGGCATCACTTATCTCGCCACTAGCCAAGGACTCAAAAAGGTGTCTAAGATGGCAATTGTTGATGCGGGATTTGAACAGTTTAGTAATAAGGCATTGTCTTTTGTATTCTATTCGGAGATACAAAACAAGTTATATATTGGCCAAGAATCGGTCGGTTTGTTTAGGTTGGACCTTCAGAGCGGAGCAGTTCAATATTTTAGTCAATCACCAGCATATATATATGCTGCAGAGGAAATTTCAACAAGAGGTGAATTGCTTTTTGGAACAAATGATGGAATATACAGGTGTGCGGGAGAGGATACTTTATTGAATGCAATAACATCACGAGTTGACGGTTTCGATTTGGGGTCCTACGCGGGAAATGTGACTAAGGATTATTATGGAAATGTTTGGTTTTCATTGGATCACGGATTACTCTGTTACACTAAGGAAGCCGAGGTTAAAGCTGTTCAAGAGGAACGTTTTCTGCCTTCTACTTTGTTTTACACATTGTCTTCTGATGACTTTGGGAATCTTTTAGTCGGAACGAACAAAGGAATAACTGTGTTGAAAGTGGCTAAGGATGGATCACCCTTGTCTTCACTTACCTATAACAAGGAGAATGGCTTTATGGGATACGAAACTCATATGCGTTCTTCTTACAAGGATGAACGCGGTAATATTTTCGTAGGGACATTGGAAGGGGTATTTATGATTCGTCCTAAATTACTTCAAAACAACACAGTCCCTCCTTCACCATTTGTTGTGGGTATTCAAAACAAATTGGGTGGACCTATATTGGACATTAAGGACAATAATGTTTTTGGAGATGGTGAAAACAATGTTTCGATACGGATAAAGTCAATTAATACTAAAAATGACTTTGTAAAATACAGCTATCGATTGATTGGCTGGGAAGAAGAATGGTCACCATGGAGTTCTGAAGGTATTGCCATGTTTTCGGAATTGCCCTCAGGAGATTATGTTTTTGAAGCGCGATCCACAGTGGATGGAGAGAATATAAGCGAGGTAAGAGTTTATGAATTTACCATTAAAATCCCGTTTTATAAATCGAAGTGGTTTATCCTTTTAGGTATTGCTCTTATCGTTGTATTAAATATTTTTCTACTTGAAAAGACAAAAAATTTTAATCGTAAAAACATCATCCTTTCTAAGGACACGGCTACAGACTTTAGAGGGATTGCAACAATTTTATTATTTGGTGCTCTAGCGAACACTGGAGCGCATTTATTCGCGTCAAGAATTGATGCATCAATTTCAAATAACGATATTTCGACAATTATATCCGGGGTAATAGTTTTTGTTTTATTCATTTTGGTTGGATTTGTAAATTCCTTTAAGGCGCGGGCATCGCAGATGCTGACATTGGGCTTTGTCGTGATTATCGTTCAGAATTTCATTGGAGCCTATTATTCCAACCTTCACCCATTTTACCTTGTTGCTGTAATACTTACTTGCTTTGTGAGTCCAATTGTATTTCGAAGCTTTAAGTCTGCTCTTGCCTTTGCGTTTATTATGATTGCCTTAGCGATTGGTATGGTATTTAATTTGAAAGACACCTTCTATAATCAGTTTTTATTTATAATCGCTGTTTTCATCGCTTCCTTTTTGACCGTTTTTTTAACCTATATTCGAAATAATTCATTAGAAAAATTAATCTTCACCTCAGGTGTTGTGAATAAAGGTAATGTGCTAGTGATTGCATTCGATAGGAACGGAAAGATTTCATACAACAGCGAAAACATCACCCGTTTGATTGGTATCAACGGAGGTGATTTGAAAGGAGTTTTTATCTCGGATTTGAATCGTTATCAACCCAAGTTTGAAACAGAAAATAAGTTTGCTAATGTAGATTTGCAAAACGAATTCCGCGAAGGAAAGATTTTCGTAACACCTCTTTTTACTAAACTTGGGGAGGTAGTGTATTATCAGTGGTCTTGTAAAGAATTCAGTGAAGATGTGCGTGTAATTCTTGGTCAGGATGTTACCGATAAAATAAACCTTGAAAATTATTATGAACTGATTGTTCGTAATGCGGACGACTTAATTTTTCAAACAGATCCTTATGCGAACTTCACCTTTGTGAATCATAAGTGCATAGAAACCTTTAAGTACTCGGAGGAAGAAGTTCTTGGTAAACCTACCACTTTTATTGTTCATCCCGACTACAAGGATATCGTGAAGCAGTTCTATAATCAACAATTTACCGAGCGAAAACGAACGACCTATTTTGAGTTTCCTATTATTTCTGGTGAAGGAGAGGAGCGGTGGTTAGGACAGAACGTTACAACACTTTTTAAACCAGGTGCTGACAATATAATTACCGGATTCTTAGGACTCGCCCGAGATATCACAGAGCGAAGAAAGGCAAGTGCAATTATTAAAGAACAGAATAAAGATATTACGGCATCCATCAACTATGCCCGTAGAATTCAATTTAATATGTTACCGCGATCAACGGATTTTAAGAGATACTTTGACGAACATTTCGTTCTTTTTCGCCCTAAAGATATCGTAAGCGGAGATTTCTATTGGGTGGGAGAAATAGAAAACAAAGTGATTGTCATTTGTTCAGATTGCACCGGCCATGGAGTTCCTGGCTCGTTCATGACGCTGCTCGGAATTAATTTATTGAATCAAATCATTCTTGAAGCGAAAATAACTGACTCCGCGACAATAATGAATGAGCTCGATAATCGATTGATTGATGTACTTCCTAGAGATGGAAGGAATAAGCTAAAAGACGGCATGGAGGCTGTAGTTTTAGTTTTTGATAAGGAAGACGGAAGTATTCAATATTCATGTGCCGGAGGAAGGTTTGCTGTTACGGACGAAGCAAGGGAGGAACTCACAATTTACAAAGGAGATCACAAACATATTGGGGATATTATCAATGACGCAGATGAATTTAAATATGGATCAAATAAAATTGTCGTTGAGCGTAATCAAATTATTTATCTTTTTTCAGATGGTTATCCAGATCAATTTGGGGGTAGCCGAAATAAAAAGTTAACGTTTAGGAAATATCTTGACTTGTTAAATACCCTAACACATCAATCTTTGAATCAGCAAAATGCCATCCTAAAAGATTATTTGAAAGAGTGGATTGGGGATCTACAACAAACCGATGACATTACAATTATAGGAATCCGAGGGTTAAAATAAGTTGTTGATGAATGATGTTTTTGATTATCTTAGGTAGACACCTAATTTATCTAAATCATGAAAGAAGAATATCTTCACTACTTGTGGAAGCTTAATCGCTTGCCTTTATTGTCCTTAACGACTGTTTCAAATGAAACCTTAGAAATCATTAATCCTGGATGGCTGAATACAGATGCTGGACCAGATTTTTTTAACGGTAAAGTTCGCTTTAATAATGTAGTTTGGTCGGGAAATATTGAAATCCATGTCAATTCCTCTGATTGGTATAAACATAAACATCAGTTTGACCGAGCGTATGATAATGTTGTCCTTCATGTAGTCTATAACTACGATGTCCCAGTTTATATTAATGAAGAACCAATTCCAACGCTCGAATTAAAAAAGTATATTGATAAAACACATTTTGATAAATATGACGATTTACTGAGAAGTCGATTGTTTATACCATGTGCGGAATCTTTTGATGCAAATGATTTCGAAGTTCAACAACAAATTGATATAGCCTTGTTTCATCGGTTGGAGCGGAAGGCAGCTGAGATCGCGTTTGCAAACGCTAACCATCATTTAAGCGATCGACGCCGAATCTTGATGAGTTCTCTTATTTCTGCTTTTGGAAATCGCGCGAATAGGTTGCCCTTTGAGGAATTGTCTCAACGAATTTCTTTCGAAATGGTGATGAAGGAAAGATGGAGCAAAGAGAGATTGGAGGCACTAGTTATTGGAATCGCGGGACTATTGCCTGAAACTAGTTCCGATTCATTTGAAATTGGGTTAATAACCTATTGGAAGCAACTCTGTAATATGTATGATTTAACAGAAATGAATAGCTCATCGTGGAAGTTCAGTGGTGTGCGGCCAAATAATTTTCCAACGTTGCGTTTAGCCCAACTTGTAAGTTTTTTGATGAGGTGGGATTTTTCGGACCTAATAGGTATGAGTGCTCAAGAAATTCTTAATAAATATGCACTTTTCTTTGGTGCTGAGCCATCTGTTTATTGGAGAACTCATTATCGTTTCGGAACTTCAGAAGTTAGTGATTTTTCGCGAAAATTCTCTAAGGAGATGCGCACACTAATTTTAATTAATGGACTCGTTCCATATTTAATATACCTTAAACAATATCACGATGATTTCCAAGCAGGAGACGTGGCAATCGAAATTTTATCTATTCTTCAACCAGAAAAAAATAGCTTAATGAAGAAGTGGAAAGATTTAGGAGTTTCTATTGATAGTGCACTAGGTTCCCAGGGGCTACTGGAATTAAAACAACAGTTTTGTGATTATCATCGTTGCTTGGATTGTAAAATCGGTCATAAATTATTAGAAGGTTCTTCTGTGAGCGATTGCTACGATTTTTATATATAAATTTGTGCAAGCAAAATCGGGAATGAAGCGGTTAATTCAAAAAATAGTGTTTTTCTTCGAGATGCGTTCTTTTGGCGTTTGTGATTGGTGGGCTAAAAAATTAGGAATACGCTCATCGAAGGTCCGTTTATTTTTCATTTATAGCTCATTTCTCACATTGGGATCTCCGGTCTTACTTTATTTAGCTATGGGTTGGATACTCGAGCACCGCCATTTTTTCAAATTCAAACCTAAACCAAAATCAATTTGGGAGCTGTGATATGAGGATTTTGATAACTGGTTCTAATGGGTTGCTTGGACAGAAAATTGTCAAATATTGTTTGATAAACAAGATTTCATTTTTGGCAACCTCTTTTGGTGAAAATCGAAATCCAGAGGTCCCCCAAAATTATTATGAATCAATCGATATTACGGACTCCTCTGCGATAGAAGGGGTTGTCCGGAGGTATGAACCAACTCATATCATTAATACAGCGGCGATTACAAATGTTGATGCGTGCGAAAAAGATCAGGAACTGTGTCAACGGGTAAATGTTTTTGCTGTTCAATGTTTACTCGATATTTGTAGAGAATATGGTATTCATTTTCAACAACTCTCCACGGACTTCGTATTTGACGGTGTTCAGGGGGATTATTCCGAAGAGGATCCTGTCAATCCATTATGTGTTTACGCTCAATCCAAAGTTGCGAGTGAAGCCATTTTAATGAATAGCGGTTATGAAAATTGGTCAATTGTCCGTACAATTATTGTGTTTGGAACCGGGTATAGTCTGTCACGTTCAAACATTGTATTATGGGCAATGGATGCATTGTGTAAGGGCGAGTCACTCACCATAGTAAACGATCAATTTCGGGCTCCTACCTGGGCGGATGATTTGGCAAAAGGTTGTATGCTTATCGTTGAGAGGAATAAATCGGGCATATTTCATATTAGTGGACCTGAAACATTTTCCATTGCAGAAATTGTTCAAAAGATAGCAAAGTATGTCAATGCTCCGATTGATTTAGTTCGTGAAACTTCATCTGCGGAGTTAAATCAAAAAGCACCGCGTCCTCCTCGAACGGGATTCGACCTATCCAAGGCGAAAAAAGAATTGGGGTATGTACCACTTACGTTTGAAGAAGCTTTGAAAGTATTGGATGAACAACTTAAAAGCAATGTATATTCTAATCCTCAATAGACAGGAAGTTAGACAAATTATTATTCCCTTATAGAGTCAGTTAAATATTTATATCTTTAGGGCTTCTTATTTTTAATTATTAGATACTAAAATTACTTATCATGAGATTGTTTTTTCTTGCTATATTATTATTGTTTGGATTTTATATGCAAGCGCAAAATCCGCTTAACGCCGAATTGATTTTGTCAAACACTTCAGCAGAAATTGATGATGTTTCGGCGGAGGTAATAGTGAGTGGTGGGGAAGCACCTTATCGCTTCTTTTGGAACCAATCCAAAATATCCGTTTATCAGCGGGTTGCGAATGGATTGCCGGAAGGTCAGAAAATTCAGGTCGCGGTTGTGGATGTTAATAATGACACCGTGGTTGTTTTCGATGAAGTAAGTGCGGAAAGTATTCCTGAAATTTTCAATGTAAATATGCGTCCCGCTGTGCATGTAATGGAGGAATTCCTTTTCTTTTCTTTGTACACAGATACGGTAAAAGTATCCAACTACACATTAAAAGCGCCTTTCGCGTTGGACCCATCAAAGTCTGAGTACACCCTGAGGGAATGGTTAGTTGAAGATGGTGAGAAAGTGGCACACCAAGAGCCTATAGCAGTTCTTGAGGAGATGGATAGTACATTTTTATTATACGCCGTTGGAACGGGAATATTAAAGCAAAATGTAGCAGCCGGTCAGGATGTATTTTACATCAATACACGGGGAAACCGAACTGACGCAAAATTAGGGGAAATCATTTATCAAACACCGCAACCTTTCTATTATAAGAATTTAACTACAAACTCTCAGAAAGTCCCTTTGATTGTAGTGTGGTTGGTTTTAGGAGCAATCTTTTTTACATTACGTATGAAGTTTATCAATTTTAGTGGTGCTATTCATGCAGTGCAATTGGTGCGTGGTAAATACGATAATCCGAATGAAGAATCAGGTGAAGTGTCTCATTTTCAAGCGTTGGTGACTGCTTTGTCAGGAACGGTTGGTTTAGGAAATATTGCTGGGGTTGCCATTGCAGTAAGCTTAGGAGGACCTGGTGCTACCTTCTGGATGATTGTAGCTGGACTAATTGGTATGTCGTCCAAATTTGTAGAATGCACGTTGGGTGTAAAGTACCGAGAAATCAATGAAGATGGTGAAGTTTTTGGAGGTCCAATGTACTATTTAAGCAGAGGTTTAGCCAAAAAGAATCTTAAAAAGTTAGGGCAAGTATTAGCTTTGCTTTTTGCTATACTTTGTGTCGGTGGATCTTTTGGAGGAGGTAATATGTTTCAAGCTAATCAGGCTTTTAGTCAACTGAAAGGTATCCCTGGATGGGAGGTAATTGCACCTTACGGATTCTGGTTTGGATTAATTTTGGCTTTTTTTGTAGGAATTGTAATTATTGGAGGTATTAAGAGTATTGCTAAGGTGACAGACAAAATAGTACCGGCTATGGTTGGGGTTTATGTCTTCAGCGCGCTTGTTATTATTGGACTGAACATTACAGAAGTGGGTGATGCATTTGCACAGATTTTTAATGGTGCTTTTAGTCCTGACGCAATTTACGGAGGGGTGATTGGAGTCCTGATATTAGGATTTCAGCGTGCGGCCTTCTCGAACGAAGCAGGTGTTGGTTCCAGTGCCATCGCTCACTCAGCAGCTAAGACAAAAGAGCCGGTCAGTGAAGGAATGGTGGCGTTGTTAGAGCCATTTATTGATACTGTCGTAGTATGTACAATGACGGCTCTTGTAATTATCTTTACAGGATATGCAGCAGATTCTGAAGGATTAGAAGGGGCGCAACTCACCACTGCAGCTTTCTCATCTTCTTTAGGTGATTGGTCACTCTACGTGTTAGCTTTTGCAGCTGTTCTATTCGCATTCTCAACAATGATTTCATGGTCATATTATGGGCTAAAAGCGTGGACGTATATTTTTGGAAAGACGCGGACCGCTGATATTGCGTACAAAGCTCTTTTTCTTGTGTTTGTGGTAGTCGGTTCCTCTGTAAGTTTAGGAGCTGTTATTGGATTTTCGGATCTTATGATTTTAGGGATGGCATTCCCAAACATTCTTGGTCTTTTAATCTTGTCAGGTGAAGTAAGACAGGACCTTACTAATTACATGACAAAAGTGAAGACGGGTGTTATCCAAAAATTTAAATAAGTAGAACCCCATTAGAATTGAATGAGCAATAAGTGGGACGCGGACTGGTTGGTTTTTTCTAAGAAAGCAAGAAGGGGCGCATATGTATTTCTTGTCTTGTTTTTATTATTAGTTTTCGGAAGAAGAGTTTGGACAGAACTGTCCTTAAAGCATGATTATTCTTTAGAATACACCGAACTTTTGCAACGCGAGGGACTGTCATTAGAGAACCAGGGAGAAATTGTACTGAGCGGACGTAAACAAAAAAAACTTCAATTTGTAGCTCCAGATTCCCTTTTTGATCCCAACCTATATTCTCAAGAAGATTGGATGGGGATAGGTTTGACACAGAAACAAGCAGCATCAATACTGAAATATAAATCATCTGGTGCCGTATTTAGAGTAAAGTCAGACATCAAAAAGTTGTTTGTTATCAATGACGAATTGTATCAAGTAATCAAGGATAAAATTATGCTTCCTGATTCATTAAGTAAGTCGGAGAAGAAGGAGTTGTATAAAACTTTCCCCAAGAAACCTATTCAGATCAATGTTGCTTCCGAAAAACAGTTGCAGTATATTCCTGGAATAGGGCCCTTTTACGCGAACAAAATTATTGAATATAGAAATATGCTAGGAGGATATCACTCGCTCGAACAGCTGTCTGAGATCAATCGGTTGTCCGCGGATTTGATTGACTCCATCAATCTCCGATGCGTTGTTGATCCAGAACAGATTATGCAATTAAATTTGAATAAAGTATCCTCTGCGGAGCTCCAAAGCCATCCCTATTTTAGAGTTACTGTTGCACGAGACATCATAGCTTTAAGAGATCGGTTGGGTAAATTTAAAAAAGAGGAAGATATTTTACAATCGGACTTGATTGATGAACAACTTTTTAATCGATTGAGGCCATATATTACAGTGATGGAATGAATATAGAAGAAAAAATAAAAGGAGTCGTGCGTGACGTAGTCGATTTTCCCAAAGAAGGAATAGTCTTTAAAGACATAACACCAATTATAATGAACCCGGAAGTGTCCAACGAGATTTTGGATTACCTTGTTACTTTATACAGAGACACTGGGATTACAAAAATCGCAGGAATTGAGAGCAGGGGTTTTCTGTTCGGTTATTCATTAGCAATGCGATTAGGAGTTCCATTTATTTTGATTCGAAAGAAGGGTAAACTCCCGTACGAAAAGATTTCATATTCTTATGATTTAGAGTATGGGAGCGCAACGATTGAAATGCACACAGACTCTGTTGATGCTGAAGATAATGTTTTAATTCATGATGATCTTCTGGCGACTGGAGGCTCTGCGGAAGCCGCTGCAGAGTTAATTCAGTCACAAGGTGGACAAATTGCAGGTTTCAATTTTATAATTGCCCTTTCATTTTTGAATGGATCCGAAAAACTAAAAGGATACACAGAAAATATTACTAATTTAGCCACTTATTAGGCATCTATCTGTTGAAATAAACATAAGTATATGATGAATTTTGAATTAAATGAGAATCAGAAAATGATTCAGCAAATGCTGCGTGATTTCGCTGAAAAGGAAATCAGGCCAAATATGAATAAATGGGATGAAGATGAGTTTTTTCCTGTAGACACAATGAAGAAAATGGGAGAGCTGGGGCTCTTGGGTATTTACATCCCTGAGGAGTATGGAGGAAGCGGTTTTGGTTATTTTGAATACGTAACCGCACTGATTGAATTGGGTAAAGTTTGTGGGGGCGTTGGCTTGAGTGTAGCTGCACATAATTCATTGTGTACTGGTCACATATATTATCATGGGTCAGAAGAGCAAAAAAAGAAGTATTTGCCTAAGTTGGCATCTGGTGAATGGATCGGTGCATGGGGTCTTACGGAGCCGAATACAGGTTCAGATGCTATGCGCATGAAAACGACAGCTGTCAAAGATGGAAATGACTGGGTGATTAATGGTGCGAAAAACTGGATTACTCATGGATTGTCAGGAGATGTAGCTGTTGTATTGGTAAGGACGGGGGAATTACTCGATAGTCGTGGAATTACAGCATTCATTATTGAAAAAGGGACACCTGGTTTTTCTGCTGTCAAAATCAAGGATAAATTCGGAGTTCGTGCGAGTGAAACGGCCGAATTAATATTCGACAATGTCCGCGTGCCTCAGGAAAATGTGATTGGAGAGGTCGGTCAAGGATTTATCCAGGCGATGCAGATATTAGACGGGGGGAGAATTTCAATTGCTGCGTTAAGTTGTGGCGTAGCGCGAGGGGCTTACGAGGCTTCTGTGAAATACGCTAAAGAACGTGAGCAGTTTGGAAAACCAATTTCTTCTTTTCAAGGGGTTAGTTTCAAGTTGGCAGATATGGCTACGAATTGTCATGCAGCTGAATTATTGACATTTCACGCTGCTTATTTGAAGAATACGAAGCAGCCACTAACCAAAGAAGGTGCCTATGCAAAGTATTTTGCAAGCGAAACAGCTGTGAAAAATGGGAATGACGCGATGCAAATTATGGGAGGATATGGGTATACGAAGGAATATCCCGCTGAGAAATTTTTGCGTGATGCGCGCCTTATGACAATTGGGGAGGGTACATCTGAAATTCAAAAAGTGGTAATTTCAAGAGAAATTTTAAAATAAAGTTTGTTCAAAAGTTTTTTACTATTATCTTTGCCGTCCTGTTAAGGAAAATTAGAAACAAAATATAAAAGAAAATATGTTAGTAATACCTGTTAAAGAAGGAGAGAACATCGAAAGAGCTCTTAAAAAATACAAGAAGAAGTTTGAAAAAACTGGTGTAATGCGTCAATTACGTTCACGCAAGGAATTTGTAAAGCCTTCTGTTGAAAATCGTCAAGCACGAATCAAAGCAGCTTACAAACAAAGATTGCGTTCAGCTGAAATTTAAGCAGATAACAATTTTCTGAATATTACGTAAGGAGTCTGTATAAGACTCCTTTTTTTATGTTTGAAATTTTTGAAACATACCTGTTTGCAGAGAAACGCTATTCCGAACATACGGTTGCCGCTTACATGATGGATGTTCAGTCCATGTTTCAATTTGCTCAACTGGAGGCGTTTACAGATCTTCATGAAGTGTCACATCACACTGTTCGTGCGTGGATAGTCGGTTTAGTTGAAATGAATCTATCCAACCGATCTATTAATCGCAAGTTATCTTCGTTGCGTACTTTTTTTAAATGGGCCAAAAGGGAAGGCTATATAGAATTTGACCCAATGGCACGGGTAAAAGGACCTAAACAAGAAAAGCGATTGCCTCAATTTGTAAAAGAAGATGACCTTAATTCAGATAGGATTTCGGAGTTATTTTCTTCTGATTTTTTTGGACTGCGAGATCAATTGATGATAGAGTTGTTTTATCAGACAGGAATTCGCTTAAGTGAATTAGTTTGTTTGAGAGAAAATGATGTGTTCAATCACTCCATTAAAGTTTTAGGTAAGCGAAATAAGGAACGAATTATTCCTGTTTCTAAAGAACTTAATTTATTGGTTCAAAAATACCTTGAGGTGAAGTCGCAAGAAGATTTTCCCGCGTCTTATTTGGTGGTAACTGACAAGGGTAATAAATTGTATCCAAAGTTTGTTTACAGAAAAATTAATTATTACCTTTCACTCGTAACGAAACTGAGTAAAAAAAGTCCGCATATATTACGGCATACATTTGCAACACACATGTTAAATAATGGAGCTGGATTGGAATCACTAAAAGAAATTTTGGGGCATGCCAATTTGAGTGCGACACAAGTTTATACGCATAATTCGTTTGATAAATTGACAAGTATTTATAAACAGGCTCACCCGCGTGGCCATAAAAAAGAATGATTATGGATATTAAAATTCAAGCAGTGCACTTTACTGCAGACGCAAAATTGATAGACTTTATTACGGGTAAGGTAGAGAAGCTGAATCAGTATTATGATCATATCGTTTCTTGTGAGATATTCTTATTGATTGATAAGGCATCTACGGTGAATAATAAAGTCGGCGAAATAAAACTACATATTCCCGGTGCGGAGTTCTTTGCGAAGAAACAGAGTAATAGTTTTGAAGAAAGCATTGATACTGCTGTAGAAGCTATTCGCAAACAATTAACGAAGCGAAAAGAGAAGTTGTCAGAAGTTTAATTCGTTGATTTGTAGCATAATAATTAGGCGGCTTGAAGGGCCGCTATTTTTTTTTAGAAAAATTTTTAGAAAAACACTTGATATAAAATATTTCTTTCCTACATTTGCAACCCCTAACAGGTTTATACCTCGCAGGAAGTTCTTTAAAAACATGGTTTACCAACATGAAAATGTGCCGATGTAGCTCAGCTGGCTAGAGCAGCTGATTTGTAATCAGCAGGTCGGGGGTTCGAGTCCCTCCATCGGCTCTAACATTTTTTGTTCTGGGGAGATACTCAAGCGGTCAACGAGGGCAGACTGTAAATCTGCTGGCTACGCCTTCACAGGTTCGAATCCTGTTCTCCCCACTAAATTATTAAAATGTAAATGCGAGAGTAGCTCAGC
>JAQWYK010000003.1 GCA_029254025.1 Crocinitomicaceae bacterium | reverse complement strand
CCCGGTCGCTCAATGTTTTTGGGAATTCAAACTTTTTAATGGCAGATTTCACGGCAAGTTCTAGTTTGAATAATAGTATGTACTATAACTCGAATAAGCTTACACTTAAAGATCATTTCGTTATTTCAACTTCACCTAGAGTAATAGATCATTATGTACTTTATGCGAACGATCCAAACCTCTCGGTTTTTTTTGATACGACATTTGTGGAAGTATATATGTGTCACCTGAAGGCAGGAAGCGGAGGAACGAATGAAGCGCTTCGGGCAGAGCAAACTGAGCTTCTAATGAATTATATTGCATCCAGACCGCTTGATCGCAATCATTTTGTTTGTGGAGATTTAAATGTTTATTCTTCCAATGAGCCGGCTTATGTAAACTTAATTTCTGGTCCGTTTGGTTTATTAGACCCAATTAATGCTCCCGGAAACTGGAATAATAATAATAGTTTTTCGGCTATTCATACCCAGTCTACTCGAAATAATCAGAACTTAGATTGTGGCTCACAGGGCGGTTTAGACGATCGATTTGATCAAATTCTTATTTCGGAGAATGTACTTCTTGGATCGGATAGTCTGCGCTATTTAGTGAATTCATACGACGCCGTAGGGAATGATGGCAATCATTTTAATTCTAATCTCCTTGCTTCTCCGGTGAACACTCAATATCCAGATTCCGTTGTACGCGCCCTTTATTTTATGTCAGATCACCTACCTGTTGCGTTGAAAGCGGTGGTTACCTTTCCTACGAGCAATGGTTTAGCATTAAATCCATCTGTGCAAAGTGTCTCTTGTTTCGGAGGTAGCGATGGTGAAGCTACCATTACTCCTAATGCGGGACAACCTCCGTATAGCTATTTGTGGGATATGGCAGCCGGTAATCAAACTACTGCCACTGCGTCAAATTTAACCAGTGGAATTTATTGCGTCCAAGTAACGGATAACCTAGGTGAAGTGGATAACTATTGTGTTTATGTCCCACAAGCAGATAATTTGTCCTATTCGATATTTCCCCAACCTGATAATGGCGACTGCACAGGTTCTGCAGCGCTTGTAATAGGTGGAGGAGTTCCTCCCTATGAGGTCAGTTGGAATGATTCGATGAGTCAAACGGGGCCATTTGCTGAAGGTTTATGTGGAGGTGTTTATGAGGTAACGGTTATCGACGCAAATAGTTGTGTGTATTCTATACCTGTAGAAATTAGTGGCGGAACAACTTCGATTAATACTGTATCCCTTTCTGATATTTCGTTGTTCCCTAATCCAGCGGAACAGTTGATTTCATTGACTGGAGTTCCGAAAGGTTGGAACGTTATGACCTGCATTAATCCTTTGGGTCAGATAATGGAATTACCGTTTGAACAGTACAATGAGGGAACACTAACGTTCAATGTGTCAAGGTTAAAAAAAGGGGTGTATTACCTTTTCATTAAATGGTCGGACGGGAACGAAGTGATGCGGTTCATACGCAATTAATCGTTCACTTCTCGATAATCCAAGAGGGTTACATGGCCACGTTTAAGAAATTCAATCCCGTTGCCATCTCTCAAACTTATTCGATAAATATAAACGCCTTCGCGCGCATATCGATTTGTTTTATCAATTCTACCATCCCATCCCATATTCGGCTCATTCGTTACGAATATAATTCTTCCGTATCGGTCATAAATTTCGAATTGATATTCGTCTATTCGGTGAAGGTTAGTAACCGGAGCAAATACTGGGTTTTTTCCACCAAGAGTAAATGCATTGGGAATAAATACAAGCGGCGGAATAATCGGGCAAACTTCATTGCTTTGCGAAACTTCTGGAAAACCATAAACATTTGGTCCTTCTACAGCTTCGACTAAATAACAAACCTTGCCTGAGTAATTCTCCATAAAATTATAGACAGTGTCTAACCAAGAGCGAATTTGAGGGGTAGTAATGCCGATTGGAGTTGGGTCAAATACACCGTCAAAACCACGATAAATTTTGTATTCGCGCACTCCACCCGGAAAAACTTCATAGGGTGTCCATTGCAATAAGTGAATCATTTCGGTTTCATTTGTATTAACCGTCAAGTAAATCGTTTGACCAATGTTTGAAATGTTAACGATTTGATTACAGGTGTCCAAGCTGAGAGTTCGGTAGGTATATGGTCTTCTGTCTACCTCCACTTCCGTATCGATGAAGGTGATTTCAGCAGCGTCTGCAAGCTGTTCGTCAATTTCAATAAATGAAGATAATGTATTGTCGTATTTTTCTAATCTTATTCGATTGACACCACCGTCTTGCGAAAAACGATAACGAATAGTAACCTCTGAACCCGTTACCGTAGCTGCGCTAACGTAGCTATATGTAGGTCCTCCTGCTGTCAGAAACGAGATCGGTACACTATTGGAAAAAGAAAAACGATTCGGGTCTTGGAGGTCTATATACTGAACTGCGAATACATAATTTTCACCAAGATTAATGTCGAGAGAAAATGTGTTAGTAGAGCTTGTTCCGAAAAGTTGCCAAGTGCCGTTATTCAATCTCCCCCAAATAAGGGCCTCTGGAGAAGCGTCAAACCCTGCATAACTAGACCAGCTCAAATTAATCCGTCGAGAGCATACATCAAGCTCGCCAGAGAGAAAAGCCGTTGTATGCACTTCGCCTTTAGCAGAAGTTTGATACGTCGGAGGGATAACATCTGTGAAACAGGAGTCAAAAGCGGCGATGGAGTGTGTGAGAGCACCATTGGAAGTATTCGGGAAATAAGTGTATGATGTAGATGAAATCCCCCAGACAGTATCAATTTCAATCAAGAAGCCATTGGCATCTTCCGAATAAATAACATATCCGTAAGTGTCTTGTTGGTTGTTTTCGTTCCAGATGATGGTTACCGCTCCAGTAAGCGTATCGATATCGACCGAATAGATGATTGGTTGATCTGGAACAATTGCATCTTCGAAAATGTCACCTTCAATGTTACTGGTGAAATCACATATTACCGTGGGTAAGGTCACTTGATAGTTAATGAATGCTTGGCATACATCAATGGTATCGCGATAGTTGGTAATGCCAAAGGGGACAGAATCAATCAGATTCCATGTTCCGACCGGATATTCTCTGTAAATGTGATGATATTCACCGAAATAATTGAGCGCTGGATTGGTTGGATTATTCCAAATCAATTGTGCCTCACCGTTACCCGAATTATTTAGAGTAAGAAAAATATTCTTTAGCGTGTCGGAGTAACGCGAGGTAAGTCCGCCACAACCCGATTGTACACTGAGAAAATAGTCTTCCCCTGAATTTCCTGCACCTGGCAGCGTGAAGGTATTCATTCCTATTCCCGGTATTGTAGCCTCAACACCCCCATTTATGGTATGAAGCTGATAACTTACAAAGTCACCATTGGGATCATTGGTGGGAGTCCAATTGATGGTAATATCGTCATTTGTATCCGTGGTAATGCAATCAATAGAAGGTGCATTGAGTACTCCTTGGTTTTCGACATTTATAGTGACTGTTGCATAAGTTACTTTCGGAACTGGGCAGTAATCATCTTGGACTTTAAAAACAAAAATATAAGGTACACTATTTTGTGCATTCCCCGTTGCATCAACTAAATGATCACAAGATGTCTGCCAGTTGAAAGTACTATTCACGCTTTGAACACCAGTAATCGTTGGGGTTGAGCTTAACGTAGCACAGGGTAAGGCATCGCAACCTCCTGCAGCATTCGTAAAATTAGATCCGAATAGCAGCCCAGATGCCGTGAGCAGGTTACTTTGCGGAGAGCCGTCTTGGAGAGTTTCGATATCGATTGAATTTAGGTTGAAATTTACCAGGTCTCCTGCAAAAACAGTAGTTTCAAAAGAAGTTCCTCCTGCAAAAGGAGGGGTGATAATTGGGGAGCTATTGTTTGCGTCACAGCCGAGAACAACAATCTGAATTTCACGTTCAACATAGGCGATCAGCACACCTTGACGGTAGGAGTCGACACGTATTTTCATTGCGAAGTTTCCTTGATTGAAGCTTCTGAATATTATAGAACCGTTTTGCGGATTTATTTGTGAAGCAATATTCCCAGCGCTCATCGAAGCGTCAGGAGTTGGACTTGTAAAACTGAATCCTGGTTCAAAGGCAATTGGTGCAGGATTGACTGGTGGATTAAAATTACCAGTCGGGAAGTAGTCGAGTGGCGGCGCAAAAGAGAAGACGAGAGAATCGAGATCTCTGTCAACCGCATGAGGATTGTAATTGTAATCAATTCCAGCACAACTCGCTACGTAAGGGTCTTGAAGGAATTTTGGTGAATGATCGATACAGCCTCCTGTAGCACCAGGAATTGGGAACATGCCAGCTGATATCGTAATACCAACAGAAGTCGGATTACTTAAGTTCGTAAGGTCTCCATTCCGTGAAAAGTTATCGTAGGTGAAGAACCATCCACTTGCTGTTGGACTTCCACCAAGGTTAATGGGAACACTGCGGTAGATGATTTTTTCAACTGCACCGGCGCCATTTCCAGCTTGCGATCCTGTTCCGCATAATAAAGCGCCGACTCCACCAGAAGGAGTGCAGATTGGAGAAATGTCGATTCGCTGAATAAAATCCACTGTAATATCTGTTACGGTTGGATGATTCCACACGCGAATAATTTCAGATACAGTATTCACTTCGAATCCATTGCAGTCGCGGTAGAAAATAAGTTCAAAAATATATTCATTTGCGCCTTGGCATTCCCAGGTGATTTCTCCACCCATAGCATGTGTCGCCTTCGCTCTGCTTTGAACGAGCATGCTAGCGAAAACAATTAATATGAAGGACAGACGAGTGAATTTCATTTAACTATGTAACGTGTAAGGTTCCGTTCTTGTATTTAACGCTACTAAAATACGTTAGTTGCCTTAATTATTGGAAGGAATCAATAACTATTTACTGACTTGATTTCAATGCGTTGGGAAAAGTGCACAATGGTGTCCTCAAGGACTACTTTAATGTTGGCTCCACAGAAATCGGATGCATCTTGAACAAATGTTGTTTTTTTGACGTTAAATAAATGTTAATTCGGTAGACCTTTCTATTTTTGGAACGTCTTATGCGTAGTTTCAAACCTAAACAAACAAGTAGTTAATTATGAAGTTTCTCTTATGTTTCTTATTGGTTGCGCTAAGTGTGTTCAATTCTCTAGATTTGAATGCTCAAGAGTTGAAGTTTAAGATCTCTGGAGTCAAGGACACTACGGTTCACTTGATAAAGTATGTCGGTAGTCAGATGTATTATGCCGATACAGCAGAAATTAAAAAGGGTATTGTAAAATTTGATGGTTCCAAACAAGACCAAGGTATTTTGGGGGTCCTATTACCAGGGAAAAAGTTCTTCGAATTTATACACGCTGGAGAAGAAGTTCATATGGAAACGACAGTTCCAGATTTCATTCCCACAATGAAGGTAATTGCTTCCAAGGAGAATAAAGTATTTATTGATTACATTCGGTTTCTTTCCGCCAATACAGAAAATGCTAAAAAACTGACTGCCAAGAAAGAAGGATTGACAGATGAAGCTGTTAAGGCTAAAATTGATGAAGAAATCAATTCCTTGAGTAAAAAAGTGCGCGAGTATCAAAAGAACTTAGTTGAATCGAATAAAGGAATGTTCGTTTCTAATTTGATACATATGTCGTCAGATGTTGAAATACCAGATGCTCCAAAAAATCCAGATGGAACTTTTGTTGATAATCAATTCGGATACAAATATTTAAGAGATCATTACTGGGACCATATCGACTTTAATGACGATCGACTTGTAAATACGCCGGTTATTCAGAAAAAAATGGAGTATTATTATTCTCCCCAAATGTTACTTCAGCACCCTGATACAGTTATTAAATACTTGACACGAGTTGTAGATCAAATTCCTGCTGGAACGATGATGTATCGTTTCTTTGTGACGAAAATTACTTCTCATTTTGAGAAATCAAAAATTATGGGAATGGACAAAGTGATGAATACATTTGTTTCTCGCTACTATTGTTCATCTGATGGAACTGGTGGTCGAAAGGGATATTGGATGGAGGAAGAGAAGCTGGAGGAATTGTGCGTGGATACTAAAAAACGCATGCGATTAGTGCAAGGAGAGGTGCCTCCAAATGTAATTTTGACAGATACAACGAGCCGCAATTGGCGCGACTTCTACAGTTTGAAGAGTGATTATGTTATTCTTTATTTCTGGGATCCGGGATGTGGGCATTGTAAAAAAGAAACGCCCAAATTAGAAAAACTGTATTCTCAAAAACTGAAGGAACGAAATGTTGAAGTTTTTGCGGTAGGTAAAGCGACGGGTTCAGAGTATGCTGATTGGAAAGAATTCATTCGTAAGAATAACTTGAGTTTTATTAACGTGGGATTAACTGATCCTATCTATAGGCAGGCAAAGGATAATCCAACTTCTTTAATTCCTTCAAAGACTACTTTGGAATCTCTGAATTATTCAGATACCTACGATATATTTTCAACTCCAAAAGTTTGGATTTTGGATAAAGACAAGAAAATAATCGGAAAAGGCCTTGGAGTTGCACAAATAGAGGAGTTTCTAGATCGTTTACAAGGATTTGAAGACGCTGATAAACTCTTTAGTGTTGAAGAAGAAGCGAAGGAAAAAGAGCACGAATAGCCATGAGAGTTGTGGCTCAACGTGTTTCTGAGGCATCTGTTTTAATAAAAGGGAGGGTTGTTTCTCAAATCGAAATTGGTTTATTGATCCTACTTGGTATTGAAGCATCAGATACGCTGGATGACATCGATTACCTTGTTAAGAAGTTAAATCAATTGAGGATTTTTTCTGATTCAGATGGCAAAATGAATTGTTCGATTCAAGAAGTTGAAGGCTGTTTTCTTGTTGTTTCTCAGTTTACCTTACATGCATCTACTAACAAAGGAAATCGTCCAAGTTTTATTCGCGCTTCAGCTCCGGAAAAAGCCGAGGAACTATATATACTTTTCATGAAGGAGTTGGAAGAATTTGCTGAAGTGCCAGTTCAGCGTGGAGTGTTTGGTGCAGATATGGCTGTAGATATGGTAAATAGTGGACCTGTAACACTCATATTAGATTCGAAAGACAAATCCTTTTAACCATGAGAAATATTTTGTTTGTCGTAGCTTAAGTAGAGATTTCATTTAGTTTCAAAGGGCATTTCAATTATGGAGCAGGAATGGTGATGTTGAAATCGGGAGAGGTACTTAAGGGGGAAGTGGCGAACATGAAGTTTGGTTTCATAGACCAATGGCTGGCACGTTTAAGTTTGAAGGAATTCGGAGTGCGCCCAACAAGAAAATATCATCCTTGGCAAATACAAGGTTATACAAGGGGAAGTCACCAATTTGTGAGCTTACGCTTCCAACGTTATAATGCCCTTTTTCAAGAAAAGTACACCCTGAATATGGGAAATGAATATATTATACTCGAAGTTTACAAAGAGGGACATTTAATTATTTACCTTGAATATTATACGGATGATGATGCTTGACAAAAGCAGTTCCTTTTTTCAAGAAGGCGGGTGAGGATTTGATTGCGCGTGCCACCCAAGGTGTTTTCGACTTAAAGAAAAAGGTGTTGGCAGAATATTTTTGCATTTTCCGCAGCTCGTCGGATTGATAGAAGAAAAAAAATCACGACCCCATAGTAAGTCGCGATTTTCTATAATAATTGGAAAGAGGAAGAGTTTAATCCTCAATGATTTCAATCGCTTCAATTGTATCGCCTACGCGAATTTTATCTACCACATCAACTCCTTCAATGACTTTTCCAAAACATGTATGATTTCTGTCTAGGTGTGCAGTATTGTTGCGGCTGTGGCAAATGAAAAATTGAGATCCACCAGTGTTCCGTCCCGCGTGCGCCATGGATAAAACACCACGATCATGGTATTGATTTTCACCATCTAATTCACAATCGATTTTATATCCTGGTCCACCTGCACCAGTTCCGTTAGGACAACCGCCTTGAATTACGAAATCAGGTAATACGCGGTGCCAGTTTAATCCGTTATAGAAACCTTGCTTGGACAGTTTAACAAAGTTTGCCACTGTATTTGGAGCATCTTTTTCATAGAACTCCACTTTCATTTCCCCTTTGTTTGTTTTAATTATTGCGTTCATGTTTAAAATTATTTTTTTGCAAAGATAAGGCTTTCATTTTGATTATCTTCAAAGAACTTAGAAACGAAAAGCTTATAAAAAGCGCGTGAGCGTTATGTTGAAGGTCAAATTGTAGATTTCTAAATTGTAATCAACGAAAGCATCGGTGTCGAGGTAATCTATTCGAGCGGTCCCTTTCGTGTTAGTATAAAATTGGCCTAATCCAACTCCGACAGAGTTTCGTTCTCGCTTCCAGCGGATACCTGCACCGAGCTCCGCATAGAACGAGGGGACGCTTTTATCTGCTGTGGTGTTCTCATTTGAAGCATAAAACGATCTTCCAAACATCCCGTAGCCATACACGTTGAAATTCCCATTATTCCAGATGCTCACTTCTGAGTGGAGGTAGACCGGGAAGGAGAGTAAATTTATTTTTGGCTGTTGCTGCACACTCAACGAGGTGAAAATCGGAGCTCGTAGTGTTTTTAGTCCCGCCCCTGCGCCAATAGAGAATCGATTAAAGAAACGGACACCAAACGTATAATCCATCCCGAAATTGTTAATCCCGAATCCCACTCTGAAATGATGGTCCATACCGATGTTGGGGACAGGGCGGGGACCAGGCTGATTCCCGAAATGCGTACCGATTGTGGATGCAATAATCACGTGGCTCAGGAGAAGGGCTAATATGCTCGCAAGAACTTTTTCCATCGCTTATTTATTTTCTCTTGCCGAATCCGCGATACGGATACGTATTTCGGGAATGACGCTCCTAGTAGTTAATATCTCCTAGAGGACTTATTTGTAAAGTCGCCCAGTTAATCTGGTACTGCTTGATTCCATTACTGTTCGTTACAAGGATAATATTCATGTCTGTTGGATGCGATCGTACGTCGAATGCTTCGATATTCGGATAGTTTACGAGCTGCGTCAGATTTTGTGGATTATTCACATTAAAGATGGTTAATCCATTCGCCCCTTCTCCAACTAGCAAGTTGTTACCAATTAGCGCCATCCCATATGGACTATCCAACTGAAAGGAGTTGATAACAACCATTTCATTCTGATTAGTAACATCGACCACATTCAAGGTGTTCTCCCCAAGAGAGTTACAGCCTTCATCTTCCAATGCTCGAAGCGTATAGTATACCACATTTCCATTTGGCAATACAGGATCGCACGACTCTGTGTGTTGAAGTTCAGAAACCTCCCATGGATTACTTGGGTTAGATGCACTGTAAAGAGTTAGAGCAGTTGTAGATCCCAAATAAATTCGATTATTTGTAGCATAAATGGTTTCTGTATTTGAGTTAATATTGATTTCCGACGTTTTTTGTAGTCCAAACGAATTACTGAACGTGTACAATTTATCCGTTGAAATAACATAAACATGATCAAATTCAACTGCAATACGGTTCATCGTACCTTTTACTCCGTCATCTGAACCAGTGAATGTGATTGGCACTTCGGATTCAGGAATCAAATTATCCATGTAGTCATAGTAGAGCATCCCCGATCTTTTTATTTCTTTTGCTTCAGGACTGTTTACTTCAAATTGAGCAGTCACGTACTCGCGCTCAAAGCCCAACAATTGTTCTCCTTGATCATTTTCTTGAACCGTCCAAAAAACATTTTCTGCACGACTCACAAGAACAGGGTTGTAGACGTCAGAAATGTCAATTTTAATGAAGTCGTAAAGGGACTCTGCATAAAGGAAGTTGTCTTTAACGTAAAATTCTTTATTGTAAGGAATTTGTATAAAAGAAACGCGCTGTGGGTTTTGCATATCCAAGTTGTCATAGATGTGAATCCCTTTATTTAATTCCCCTACAAGGACATAGTCATCTGATACAAAGTAGCTTTTCGGTTGCTCCACAGGTTGCATCGGAATCAACATTGGCAACGAACGCAATGAGTCCAAGTCTCCATAAATTGCTTTCGCTTTATTGTACGAAAGTGTTATTTCACCTTTTGTTTTAATACAAGAGATTACAAATAACGGCGTGACGAGTAACATTAAAAACTTTTTCATATGCGTAAATTTAAGTATTTAACACATCATTAACAATCGATATGCCACAAATAAAAATAACTACGTAGGTTAGACATCAGGCAAGAACTAAGCTCGATTAAAGGCAAAACATATAATTTGTTAAACTACATTGCAACTGCCGTGTTTAGGAGGTAATTATTTTTATAAATTAAAAATAACGGTGATTATCATTTTCTATCTTCATTCTTATGAAAGCATTTTAATTGCCGCGAATAATGTTAAATTTGCTCTATGAAACGTATGTTATTCGATCGGCGGAAAACGTCATTTTTTTCATCTATTTCCAATGACTTGAGTTATGGTCATGACAAGTTAGCCCCATTCATAAATACTCAGTTTTCGTTGGATAGTTTTTCGAGTCAAATTGATGAAAAAAGTAAAAACTACGATGATTCATTTCGAGCAGTTTTGTCAAAAGAATTGATGAGACAATATGGTGATTTAGTCATGAATGATTTGGTGAAGTCAAACATTGCATCACTCAAACAGACCAATTCGTTTACAGTTGTTACGGGGCATCAGCTTAATCTCTTTGGAGGGCCACTCTACATAGTTTACAAGATTGCTCAAATCATAAAGCTCGCCAGGCAAGTTGAGGGAAGAAACCCTTCCAAAAAAATAATTCCCATATTTTGGATGGCTTCGGAAGATCATGATTTTGCAGAAATCAATCATTTGAATTTATTCGGTAATAAGGTTGCATGGGATTCCGACCAATCTGGAGCAGTAGGTCGTTTTTCTTTGGATGGAATCGGCGAATTCAAATCAAACGTGCTGGATTTTTTTAAAAATGACGAGGCGGCTCAAGCATTTATTTCAACGTATTATTCAGATAAAGATACCAACTTAGCTAGTGCTACACGAAGGTTGATTAATGATTTATTCGGAGAGTATGGTTTGGTGATAGTGGATGGTGACAGTCCTGCTTTAAAGGAGTTATTCGTTCCAGTTATGCAAAAGGAGATTGAGACGAACTTTTCCTCGCGGGCAGTAGAAAATACTACGGAGGCACTGATAAATCTTGGGTATAAAGCTCAAGTAACTCCAAGAGCGATTAATCTATTTTATTTAGACACTAATTCACGTACGCGAGTTATAGAAGAGAATGGTCAATATTCAGTTGGTAATCAATTGCTCTCAAAATCAGCGTTGTTGGATCTAATTAAGCAGAGTCCTGTTTCTTTTTCTCCTAATGTGGTTCTGCGTCCAGTTTACCAGGAGTGGATTCTTCCTAACTTGGTTTATGTAGGTGGAGGAGGTGAGATGGCTTATTGGTTGCAATTGAAAGGTGTTTTTGATGCCTTGAACCTCACTTTTCCATTAACACAAGTTAGAAATTCCTTTCAGCTTTTTGACAAGGGAATTATGAAACGACTTGATAAATTGGGTCTTTTACCGGAGGATTGTTTCGAGGATATTCACCAATTGAAAAAGCAATACGTTTTGGAGCACTCTTCCGAGGATATTGATTTTGGAAAATTGGATGAACTCGTTGATGGAATAGCTTCTGAAATGGAAGCACTAATTATAGCTGTTGATGACGGACTTAAAGGTTATAGTCAAAGTGAAATCACTCGTTTGAACAAACAATTAGCTGGTGTTAAGGATAAGTTGATTCGTCAGCATAAGAAAAAGTTCGACACTTCTTTGCAGCAAATTGATGGGGTGTATGACAAGCTATTCCCAAATAATCGATTACAAGAGCGATATGAAAATATATTGTCGGTTGGGACGAAGTATGGCCTACATGCATTTATCAGCATGGTATTTGATAACTGTGATCCCGAAACAAACGATTTGATTGTGCTTTTAGATATAGTATAAAGACTATGAAGGTTAGATTAGAGAAAATTAAGAACATCGACTCAACTGCATTTTTATTTGTAGTTGTGCTCACGGTTGTGCTAGCTTTTCCGCTGTTTATATTGCTTTATCGATACATGCCTTCAATCATACTGCCTTTTGGTGCGGATGGCTTTCGGATTGATCACATCATCCTATTTATGGTCATTTTCTTTTTGTTGTTTTTGTTTATTAAGCGTTTCAAAGGTTTTTTTGTATTCTTTTCTATTATTTCACTGGTAGCCATTACGATTCTCAATTTTTCAGGGGTCTATACCTTGGAAAACTTGTACACTGATTACAATAAAATCTTGTACGACTTGGGGGATGAGAGTTTGGAAAAGCGATTTTTCATGCGTAACGAA
Organism: Crocinitomicaceae bacterium; assembly: GCA_029254025.1. Classification (GTDB taxonomy): domain Bacteria; phylum Bacteroidota; class Bacteroidia; order Flavobacteriales_D; family Crocinitomicaceae; genus JALQTG01. Next base: position 12,517 of record JAQWYK010000003.1, on the reverse strand, counting down.
AAGTTTCGAAAAGAAGATGAATTGCGAAAAGCAATTGATTACAATAATCCGATTGTTGTAACCTTTGCTCGGAACATGGCTACTGCTAATTTTCAGGAATATACAGAATTGGTGCGTGAGCGAAAGGTGATTCAGTTCTTTTCTGTTTTTAAGGAAGTAAAGAGGAGGTGGGTTTATGTCTATGATCCTTCTGGAGAAGATTATTATTCTTCTGCGAGTGAAACCATAGGTCATTTGGAATTTGACAATCTTTTCAAAGGTGATTGTGATGATTATTCCATTATGATTGCTGCATGTATACGGGCAATTGGTGGAGAGGTTCAGTTAGTAAGAACAACAACCGTACGTGCGGATGGAACCTCTATCGGTCACTTATATCCTGAAGTGAAAATCGGGGATAAAAAGGACCTTGATAATATCGCGCACGTCATGAAAACAGTTCTTTTTCCTAATGAGATTGTGGATAAACCAATACGATACTATCAAGACTCGAAAGGATATATCTGGATCAATTTTGATTACAATGATGATTATCCCGGTGGACGTTATCAGAGTGACGTGCGGGAGAGTGAAATGAAAGTCTGAATGAATTATATTGAAAAACAATATTTTCGACAGTGGTGGTTGTTACTGATTGTATTTGTAGCACTCGGGTTATGCGGTTATGCTGCAGTTCAGCAGCTTTGTTTTGGAATTCCTTTTGGAAACAATCCTATTGGTAATCCAGGATTGATAATATTAATCGCGCTAGTTTTACTCTTGTTTTCAAGTTTACTGATTGTTCGATTGGAAACTCGAATTGATGAGAAGGGTGTTTGTTGTCGTTTTCGTCCTTTTCAGACGAAATCTATCGTATATACTTGGGGAGAGATTGATGATGTATGTGTTCAATCATATCGACCTTTGGCAGATTATGGTGGTTGGGGCTGGCGCATTAGTTTATCGGGAAAAGGGCAGGCATTCAACGTTTCCGGAAACAAAGGAATCACGGTGAGGTTAAAGAATGGGAAACAGCGATTAATTGGAACTAAACGCCCCGATGAGGTTCAACGTGTGATAAACCATTTTTTCAATCGTCCCGAAGCAACAACTCCCAAGCTTTAAGGGAAGGATAATGTCCCAATAGAACTTTTATCACCGCGAGTATTGGTACAGTTAAAATCATTCCCATAAAACCAATTACGGAACCAAAAACAATTAATCCTAAGACAATAATAAAAGGGTTGATGTTTACAGATTCACTCATTACCTTGGGTGTAACGACATATCCCTCCAAGAATTGAACAACTACGAAAACACCTAGGACACCTCCTGCGTACCAGAACGAGTCTTTCGTGAGAACCGCCAATGCGGTGGGGATTAATGCGCTTATAAATACTCCAATATATGGAATAGGTGTTAATAAGGCTGTTAGCGTTCCTAAAAACAGTGCATATTCTATACCAAGGAAATAAAGCCCTAAAAAAGTTAAGGTTCCTGTTATCATCATTACGATAGACAGACCTTTGAGATAATTATATAAACTTGTTTTTACCTCTTTGATTATATTACTACCTTCTTGCGTGGTAGATTTTTTTCTATTGATTTCCGTGAAAAAATTATAAATGTTGCGTTTACAAAAGAGCATGAAAAACACATAAATAGGACAGGTTATAAGGAACACCAATGCGTCTTTGAATCCAATAAGGCCCGATTGTAATAGCGTAACGGAATAGCGCTTGAATTCTTCTAAATTGTTTGTGATGATATCTGAATGTTCCTTGAAGTATGAAAATAAGATGGATTGTTCAATTTGTTCTTCTGTTAATTTAAATGTCGAAGGATTCTCTTCGATGAGCGTTGGAATATCTTCAATGATTTCTTGGCTTTGAATAATAATCACTAAAAATAATCCAACCAATAATGTACTACCAAGAAGCACTGCGAGAAAAGAGGCGATTCCACGTGAGAATTTAATGCGTTCAAAGAAATCAGCTAGTGGATTCAACAATACAGCAACAAATCCAGAAAAAATGATGGGCATAATCAATGTGCTTGCGAAATAAAGCACAAGTGTGATAATGGAAACAATCATTAGTGAATGGTAAATAGCCTGCGTTTTTGACTTTTCCATCTATGGTTCGTTACTCTTGGTTAGAAGCTCTAGGATGTCAATAGCAGCTTTGGATACCTTAGTTCCAGGTCCGAAAATGCCAAATACCCCTAGATCGTATAAATAATCATAATCCTGTTGCGGAATCACTCCTCCAGCTACCACCATGATGTCACCTCTTCCAGCAGCTTCTAGTTCTGCAATAATTTGTGGTACTAACGTTTTATGTCCTGCTGCAAGGGACGATACGCCGACAATGTGCACGTCATTTTCAACAGCTTGTTTTGCCGCTTCTTTTGGTGTTTGGAATAATGGACCGATGTCAACATCAAACCCAATATCAGCAAAGGATGTAGCAATTATTTTCGCTCCACGATCGTGACCATCTTGTCCCATTTTAGCCACCATGATACGGGGACGTCTTCCTTCTAATTCCGCGAAATGGTTGGCCATTTCGCGCGCTTTTTCAAAATCTTTATCTTCCATAGCTTCTGATGAATATACCCCGCTAATTGATCGAATAGTTGCCTGATAGCGTCCAAATGTCTTCTCTAGCGCCATAGATATTTCACCTAAACTAGCTCTTTTTCTAGCGCATTCAACCGCAGCAGCTAAAATATTCCCTTTGCCCGTTTTTCCCATTTCTTCTAGTTCAGCAAGCGCTTGTTGCACTTCGTTTTCATTTCTATTAGCCCTGAGCTCTTTCAATCGGTTAATTTGAGCTTCTCTTACACGGGTATTATCAACTTCTAAAATTTCAATGGGATCTTCCTTCTCTAATCGGTATTGATTTACACCTACAAGAACATCTTTCCCAGCATCTAATCGAGCCTGCTTTCTTGCTGCAGCTTCCTCAATGCGCATTTTAGGAACTCCCGTTTCAATAGCTTTGGCCATTCCACCTAATTCTTCTACTTCTTGAATCAATTCCCATGCTTTGTCTACTAATTCAGCAGTCAGTTTCTCAATGTAATAACTACCTGCCCATGGATCGATAAATTGTGTAATCCCTGTCTCTTCTTGCAAATAAATTTGCGTGTTTCGCGCAATTCGGGCAGAGAAATCAGTTGGTAAAGCGATGGCCTCATCGAGTGCATTGGTATGTAATGATTGAGTTCCTCCAAAAGCAGCTGCTAAAGCCTCGATACAAGTGCGCGCTACGTTGTTGAATGGGTCTTGCTCTGTTAAACTCCATCCGGAGGTTTGGCAATGGGTACGCAATGCTAAAGATTTATCACTTTTAGGATTAAATTGCTTGACAAGTTTAGCCCATATTAGGCGTCCAGCACGCATTTTTGCAATTTCCATGTGGTGGTTCATCCCAATTGCCCAGAAGAAACTTAAGCGAGGTGCAAAATCATCAATCGCCAATCCAGCATCAATTCCTGTTCGAAGGTATTCGAGCCCATCGGCTAAGGTATAAGCTAATTCAATCGCAGCGGTTGCCCCCGCTTCTTGCATGTGATAACCAGATATCGATATCGAATTGAATTTAGGCATATATTTCGACGTATATTCGAAAATATCCGCGATAATTTTCATAGACGGCTTAGGAGGATAGATGTATGTATTTCGCACCATAAACTCCTTCAAAATGTCGTTTTGAATCGTTCCTGCGAGATCTTTTTTATCGACACCTTGTTCTTCTGCTGCGACTATGTAAAAGGCCATAATGGGAACAACTGCGCCGTTCATGGTCATGGAAACAGACATCTTATCCAATGGGATTTGGTCGAATAAGATTTTCATGTCTAAGATAGAGTCTATCGCGACCCCAGCTTTTCCAACATCTCCAACTACACGCTCGTGATTAGAGTCATACCCTCTATGCGTTGCTAAATCGAAGGCGACAGATAAGCCTTTCTGACCGGCGGCTAAGTTCCTTTTGTAAAAAGCATTAGAATCTTCAGCAGTCGAAAATCCAGCATATTGTCGAATGGTCCACGGCCGCATTGTATACATAGTAGGATAAGGGCCACCTAAGAATGGAGCGATACCTGAAACAAAGTTTTTGTGCTTCAATTCTTTAATATCTGACCATTGATAATAATTCTGCAAGGGAATTTTTTCAGCTGTTTCAAACACTACCTCTGGAGTATGAGCTGTTTTGTCTTGAGCTGGCGTCAAATTGACTTTGGAAAAATCTATTTTATTCATCTTGGTCATCAATTTAGGCTTTTACAGAAGTGACATCACGCTCCAGAATGAGTTCAAGACCGAATACTAGCTCCTTTGTATTTAGCCATTCGTTGGCAATTTTTTCGGGATTTTTAAATTTATTCACTCCAATCAATGTCGTTTTACCTTCTTCAAATAATGTTTTTCTTAATGCACAAGTAGCTGTTACTTGTTTTTTGAGTGGCTCGAGTCCGTTAACTTCTGTTTCTAGGAATTGCTTCCAACTCTTTTCAATTAATGCATCGGTGAGCGACTCTAAAGCATATGCACCTCCGCCAGGATCTACGACTTTTTCCAAATACGCTTCTTCCTTTAAGATGAGTGAAATATTTGTAGCTAATCGTTGGCTTTTTTCTAGTTCTGGAGAACGCGTTCCCCAATCATATGGGAGCACTGTTAGCTCATCCACTCCTCCGGTGATAGCGGATAGGGCTTCAGTTGTCATGCGCAGCAAGTTTGTATAAGGATCTTTGACAGATTTGTTAATGGATGTCGTTTCAGCTTCCAAATAGGCAATATGCGAGCAGGAATGCGTGGGTTGATATTCTGATATTACCGCGCTCCATAGGCGACGGAACGCACGTATTTTAGCAATTTGAAAAAAGTAATTACTCCCTATTCCTATTCTGAATTTCAGTTGTGCTGCGGCATCGTCAATCGATATTCCTTGTTCAATGAATTGAAAAAGTTGTCGATGACCTTCATGCAATAAGTAGGCTATTTCTTCTGTACAATTCCCTCCTGCATTGGTTACTTGTGTTCCATCGATGAGCTGGGTTCGAGCGCCGTCTACCGCAATTGTATTACCGGTGTAGAAGATATGGATTCTACCGCGGTTTGCGGGTGTACTTAGGGATTTGACCCATTCAAATTGTTCAGGAGTATGACACAAAAACGTAGTAATGATGAATTCTAAACCAATTCCTGTGACGAGTTGGCTACATTCCTCAACAGTATGATTATCCAAGTCAATACGAAGGGAAGTGGTTCCTTTCATCAGTAATTCAAGCGCTCCTTTATTACGCTGTGTAGCACTTCCTGAAGGAAGTATTGCTACAATTTCGAAGGTGTTAGCCTTGAATTTGCCACCGCGCTTGTAACTCATTTCTCCTGGTATTTCACCAGACGGGGTTACATGCGAAGGATGGACGTAAGCCGTATAGTCGATACGTTCAATGGGATCACTATAATGCAGTACTTCTTCAATGGAAGGTCCTTTTAGGGCTTGAAGAAGTGCCGCTTTCCATTCAGTTTCTGTACTGGCTTCGAATTCAGAAAATATATTATTCATATGCTACAAGCTATAGTTCCTCAAAGATAAGAATTATAGAGTAAGCAAACTGATTTTTGTAATTTGGAAAACATATAACCTTCATTTTTTAAGGATTTCGATTGCTGTATTTTTGTTCAAGGCTTCAAGGGAAGTTTTATTTAATAGTGTTAGTTTAGTTTTAGTTCAACACCAAAAATTCAATCGCACGATTGAATTGGAGGAAATTAAGCGGGATTTCATAGCTCAGAAATTCCGCTTTTTAATGATTGCTGAAGTATGTAGTTGGATTTTCACCAAGGTCTCGCTTATTTCAAACGTTTTCGAGATTTACAAGATGCATCTGAACTATTCATTGATCACCTTGGAATAAACAAAAAGGAACAGTAACTTTGAGAAAACCCTTGTTTCCATGGATATTTCGAAGAAAAAACCCTCTTTCTTAATTAGTGATGTACTTAGAAATTACCTGGTGCGCTATAAACGGACCGAGGATTTACCAATTACGTATGAAGATATGCTGCGTTGGACAGATAGCACGCCCATTTATGATGATACGGGAAAGAACACCCTTTGGGAGAGTGTTATTTATGATGGTGCTGCTCAATTGGAGGTGCTTAATGGGTTGAAGCAGATATATGCGTTGTTAAAAACGGATGGAGATACACAAGTGATTAGTCATTTAGTGGTAAGTCGTATTGACTATTGTCTATTTGGAAACTCGAATCCATTTAGAATTAAGGTGGTGAATCAGTTAAATGATAACCATGATTATTTTTACATAAAAAAGGCAGATGCTTCTAGGATTTATGGATTGGAGTTAGAGCATATATTAAGTCCTAACCGTATTGAGTATATGGTTGATGGTAACACATTGATTGAAGCGCATATAGCTGGAATTCCCGGAGATGTATTCATTGATAGTTATATGGATTCCCCTAATTTTTATCCCATCGGAATGGCACGAGAATTTGTCAAATTCAATGAACGTTGTTTCGTAATGTTACTAGGTGACATGCGTTCCTACAATTACGTGATTGATGTTACCCCAGATTTTGACCGAGAACAATATCGTGTCCGCCCAATTGATTTTGATCAAACAGCTTATGAGGGACGCAAGAATCATTACATGCCTCAATTTTATAAAGAAAACCGTCGAGTGGTCGATTTTTGTATTGAATTACTTACTCCTCAGACTGTAGAACAATACAAATATGAAGAACGCATATTAATGAAGAGACGCTACAATTTGGCGCTTACACGACTGAATAAATTAGTCGACTCCATGGTACATCAAGAGTTATCTGCGCCTGATAAAATTCGTTCTTTAGCGAGGGATTTAAATAACTATCACAATACCAAGCGATTTTCTAGATACAGCAAAATGGGACAAATTTTACGCGCTCACTTAACGTTAATGTTGGGTAAACCAAAGCTCAAAATGCTATCAGGTAAAATTGTGTACAAACAAAAAAGCTGATCCTTAAGATCAGCTTTGGCATTATTTTTTTGGAAGCTCGTTCCTCTGTTGAATGTGTTGCTTTTTGTGCTCCATAAGATGCTCCTTTTTAGCGGCTTTCTTTTCTTCCATAGTTTTAAGTTGCTCTGGAGTTAAGATTAGCTTGATTTCTTCATGCTTTGCATCGCGCGTTTTTTTCATTTCTTTTTTGAGAGAAGTCATTTTTTCTTTTTGAACTTTTTCGGTGGGTGCATATTTCTGATTCACCCCATTTAATTGATTTTTCTGTTCTGGAGTAAGGTCTAGTTCGGCCTCCATTTTTTGCATCTTCAATTCTTGCTTTTTCTCAGGGGAAACACGCTCAATTTTTTTTATCTCTTGCGCAAAGCTGAATGTGCCAAGGGCGGTTAAGGTAATAATTGCTGCTAATTTTTTCATAACTTTAGGATTTGAGTTTTTAATTCTACAGCTAATATAATCAAAGTATGTACCATCGTTACGGATTTATAGTTTTTTTAACGATTTCAGTAGTCATACTTTTGTCGCGTTGCGCATTCTTAGGTACCCGTTCTTTGGATAGAGCCGACTTTACAACTACTAGCTTGAATTTAAATAAACACCTTCTAGGTTTGATTCCGGCTCAGGTTTTTGAATTGGAAAACCTGGAAGTTTTACGGCTTTATCGCAACGAGTTATCTGAAATTCCCCCTGAAATTGGTAAACTAGGTAACCTCGAAAAGCTTTATTTAGGAAAGAACAACTTGAAGACTTTACCCGAAGAAATAGGAAATCTAACCCAGCTGAAAGTACTGTCAATTCCTTACAATAATCTAGAGTCTTTTCCAGTTTCCCTTAAAAAATTGAAGAACCTTGAACACCTTGTCTTGGATCAGAATAATTTGAAATCTCTTCCAGATTTCTTAGGTGATTTACCGAATCTAAAGACGCTTACCGTGTCGTTTAATGAATTGGATACTATTCAACCTGAATTATTTAAGTCAGGAAGTTTTCAGATATTAGATTTTTCACAGAACATGATTACTTCATTTCCAGAAGAATTAGGAAATTGTACAAATCTCCATGAACTCCACATTAGCCGTGCAGGATTTTTAACTGCACTGCCGGAAAGTCTCTGTAATTTGAGACGGTTGGATGTGCTGACGCTTGATTATACTGCACAGTTACCCCGTTGTCTATTGGTAAGAAGTCCCCCTTCGTTGCGAGTTTTTTATAAATAGATCAGTTGGACTTCTGTTGAAGTGCAAAAACTCGAAATAGTAGAAGGTCATATGAGAAATGTGCAGCAATGCAAAACCATAAACCATAGCTTTCATAAGCAAAAGCAAGTATGAGGACAAAAGGCAAAATCAACAATCCATATGCGCTTTTTCTAAGGCTCAACGGGTGAATGTAGCCATGCAATGCGACAAATAGGGTAGAGGTAAGCCAAGGTCCTAGCCAATGCTGAATTCCTGCACGAAAAAGTAATTCCTCTCCAATGCCGGCGCAAAGAGAAATAAAAAGGATATCTATCCAGTTAAGTCGAAGTGATTTTAACACCTTTTCTTGTTTGTGTGACATTTCTTCGAAATAGGGGTGCCGGCTTACCGCGAGAGCAAAGAGCGCATAAATTAGGCCGAGCTCAAGACCAACTAGAATAAGTGGTGTAGAAAGTTCGTGTAGTGCGATTATTTCGTGTGGATTAATTCCTTTAAAATACCAGAGTGCCCATAATGCAGGAGCAGGAAAAACAAGTAATGTTATCCAACCCAATAAATAGAATTGCCTTTTAGGAGTCATATAATTATTACTTTTGCTAAAAATAGAGAAAACTATGAAAGATTGGATTTTCGATTGGATTAAAAGTATTTATGGCTTGTCCAACGATACAGAAATGGAAGTGTTATTGGCAAATCCAGGTTTTGTTGCACATGAATATTTATGGGGATTAGGTCTTTTTGCTGGTGTAGTTGTAATTTTCGGGATAATTTGGTTTTTTACAAGACAAGTGATTCTAGCAATTGTGCATACGTTTGCGTCAAAAACGAAAACAGACCTAGACGATAATTTGGTGGAGAAAAAGTTTTTCAGCAGTTTGGCACATTTGGTTCCTCTTTTGTTACTTGACTACATGTTTGAAATAGCATTTTTTGCGTTCCCTAAAGTATTGGATTTTTCAGGAAGAATCAATGAGGTACTTATCGTATTGGTGATTTTGATCTCTTTGCGTCGCTTTCTCAATGCATTGGGTCAAATGCTTTCGCGTAAACCTGCACTCGAAGGAAAACCTGTAAATTCTTATATACAGACGGTGAAAATTGTGCTGAGTATCATTTTTATTATTCTAATGCTCTCTGTGCTAACCAAACAATCACCACTATACTTCTTGACTTCTCTGGGAGCAATGACGGCGATTTTACTCTTAGTATTTAAAGATACGATTTTGGGATTTGTGGGTAGTATTCAGTTATCAGCGAACGATATGGTTAGGACTGGTGACTGGGTAACAATGGAGAAGTACGGAGCAGATGGAGATGTCATAGAAATAAATTTGACTACAGTAAAAGTGCAAAATTTTGACAAAACTATTACAACAATTCCTACTTACAGTTTCATCGCAGACAGCTTTAAAAACTGGCGCGGAATGGAAGAGTCGGAAGGCCGAAGAATTAAACGTTCTGTTTCGATCCAGCTCGACTCAGTAAAGTTTGCTGACCCTGTGCTATTAGGAAAGTTGTCTAAAGTAAAATTACTGAGTAGTTTCATCGAACAGCGTCAAGAGGAAATTCACACATATAATGAAGTGAATGGATTGGATGACGAGCAGTTGAATGCACGTAAACAAACAAATTTAGGATTGTTTCGTCGCTACTTAGAATATTATCTTAAGAACCATGAAGGTATTAACACAGATATGACTTTAATGGTGCGTCAATTGCCTTCTAATGAGCATGGTGTTCCATTAGAATTGTATTGCTTCACGAAAACAAAGGAATGGCAAAAGTATGAAGTCGTTGTGGCCGATATCTACGACCATATTTATAGTGTTGTAAAGCAGTTTGAACTGGCTATATTTGAAAGTCCTTCAGGAAAAGATATTCGAGAAGCGATTTCGAAATAATATAACTTAGTGCAATAGTGAATAGAGTACTCCCAACCAACTGAGATTTATAGGTTTTTGATCACAAATTCAGTACGTCTATTTCGAGCTTTATTGGCTGCGGATGTGTTCGGTACTTTCGGTTGTGTTTGACCGTATCCTATGGCTTCAAGGCGTGATGCTTTTATTCCTAGGGATATTAGGTAGTCTTTTACACCATCTGCTCTTCGTTGAGAAAGGTCTAAATTCTTCTCCGCATTTCCTTCATTATCTGTATGTCCTTGGATGGCAATGGTGATACTAGGATTTTCATCAAGAAATCTTGAAAATTGCCGCAGAATAAATTTGGACTGCTTAGATAATTCTGCAGAAGCGGTTTGATAAAGAATGTCATTAATCCTGTAGGGTTTACCGATTTCAATTTCTCGTATTTCCATATCTTCTGAACGAACTGTTTCTTTTTTAGCAATCACCTCGGCAGTGATGAGTTGTGAGTCAAAAGCGTGTCCTTCTTTTTTCACATTAATCATTACATCTTCACCTTCTTCTGCCTTAATGATAGCCGCATATTTACCATCATTACCATTTACACGGACTTTTTCCACGCGATCTGAGTTTTCATAGGTAATTTCGAGCTCTGCATCCAACACAGCTTCGCCGGCATCATCTTTCAAATCTCCTTTCACAACGATAACAGCTTTTGGTCGAGCATCTTCGTATAATTCAAAAGAGTAGATGTTCCATATTCCTCGTTGACGTGACGAAAAATATGCTGTTTTACCATCAATGGAGACAAATAAACCAATTTCGTCGTCTTCTGAATTGATAGGGTAACCAATGTTTTTAGGTTCTGACCAAGAGCCATCTTTTTGTCTTCTCAAGTAAAAAATATCAGTTCCTCCAACTCCTTTACGAGAATTCGAGACCGACGAAACAAAATAAAACGTTTCACTATCTTGATGGAAAAATGGACTTTTATCTTTTCCTGGAGTATTAATGAGTGCAAATGGTTCTGCTGGCCCCCAAGTTCCGTCTTCTTGTCGCTCAGAGAAGAAAATATCATTGTCTTTAGTGGTAGGTCGATTGGCAGTGTAATAAAGCGTCATTCCATCTGACGATAACGTGGGTTGTCCTTCCCATCCGTCATCAGTATTTACGTTTGGGCCCAAGTTCTCAAGTGTGGTCCAGGAATAGTCATTTCCGCCTTGTCCACTTCTTTCATAATAAGTTACGTAGAGGTCACAGTTTCGATATATTTGACCTTTCACCTTTTCATCTACACAGGCGCAAATAATCATTTCTTTATTATCTACGGACAAGGTTGCCGCTCCATAACTGTTAAATGTTCCATCGTTGAAAGGGTTATTAACCGGATTCCCACCGTCAAAATCTGATTTTGCATCCGGGCGCTTCGACCATGTGAATTCTTCTCGAATTGCACGCACAATATCACCTTTATTAGTGCGATCCATTTTTCGCGTGTAAAAAATGAGCTCATTATCCGGGGAAATCATCGGGAAATATTCGTCCGTAGTCGTACTAACGTTGCGAACAATTTGTGGATCAAATGGAACTTCTTCTGCAAGAAATTTTGCTTCCTCCTGAAGGACACCTAAAACTTCATTTACATCACTTAATTGCTTGGAATGATTGTTTGAAAATCGATGAACATCTTGATGCTTGAAAGCAACGAATTTTTCAAAATAGTTAATGGCGTCGACCTTATTGCCAAATGAATAATTGATAACCCCTAAATAATAATAGGCATCGGCATGAAAGTCATTGCAGAGTTCTATTGTTTTTTTGAACAATTCTTGTGCCTTTCTAAAGCTTTGGTCACCAACTTTGGGATTGGGATTTTTTTCATACGCCTCCAGAGCTTGACGGTACGCGTAATTGGCAAATTCAAAGTAGGGAGTGGCGTTGTCGCTTCCACTATCCGTAGCTTCTTTGAATAATAATGCGGCTTCTTCCGGAGGGGAAGTACGCGCCTTGTCTAATAGTTTTATGATTTTTTTATTTGGTGGGAGGCAAGATTCAGCCTCTTCTTGGCTGAAGGTCTGGAGTATACTAGAAAGTAAAGTTATAAAGGTGACAAAATAAAGTTTCATCATGTTCTACAGGTGTTTTTTGCTTTGAAACAAATATTGTTCCAACCATGTTCAGAACGATGTTTATATAAAATTGTTACAAGTAATTTTTGAAAAAAAAATAGGACACTTCAAAGAGGTGACCTATTCTTTTTCATAAACATTTCGGTTATCTTAGAATGTTGACGTGCCCGAGATGGATTTGTCTTTCATCCGTGTATTTGGTTTTGAACTCAATTTTCCAGATATATGTACCGTCTTTGACTATCTTACCACCGTATGTTCCATCCCACCCAACGTTGGCATTATTTGATTCAAAAAGGATTTC
>JAQWYK010000047.1 GCA_029254025.1 Crocinitomicaceae bacterium | reverse complement strand
CCATTTGCGCCGATCACACCATAACAGTTACCCTCAGAAAATTTCAGGTTTACCTCGTCAAAAAGGATGCGCTTACCGAATTGAAGCGTTAAATTATTTATAGAAATCATAACGTATACTCAAAATTTGGTGCAAAGGTAGTGAAAATAGTTTGAGGAGTGGACGAAGTAATTTCACCCGATCACTTCATGTGCTTCAAGTTCAGCGCATAGAGCAAACAAAAAATTGCGCTAACCACCAAGGTAGATACTACCACAAATGTAGCAATGACTTCAGCGGGAAACAATAGGTACATAATTACTACGGGCAGTAAGCTGTAAATCACATACAAATGAAATCCAATCTTTTTGAGGCGTAGCATCATGAAAACACCTGCTCCTCCAATAAGTACTGCAATCAATTGGAGTAAGTTATTCAGCACAAAATAATCGAAATTAGCCATGTACGACATTTGAATAACTTGTTCCACCATCTGGGCCATTCCCGACCACCCTAAATCGTTCATTTGACCAACACTTTCATACATGGTAGCTTCATACACTTCCCACGCATCTTGGTTCATTGGGCCCGATATGAAGGAAAAAAGATATTGGAGAAAATTCAATCCCATCGAGATGAAACTTAACACCGCAAGCACCACCAAAAAAGTAGGTTTTGCTGTTGGTTGATACTCTTGTTCAGTTGAATATTCGCTCATAGTGTTAGTTTTTTAGTAATTGTTTTGCTTTTCTTATGAATTCAGACATGTAAACATCTTCTTCAATAAATGGAATTTCAGCGCGCAGTTCAGCGTGAAAGGTAAGAAGTACCTTGCTTGTCTTCGATACTCCACGAAGTTCCAAAGCTTGGCACGCCGACATATATTCGATTCCGAGTATCTGATAGACGTTTTCAATGACCCGCGCTAATTTGGTGGCTGCATTTGCTCCCATACTAACATGATCTTCTTGACCATTCGAAGAGTCGATACTGTCTACTGAAGCGGGCGTGCACAATTGCTTGTTTTGCGAGACAATCGAAGCGGCAGTATATTGAGCAATCATAAAACCAGAATTCAAGCCAGGCTTAGCCAAAAGGAAAGCCGGCAATCCGCGTTCACCTCCCATCAACTTGTATATTCTTCGCTCAGAAATACTACCCAACTCCGCCATGGCAATTGCCATGAAATCCAAGGCCAATGCTAATGGTTGACCGTGAAAGTTACCGGCAGAAATCACCAAGTCCTCTTCAGGGAAAATGGTCGGATTATCCGTCACGGCATTAATTTCTCGCTCAACAATTGTTTTCGCAAAATTGAGCGTATCCCAAGAGGCCCCATGAACTTGCGGAATACAGCGTAAGCAATACGGGTCTTGCACTTGTTGCTTCGATTGTTCAATCCATTGAGAACCTGCCAATATTGACGATATTTCTTTGGCTACCGCAATCTGTCCTTCTTGATTTCGAATGGCATTGACATGGGATGTAAACGGATCCAAACGTCCGTCGTAAGCCTCTATACTGAGTGCACCAATCTTATTGGCATGATGAATAATTCGCTCTCCATCGATTACAGCCTTTGTCAAAAATGCACTCATAAACTGTGTTCCATTCAACAAGGCTAAGCCCTCCTTAGAGGCCAATACGACTGGTGCTAAATCGAACTTTTTTAGGATCTCATGGGTGTCAACCAACTCACCGTTATAATTGACTTCCCCTTCTCCTACTAGGCTCAACGCAATGTGTGCTAAGGGCGCTAAATCTCCAGAAGCCCCAAGGCTTCCTTGTTCGTAAACAACTGGACAAATGCCGTGATTAAAATAGAATAACAACCGTTCAACCGTTGCGACTTGCACGCCAGAATGACCGAAAGACAATCCTATTGCTTTAAGCAATAACATGATGCGCACCACCTCTGGATCCACTGTGTCCCCGGTCCCGCAGGCATGAGAACGCACTAAATTCAGTTGTAACTGGGTCAAATCTGCCTTTGAAATAGCTGTGTTGCACAAGGAACCAAATCCAGTATTTACCCCGTATATCAACTCGTCGGATTGTGCTACTTTTTCGTCCAAATAAGTACGGCAAGCTTGAATCTTCGCCACACACGAAGGGCTCAATTCAACAGCCAGGTTTTCTGCAATAATCTGCTGAATATCTGTAACTGTAATGTGTTGATGCGAGAGAATAAATTTACCCATGTGAAAAGTAATTAATAAAAGATGCGTGACTCAATTCCTGTTGTTCTCCAGTAGCCATATTCTTCAATACAACGCTACCATTCACCAACTCTGCTTCACCAATAATAGCTGTAAAGCTAACTCCTCTGTCATCGGCATATTTGAATTGCTTCTTGAGCTTAGCGCTTTCCGGATAAATCTCTGAAGAAACTCCAAGCGCTCGCAACTGATTAATCAATTGAAGTGCTGCGTCGCATTCCTTCTCCCCAAAATTGACAAATAATACTTCTAATCCTTTATCTACCTCTTTTGGAAACAAGTTGAGTTCTGTCAATACATCGTAAATTCTATCTGCACCGAATGAAATACCGACTCCCGATAATCCATTCATTCCGAAAAGACCGGTTAAATCGTCGTAGCGACCACCACCGCAGATAGAACCCATCTTCACCCCGTTTGCTTTTACTTCAAAAATGGCACCCGTGTAATAATTAAGTCCTCGGGCTAATGTGACATCAAATTCAATTTTCGCTCGTTTCAACCCTAGCATGTTTACTTTGTTAAGCACGAATTGCAATTCCTCGATTCCTTGAGTACCTATATTCGATGAGGCTAAAAAATCCGTCATGAAAGCAAGCAACTCATCATTATTCCCTTGTAAACTTAGAAGTGGCTTAATAGCATTAATCGCCTCAGCACTCACTCCCTTCTCTTGCAATTCTTTGATAACTCCCTCTTCACCGATCTTGTCCAATTTATCAATGGCCATAGTAATAGTTATCAGTTTATCATGTTCCCCGGTAATTTCCGCAATACCACTCAATATTTTACGGTTATTGATTTTTATGGTAAAATCAGGAATCTGCAAAGCATGTAGGACTTCATCAAACAATTGAACAAAATCCACTTCATAGAGCAAGCTATCGCTCCCTACGACATCTGCATCGCATTGGTAAAATTCTTGATAACGCCCATGTTGTGGACGATCGGCCCGCCAAACAGGTTGTATCTGGTAACGTTTAAAGGGAAATGTCAATTCGTTTTGGTGTTGTACAACGAAGCGTGCAAAAGGAACCGTTAAGTCATAGCGCAAAGCCTTCTCCGCAAGCGAATTTGCAAAACGTGGGAGGTTATCAGCAGCCAATGCATCAACATCTGCTTTTTTCATTTTCTCCCCAGAATTCAAAATACGAAAAATCAAACGATCACCTTCCTCACCATATTTCCCCATTAAGGTTGAGGAAAGCTCGAACGAAGGAGTTTCAATCGGCGAAAAACCGTAATTCTTAAATACGTTTTGAATGGTGTTGAAAATATAATTTCTACGTGCCACGTGAACAGGGAGAAAATCCCGCGTTCCTTTTGGTATTGCTGGTTTTTGAGCCATTCATTAAATTTTGTACAAAAATAAAAAAACCGCTCCAACAACGAAGCGGTTTCCTAAATTATCCGAGTTTCAATTATTCAAACGCTTTTCCTAGCATTTTAGAAGATAATCCCCCAATTAAAGGAATCTCTGTGAACTGTCCGTTTGCAGCGTTTACTATTCCTAAGATTAGTAACGCTAAAAAGCCTAACCAAATCAACGTTGATAACAACGAAAATAACGCTAACAAAGAAAAGCTGATCATTGCAACAATCGTTGTTAAGATGGCAAATCCAATGAAAATCCCAATGGCAAAAATAATTAACCCAAGAGCTTGTCTGAGATGAAATGCGCCAAAGCGCTTTTCTTCGCCTTCCTTATTTTGGTTCAAAACAAGGGCTATAATGAAACCAATTATGGTTACATACGCAAGGATTCCAACTGTCTTATCTGCACTTGGACCGTTGCCGGTTGGGTTATCGAGTGTTTCTGTCATAATTTATTAAATAGTGAACGTATTAACATTTAATATGCTAACACCTTAAAGGCGGTTCTACGGTTACGCTGATGATACTCTTCCTTCTTGTCTTCATCTGACAATGAATTGATGAATCGTGGAGTGAGTTCAACGTCTTTACCATCTTCCAAACGAATGACCGCAGGCTCTGACTCACCCAGTCCGTTTGCTTCCAAACGGTCGCGTGCCATCCCACTATCCAAAAGGTAATCCACTACACTTTGCGCACGGCGTTGAGATAATTTTTGGTTATAGGTATCTGAACCGCGTTCATCTGTATGTGAACGGATCTCAATTTTCAAACTCGCGTTCAAATTCAAGAAGTTGAACAATTTATCCAACTCTACCTTTGATTGCGGACGCAGGGTTGCAGCATCAAAATCGTATTCAATACCTTTAATTTCAATCTCCCCTGTTGGAATCAGCGTTAAGAAGAAGTCGTGCTGGATGGCTGTCGTTTCTACTAGCCCTAATGTATTTTCAATACCTGCATCTGCGAAATACTTCTTTTTACTCGCTTTCATAAAGTATTCCTCATTGACCAATAAATCGGTCTCATAATAACCATTGTCGTCCGCCTTCAACTTAATATCTTCAAATTGGCCACGAACATCCTTCAAACTGACTGTTGCTCCGGGAATAGGCTCATCAGTATCGAAATCGAATACATAACCACTAATCGATACCAGAATCTCCGGTCGCTCCACGCGGTAGATGCTATTGCAATGCACATTCAGCGTGTTCGAAGAGTCACAATCTCCACAATTATCTCGATCGGAAGTCATATACCCTGTTTGCATATCAGCTCCCCAAACAAAATAAGCATCATCCCGGGAACTGTTAATTGGCTGACCCACATTTTGAGGAGTATCCCACCATTCCGTTACGGGGTTAATCGTCGATTTAAATACGTCTAATCCTCCGAAACCAATGTGCCCTTCAGAAGAAAAATACAAAGTTTTGGATTTCCAATGATAATAAGGAGTGATTTCATCTTCATTCGTATTGATGAATTCACCTAAGTTAATGGGCTCCGTCGTCTCCCCATCATCATTGATGGTCGTCGACCAAATATCCATTCCCCCTAATGACCCCGGACGATTTGACGCATAATATAGAGTCTTTCCGTCATCCGCCATACTTGGTGTCATCGATTTGTACCCATCCATATTAATGTCTTTTCCGAGCTTGAACGGTTCTGTCCAACGTCCATTAAAATAGCGCGACACGTAGATACTCGATTCGTAGTGGTTCAACGGATTCACGCGAGTAAAATACACCGCCTTACCATCTGGAGAAAACGTGGCACCACCTTCAATAGCCTCTGTATTTATACCTTCGACCCATTGCGGAGTTTCATAGGCACCATTTTTATTGTATTTTGTAAAATAAATATCACTTTCGAAAAGAGGAGCACTTTTAGTAACCTCCAACAATGATGTGTCTCGTCGTGCAGAGGAAAAAAGTAGCCTGTTTTGATGATACATCATCCCAAAAGAAGTAGAACCGCTGTTCACCACACTATCCAATAAGATAACTTTCGCGTTGGAATAGGTTCCCTCGTCGCGCATAGCAAAATCACAGTCACCTTCTTTATCTCGTGCCAATTGATGATAGACATTTTCTTCAGGGAAAACCTCCATTACTTTATCAAAATATAACTTTGCTTCTTCATATTTCCCATTTTTCATGAGCGAATAACCATAGAAGTAATCCACGTAGGGGAACTGATCAGATGGATATTCAACTGCAGCAGCATACCATTTTTCAGCGTTCGCATAATCCTTTGCTAGTCGGTAGGCATCTGATATCTTGTGCAACACAATCAACTCTTCGCTCTTCGGATTTACAGGTGGTTCAAATTCGTTAGGACCTCCTTTTTTATCTGCTTTATAAAACGCAGATACACCATAGGGGTGATACAAGTGATCATCACTCCCACTGGCCAATCTATTAATTACCTGAGAATAGAAATAAACTGCAGACGCGTAATTCTCCATCACCATTTCTTTGTCACCGTCTTGAATCAGACTTTTATTGGTTTGTCCAAAACTTGCCAAACCAATTAGGACAACTGCGATAAGTAAAATACTCTTTCTCATAATCTTGGGCATGTTGGTAATGGATTAGACACTGATTTGAACATGATATAGGTCAAGCTAATTTCGGTCGCTCCGCGTCCATTGGAAACCGGTTGCAAAGAAGATATATTAAAATCGTAGGAAAGTCGACCTTGCCAAGCACCGAACTTAATACCTACATCAACAATGGCTGCATCTGCATTTCGGTAAGTGAATCCTCCTAATAAAAAGATATCTGGTCCCTTTAGGTAATAGTGAAGCATACCCGATAAGGTGAGTTCCATCGCTTGCTCCTGATACATATAAAATACTTTTGGGATAACGGATAAACGTTCGTTAATTCCAATACGCATTCCTGCATGACCAAGATAGCGCATGGGCAAGCGAGAATCTCCAATACCGAAAAAGGATTCATCAGGACGATTTAAATGAAATGCTGTAGCACCAATAAATGGATTAAATCTTGAGCCTGGCCGACCAAAAAAGTATATCAAACCTGCATTAGCATCAAAATTTAAGACGCTCCCACTTGGAAAGATCTCTCCCGATCCTATTGCGGGATTAAATTGTCCTCCAGTCGCTGTCGGTTCATATTGTGCCCCCCATGATAATGCATTAAAATCGAATGACTTATTAATAACACCCGCACTTACACCAAAACTAATCCTGTGAAACTTATTTTTATCCAGCGGAATATTATACGAAACCGAAGGTAAAATCTGAGCAGCATTATAAAATCCTGCACCTGCATTGTAGTTTAGCACTTGCACGCCTAAACTCCATTTTTTATTCAATCGCGTGTCAAAGCTGACAACTCCTGTCTGGAACGGTCGCGTAGCCACGGCTGACCACTGAGTACGGTAATGCGTGTGTATCCTATGCTTCCCTTCAAACATACCTGTCAATGCGGGGTTGGTATTCAACGCAGCCGCGTCATACTGTGATAAGTGAAAATCTTGAGCGTTCAATCCGAACACCGCCAAAATACACCAACCTAAAACAAATCTTTTATTAGTTATCATGGTTACGTTCTATCTAATTAATGAAGTATCTCCTGAAATTTCGTGTAAGGTTCCATCAGAAGTGGTTGCCTTCACCGTCCAAACAAAAACACCAATGGGTTGATCAATATTCTTGTATTTACCATCCCAACCAATGGATGCGTCATTCGATTCGAAAATTACTTCCCCCCAGTTATTGTAGATTTTAAATTCTAACGTTGAGAAAGGACCTCCATAGACATACAAGAAATCATTGTTATTATCTCCATTTGGAGAAAATCCAGAAGGCACCATTGGAGGTAAGTAAATGTGAACGATATTATTTGCTGTATCCACACAACCATTATCATCTTCCACGATTAGCAGAACATCATAATCTCCTCCTTCATTAAAATTATACGACGTATTTTGATCAGTTGAAGAATTACCATCTGCAAAATCCCAAAACCAACTCACAATGGGGAAATCACTTGTAGATAAATCTGTAAAATTAATGTTCTGAAAAACATTGGCAAACGGAGGATCGATTGAAAAAGCGGCAGTTGGACCAGGGTATATCTCTGTCGTATTCGTAATTGAATCCACACATCCTTGATCAGTCGTTACAATAAGTGTAACGTTGTATATACCCGAGGCAACATATTGATAGATAGGATCCTGCTCCGTTGAGCCGCCGCCTTCACCAAATGACCAGTCCCAAAGCGCTGCGCTTCCTCCTGTCACCGTGGTTTCATCAAAGAACTGGGTTCCTCCATTCAAACACGGCGCTGGTGATGCAAATGCAACCGAAGGTAAATAATACGTTGAAACAGGCAATGCAATCGTGTCCGCACACCCGTTTTGAGAAACGACAATTAACGTAACATCATTGGTATCTACTAGCGGAATTTCAAATGATGGATTGGCACTTGTAGCGAATTCCGTTCCGTCCAGGGTCCACGAATAACTAACAATCGGCTCCGAAGAAACAACGTTGCTTGTAAAGTCTGTCTCCGTGCCATAACACACGACTGTATGCGTAAAAGTCACTTCTGGAGATGGAATAATGACTACATCGATAGTATCACGCTGAATCTGACATCCTCCATTGTTGGTAGTTTCATAATAAATCTGAACAGACCCATTCGTTAAATCCCCCGCTCCGTGGTTGTAAATTGTTGTAACTGAAGTATCCTGAACAAATGCACCATCGCCTGAAGTTGACCAAATTCCACTGCCTGTTGTGGCATTAGAATTCACAACAAAAGGATTATTTGCGCAAATTGTATCTGGGAAAACCAATGAAATTGTTGGTGGATCAAAGAAATAAATGGTGAGCGAATCGGTCTGACCAAAGCAATTCCCATTAATAATTGTTTGCACATACACCACGACAGAGTCATTGGCTAAATCCGAAGCCCCTGGAATATAATTAGTATTGGCTGCTAGCGGATTAGTAAATGATCCTGAGCCTGAGGTAATGAACCATTCCACGCCACCAGCAAACTGAAAGTTAGCGCTCAACGGCACGGAAGACGTATCTGAACAAACCTCTAAATCGGGTCCAGCATCTACAGTTGGACCGTCAATAAAATCGATTCGCAATGAATCCTGGTTCGAAGGACAAAAACCATTACCTGTAGTAGATAAAATTATCCATGTAAATCCTGCACTAATCTCGGCCGGCGAAGGATCATAACTAGCATTCAAATCTATCGTATTCGGTGTGAATACTCCACCACCCCCTACCCAAACACCGCCTTGAGCATTATTGACCAAACCATTCAGACTTATATTCGGGTTATTAAAACAAGCGGTTGTATCTGGACCGACATTTGCATTTGGCAATCCCTGCACAAACAATGGTTCAGTAATCGTATCATAACATCCCGCATCCGTTCCTACGATTAAGGACACATTAATATCTCCGGAAGAGTTATAATTATGGGAAGGATTAGGAATAGTGCTTATCGGACTTCCGTCACCAAAATCCCATTGCCAAGAATTCACGACCATGTTTCCATCTACAACAGACGATTCTGAAAAATTAACTGTATTACTAATACAAACCGAATCTTGAAAGTTAATTGTTCCGGTCACCCCGCCCGCGCGATACAAATAAGTTGCCGTATCTGCACAAACTGTTCCGTATTGAGCAATCAATGTAATCAAGTAATCACCAACGCCGGGAAATGTATGCGTAGGTGCGACGCCAAAAACACCAGGAGAAGCATCGCCGAAATCCCAATAAAAATCTTCAGCACCAGGACTAGAAGCATTATTCATTTGTACGTCTATTCCATCACAATCCAGAATAGGTCCTATTCCAGCCTCTTTTAAAGGAGGACATACTACTACGTTAAATTGAAAATCGCGAATTATAACTCCTATCTTCACACCATCCCTGTATTCCTCACATTTTATTCCAACGATAAACTGTCCCAAATTTTCTGGAATTCCCGAAAGCAAACCAGTCGTCGGATCAATAATCAAGGGCGTCCCCGAAACATTTAACGGATTGTTAGCAGAAAAACCAAGTTCCCAAGGAACAGGTGTGAACTGTATGTTGTCTGGAATCGGATTCGCATTGTATGTTGGCACATTATCCTGGTATGGGGTATAAAGAGAATATACCAAAGAGTCGCCATCTGCATCCGTAGCCGAATGATCAAAATCAACATCTTGTCCTTGACAAACAAAAACAGGAGGGAAATTCGTCCAAGTTGGAGAAGAATTCGTCAATAAAACCGCGTTATTAGGAATGTATGTATGAAACATCTCTGTAACGTTCAACGGATCCACTATATTCTGTACAGAACCATTTCTACAACATAATCCCCAATACAAATGATATCCATTGGCTGAAGGAGGTAAACTAATCACACTTGAAAATACAGCTTCTTCTACACAAATACCTGGATCGACTGCACACGAGTCTAACGGCGGATCCAATTCTACAATACCCAATCGAGGCATAGAAAAAGTAGTAAACGCCAACCCTGCTGTTGTACCATTTCCATAGCGAACCTCCACATCAACACTGGCAGGAAAGGCAAAATTACCGGGAGCACAATCGCGGTATAGTTTTAGTTTTACATTGTATGAAGAGCCCCCTAAATGCTCGTAAGTCATACTTCCCCCAATCACGTGTGTCGCAGAGAGGTTAAATGAGAATGCAATCAGGCTCAAAAGCGATAGCAAAAACTTCATATTCTTTAGTTTAATTTCGACTAGCAAAAATATAGATATTTTGACTAACCACCAAACATCATCGACGATAAGTTGAATTTTTTCGATTAACAGGAATTTATATTTTTTTTTCCTTACTTTTGCGTGTTGAATTACGTCTTGAATTGAAAATCAAGGTAATCAAAAATATTTTGGCCCTATGAAACAATTACTCCTCTTCTTTTTAATATTAAACACCTCTATGTTTATTATCGGACAAGTAAACGTGCAATGGGAATCGCGTTTAGACTACTCGTCACAATCTGATTTTACACGCGGGATAGTCATTGATGCAGCAGGAAACAGCTACGTTACAGGAACAGCATTTAATGGGAGTAATTTCGACATCGTGACAGTTAAATACGACCCTGCAGGAGCAGAGCTATGGACCAATACCTACAATGGTGCATTCAACGGATGGGATGACGCCACAGGGATTGTCCTCGATGCTAATAATGATGTTATTGTTGGCGGATTTCACCAAACAGGTTCGACAGATTATGATATTATGGCGTTAAAAATTAACGGCGCAACTGGTATTCAAGCATGGCTTTACACCTATACAGGAACTACACGGTTTGACCTTTGCAATGCCGTAGGAATCGATGGAAACAACAATGTGATTCTCGGAGGGGCGCGCGAGGCTACTGCTGCAGACCAGGACTTTGTAACCATTTCAGTATCTTCAACAGGAAGTCAAAACTGGGCCTCTACCTTTATTCCTTCAGGACGGGATGTAATCAATGCCTTAGCGATAGATGCAGCAAACAATGTATACGTTACCGGAGAGTCCTTTGATGCGACCAATAACCTCGATTTCTACACGATAAAATACAACTCTTCTGGAGTTCAACAATGGGCAAATCGATACGATGGAGCTGGTTCAATCGACATCCCAAAAGCAATTTCAGTTGACAACGTTGGGAATGTTTATATAGTAGGAACAAGCTATCGAAATGTATCTATTGAAGAAGATATCATGCTCTTGAAATTGAATAGTCTGGGAACTCCACAATGGGACGCTGTATACGGTGGTTCGTCCGAAGACTTTGACGCTCCATCTGATGTAACGACTGATCCGCTGGGGAATATTTATGTCGCAGGGAAAGTTAAGAACCTAGGAAATGGTGAGGACTTTCTCATCGCACGTTATCGCCAAAATGGTACCCTGCACTGGGACTATACCTATCAAAGCGCTACAAATGGATACGACGAAGCTAAAAAAGTATATGTAAACAGTAATTTTGAGATTTTTGCGTCAGGCTACTCGAACATTACTGGTAATAATGACGACTACCTGACAATTAAACTAGATACGATAGGCACGGAGTTATGGCAGACACGTTTCAACGGCCCTGCCTCTTCAAGTGATCAAATGGTTGATTTTCGCGTAGATCCTGTTGGAAATATCTTCGTTACCGGTTCATCCGTCGGTAGTGGAACTAATCGAGATTTCAGCACCATCAAATACTGTCAACTTCAAACTACGGCGACCTCGAATGATTCAGAAATCTGTATCGGTCAATCAGTACAACTAGGAGCCACTGGAGGATTCAATTTCCAATGGTCACTTGTCTCAGGAGACCCAATTACTGCTACCAACTTCTCCTGTACCTCATGTGCTAACCCGGTGGCCACACCAAATGTCACTTCCACCTATTTAGTAACTAGTGAAAATGCTGCTGGTTGCGTGGACTCCGACACAATAACGATTGTTATCAACCCATTGCCTGGTCCAGTTATCTCTACGAATGGGCCAACAGAATTCTGTGAAGGAGGAGCTGTTATGTTAGCTGCTGACTTCGCCCCTGCTTATAACTGGAACAATGGTGCGACAACACAGGCTATAAGTACAGATACATCAGGAGTTTTTATCCTAACCATCACTGATGCCATGGGGTGCCAAAACTCCACCTCTATCGAGGTAACTGTAAATGCTTTACCAGCAGTATCTGCAGGTCCAGATCGTTTCAGATGTCCTGGTATTGGCCTTACGCTCAATGGTAATGGTGCGGACAGCTTAGCATGGTTTAGAATACCCACTCCTTCAAATGCAATAGCTAACGGCACAAGCATTACTCCATCCACCACAGGGAGCTATGTATTAGTCGGAATCAACAACAATGGGTGTGTTAATCGGGACACTATGCAATTAACGATTTTCCCATTCCCAAGCCAAGTTGAACTTTCCCAAGGAATGAGTGGTAATTTATTTATCAACTTAAATGATGGAACCTCAGATTGGTTCCTAAATGGCAATTCATTGAATCATACAGGAACTTCTTTTTTCTATGATTCCGTGCCTTATTGCAATGGAGTTTATAGCGTTGTCTATACTGACGAGAATGGATGTGAGACAACGGATGAAATACTAATAACCGACGCATGTCAAGATACTATTGATACAACGATTAACGTAGCCCAGTTCTACAAAGAATTCTTCGTAGTATTCCCTAACCCCACGGTGGATGAAGTAACTATTCAGTTTGAATCGATTCAAAAGCGAACTATTTTCCTAAACGATTCTCAAGGAAAACTTATCCTTCAACTCGAAGGTTTGGATGACCAATATTTTATCAACATGAGTCATTTAGCGAAAGGAACCTACGCATTAGCTATCCTTTCTGATGGAACGGTCACGCGATCGAAGGTTATCAAACAATAGTGCAAAGAGCCCATAACAAACTAAAAGACCCCGCAGCAAGCTGCGGGGTCTTTCGTTAATTAACCTGTAGAGTTAATAATTGATCCGTTGATTTCTATAACGCATCTGTTACGAAAAGGTTTCAAAAATTATATATTCTTTTCAAATAACGCGACTGCCTCAATATGACTTGTGTGCGGAAACTGGTCCACAAGACTTACCTTTGAAAGGCTATAGCCATTCTCTTGTAAGGTTTTAGCATCTCGCGCCTGCGTCGAAGGATTACATGAAATATATACGATGCGACGTGCACCAAGCTCAACTACTTTCAACAAAGTCTTTGGAGCTATACCTGCTCGCGGTGGATCCAATACGATTGTACCGATTTTTCCGTAATAATTAGGATACTCCTTTAAGAATTTGCCCACATCCGCAGCATAAAACTCGACATTCTTAATACCGTTCCGTTCAGCATTTCGCTTGGCGTCTTCGATTGCCTCTTCCACAATATCCACTCCGATTATACGACTATTTTGCGAGCGGGTTGACAACAATTGTCCAATTGTTCCTGTTCCACAAAACAGATCCATAACAAGTTGGCCATCTAAGGAATTGCCTTGTTCAAACACATAATCCATCGCTTTAGTGTACAAGCGTTCAGCAGATTTTGGATTCGTTTGAAAAAAACTCTCCATACTGATTTCAAACTCCAACCCTAATAAATTCTCAATGATAATGTTTCGACCATAGAGTAATGTTGTACTTCCGTTTTCAATTTTTGCGCGATCCGCCACATTGTCATTAATAGTATGCTGAAATCCCGCTAATCGATCCCCCATGAGCTGCAGGATAAAATCAGCGCAAGCCTTGGCGTCGAAATGCTGCAGTCCGTCCGATGAGGTCACCAAATTAAGTAACAACTTATCTTCGTGGAACGACTTTCGAACTACGATATGTCTAAAAAATCCTTCTTTCTTAGGTGGATGCCATGCGCCTAAACCAGTTTCCTTCAAATAGTCTCTCAACTGGATTAGCACAGTTTCCCACTGTTCATCAAATAATCCAGATGGCTTATCCAAGTTTTCTACTTTCCACCATGTTCCACGATGTTTAAATCCCAAGGCAAAAGCATCATCCACTTCTTCATCAGTATAAATATCATGAGCAATACATGAAAAGGAATACTCCATTTTATTCCGATAGTAAAAATGATCCGGTGACGGGATAAACTCATCAAATAAATCCTGAATCTCCCGTATATCTCCCAAACGGCGATAGATTTCCAATGTCGTTGATTGCTTATACTGCTCCTGTAACTCAGTCGGAACATAAATATAGGGCGCTCCACTAATTTCTTGATAAGGGGAACCAGTGATTTCTTCTGGAGATCTATCAATCACCTTCAGCAATGAGCACTCCGCATAGCGCTTCCTTTTTTTCGTAACCCGTGCCAATACTTTTTGCCCTGGAAACGAGTTGTTTACAAACATGACGTATTCGCCATTCTCTGTTTGCATTTTTGCAATACCATTCCCGCCGAATGCCATATCGGAAATATTCAGCTCTATTAACTGTCCACGTGAAATCAAACCTGTATTTATTATTGAATGAAAAATTATAACAAGCCTCGAATGATTCCTTTCTCACTGTTATTGATGAAATCAATCACTTGAGTTTTCAAGGCAGAAGCAGGAAGTTCTTCATTTAAGGATTGTATACCCTTTGAAATATTATTGTTTTGCACAAAAAGAATACGGTAAATATTCTCGATTAACTTGATATCCTCTTCGGAAAAGTTCCGTCTACGCATACCAACAGCATTGATACCCGCATAACTCAAAGGTTCACGCGCAGCGCGCACGAACGGCGGTACATTTTTTCGAATCAAAGAAGCTCCAGCTACAAAGGCATGTGCTCCAATATGCATAAACTGCTGTGAAGCGACCTTTCCTTCCAGAATAGCATAGTCATCGATTTGAACGTGCCCTGATAAACCGGTATAATTTGCCAGAATCACATTGTTACCAATTAAACAATCATGAGCTATATGAACATAACCCATAATCAAGCAATTGTTTCCAACTACCGTTTTCATTCTGTCTACAGTACCACGGTGAATCGTTACGCATTCTCGAATTACCGTATTGTTTCCAATTTCAACGGTAGTTTCTTCACCGCCAAATTTTAAATCTTGTGGAACCGCGCCAATCACCGCACCGGGGAAAACCTGGCAGTTATCACCTATTCGAGTGCCTGGATATATAGTAACGTTGGGACCGATCTTCGTGTTTTTACCAATTACTACGTCGTCGTAAATAGTGGTAAAACCCTCTACTACTATCCCTTCTGCCAAAGAAGCATCAGAGGAAACGGAAGCCAACTTACTTATCATACTTATTCTTTATCTTTTATCACTTGGGCTAACATTTCGGCCTCCATAACAACTTGACCGTTCACATAGGCTTTCCCTCCCATATTTACCAAACCACGTCGCATCGGTGACAACAAATGTAGTTCAAAAACTAAAGTATCCCCAGGAAGGACCTTCTTTTTAAACTTCACGTTATCAATTTTCATGAAATATGTCGAATACAAATGTGGATCTTCCACTTTACTTAAGGAAAAAATACCCCCGCATTGCGCCATTGCTTCAATTTGCAAAACACCAGGAAAAACAGGGTTTCCAGGAAAATGCCCCTGAAACATAGGTTCGTTCATGGTAACGTTCTTCACACCAATAATAGACTCTTCTCCAATCTCCATCACCTTGTCGACTAATAAAAACGGGTAACGGTGTGGCAACATCTTTTCGATGTCGTTGATATCATATAACGGCGCTTTATCCAAGTCGAACTCTTTTGGCGCACACTCTTGTTTCTTAATTTGCTCCTTAATAACTTTTGCGAATCGCGTATTCCCAGAATGCCCTGGTCGAGCTCCCAAAATATGCATTTTAAGCGGGCGTCCTACCAGCGCAAGATCCCCCACGATGTCTAATAGTTTGTGACGAGCTGGTTCATTTTCAAATTTCAGTTGATAATTATTCAATGTTCCAATGCCTTTTATATCCACTTTTAACCCTTCTTTACCCAGAAGTTTTGCCAAACGATCCAACTCTTCTTGCTCAACGTTCTCACGTTCTACTAAAATTATAGCATTATCCAGGTCGCCTCCTTTAATTAGTCCATGATTTGCTAAGACTTCTAGTTCTCTTAAAAAGACAAATGTCTTACAACGAGCAATTTCATTCTTGAACTCACCAATGTTATACATACTGGCGTGTTGTGTACCAAGAACTGGCGACTTGTAGTCAACCATTACCGTAATACGGTAATTTGTATCCGGTACTGCGAGTATTTCTATTCCCTTCTCGGTGTCCTCCCAAGGAATATTTTCATTCAAATAAAAATAATTCCGCTCAGCTTCTTGCTCCAGATATCCAACCGATTCAATTGCCTCTACAAAAGGCCATGCACTTCCGTCCATGATTGGAATCTCAGAGTTATCAATTTTAATAAGTGCATTATCCACTTCCATCCCATACAGCGCAGCTAATACGTGTTCAGTAGTATATACGCGCGCACCATTCTGTTCTAATGTTGTCCCTCTTTCCGTAGAAACAACTAAGTCCGCATCTGCGTTTATCGTAGGTTGACCATCCAAATCAACACGTTGAAATTTATAACCATGATTCTCCGGTGCTGGGCATATCTCTAAATTAACTCTTTCACCTGTATGTAACCCTACTCCGGATAATGTTACCGAAGCTTTTAAAGTGCGCTGTTTATCTCCCATACGTGCTAATGCAATAAAACTCTATTTCTCTTTTAATCTATCTTCAAGTTCTCTAAGCTTAACCAAAATAAAAGGCAGCTTCCTAAACCCAAAATAAGATTTTTTAAAATCTTCCATTGGAATACCCGGGCTACCCATAAGGATTTGCCCTGGTTTTTTTACACTTCCAGGTATTCCCGACTGTGCTACTATCTTTGTATCATCTGCTATTTTGATATGGCCGCTTATTCCAGCTTGGCCACCTACCATAACGCGTTCACCTATCTTTGTAGACCCCGCAACTCCTACCTGAGCAGCCATTGCCGAATTACGCCCTACATCAACATTGTGCGCGATTTGTACCAAATTATCAATCTTTGCTCCTTGCCGTATAAATGTAGAACCCAATGTAGCTCTATCAATGGTACAATTTGCGCCGATTTCGACACGATCTTCAATCACAACATTCCCTATCTGCGGTACTTTTTGAAAGTTACCGTCGGCATCTGGAGCAAAACCAAAACCATCGGCTCCAATCACACTTCCCGCATGAATAATACACGCTGAACCTATTTTGCAATCGCGGTAAATCTTTACCCCAGGAAACACTGTAGTGTGGTCACCAATAACTACTCCTTCACCAATATATGCGTTTGGATATATCTTAACACCTTCACCAATCACAGCGTCCTCTGAAATGTACGAAAATGCTCCAACATATACATCTTTACCAAGTTTAGCGGATGGAGAAACAAATGATGGCTGTTCAATTTGAGGCTGTTTTTGTCTCATTTGATTATACACCTCCAGCAGTTTTGCAAAACAACTGTATGCATCATCTACCTTTACCAAAGTGAGTGTTGAAGGAAGTTTGTCTTTTGCTTCGAACGTTTTATTCACAATCACAATGGAAGCTCCAGTGGAATATATAAACTCCTCGTACTTCATATTGGCTAAAAACGAAAGTGTATTGGGTTGGCCTTCCTCAATTTTGGACAAACCAGAAACAGTAACTTCTGGATCGCCTTGAACTTCACCATTAAGTATACCTGCAATTTGAGCTGCTGAAAATTCCATTCTTCAAAAATATAAAAACAAGTCCTAAACTATTCTATTACAAAATTCTTTTTTTAACATCGAATCATGGATTAACGAGCAACAGTGCTTGTTTTCGGGAATCCTAGATTTATTAATGGACAGGGTAACACAGATAGAACTTCTCAACTGGCGTAGAAAGTGCTGAAATATTTAAATTATCTGCCGCCTTACTTACATCGATTACTTCTCCTGACTTCAACAATAAGTTGATGTTCTCGCGTTTTTCATTGTAGGCGTTATTCGTTAAGTGGTCCGTATAAATAAAGTAGTTCACCTCTTCATCTGTTAACCTATAAGTTTCTTTCGCTAAATCGCGTTCATAGGTTAATCGATCGGATGAAAAAGGTGTTTTCGCAATTTCAATTTTAAATAATTTACGATTGACCAACCAACTGCATAACAAAGAGAGCACCTTGTCCGAATGAAACTGCCAGACTTTCACCGCGCCCATAATGTCGTTATCATCCAACAAGGCAAATTGATTTAAAATCTCTGGATTTTTCTCAAAATCACTTAAGTCGAAGTTATTTTCAAGAAATAATCGAAACGGCGGACTTGAAAACAAATCATCGCCCCCTTGAGTTAACTCTTTGGCACGCTTCAAAATAAACGTGAGCATTACTTCGGATGAAACAACCGTCTTGTGCAAATACACCTGCCAATACATCAAGCGACGCGCAACGAGGAACTTTTCAATTGAATAAACGCCCTTTTCTTCTACTACCAATTTGTTATCCTTGACATTCAGCATTTCAATTATTCGGTCGGAACCAATCACACCCTCTGACACTCCCGTGTAAAAACTATCCCGATTCAAATAATCCATGCGATCCATGTCCAACTGACCAGAGACAAGCTGATGCAAAAAGGTTTTAGGGTAGTCATTCTCAAAAATACGAATCGCCAAATCAATCTCTTGACTTAAATCATTGGCTAAGCGCTGCATAAAAAAAGACGAGATTTGCTCATGACTTACCCCACTAACAATATCGTGTTCTAAGGTGTGACTGAACGGACCATGTCCAATATCATGTAAAAGTATAGCTACTAGGGCCGCTGTTTCTTCTTCAGGCGTGATTTCGTGCCCTTTTTTCCGAATTACTTGAATCGCTTTCAACATTAAATGAGTCGCACCAATGGCATGATGAAAACGTGTGTGCAACGCGCCCGGATACACGAGATGAGACATCCCCAGCTGCTTAATTCGCCTCAACCGCTGATAGTACGGATGTTCAATGATATCAAAAATAATATCGTTCGGCAAAGAAATAAAACCGTAAACCGGATCGTTAATTATTTTCTTTTTATTGTTATTGTTGATATTTGGACGCAATTCAATTACTTTTAAAAACTTTTGTAAAAATATAAATAATCAAGGAATGCAAGCGAAAATACTCTGGGCAGACGACGAAATCGATTTATTAAAACCTCATATTCTTTTTCTTGAACAGAAAGGCTATTCAGTAGAAACCGTAAATAATGGTGGAGAGGCTGTCGATAAATGCAGGGAGCAATTGTTTGATATTGTTTTCCTAGACGAAAATATGCCCGGAATTTCGGGACTTGATGCATTAACAAAAATCAAGGAAATTCGACCAATGATTCCGATTGTTATGATTACCAAAAGTGAGGAAGAGAGTATCATGGAAGAAGCGATAGGTGGAAAAATTGCGGACTACCTAATCAAACCGGTGAACCCCAACCAAATCCTGCTGAGCATAAAAAAGAATTTGGACCACAGCAAATTGGTCTCTAACAAGACCAATAGCTCATACCAACAAGAATTTCGACAAATCGCAATGGAACTCAATCAACGTCTTGACGCAGACGAATGGGCATCGTTGTTCAAACGACTCACCTATTGGGACATCCAATTCCAATCCATTGAAGAACAAGGGATGAAAGAAGTCTTAGAAATGCAAAAGAAAGAAGCCAATCAGCAGTTTTGTAGATTTATCGAAGACAACTATTGCGACTGGCTCAACGGAACAGAAGACGCTCCACAATTGATCCATACCCTTTTCAAAAACAAGATCAATCCACTATTGAAGGAACCCGTTTTTTTGATAGTAATCGACAACTTGAGATACGACCAATGGCAAGTATTGCGCCCTACCCTATCGAACTACTTCAACTTCGACAAAGAAGAAATTGCCTACTCCATTTTACCAACAGCTACGCATTACGCTAGAAACGCCTTGTTCTCTGGCCTTCTACCCTCTGAAATCGCGAAAAAATACCCAAATTATTGGTCCTCAGAAAGTGAAGACGGAGGTAAGAACATGTATGAGAAAGAATTGCTTACGGAAAATCTAAAGCGCCTAGGCAAGAACATTAAAATGAGTTACCATAAAATCACCAATATTGATGCCGGCAAGAAACTCAATGATCAATTCAGTCAAATCCTGAATAATGACCTTAACGTAATTGTGTACAACTTCGTTGACATGCTTTCACATGCACGCACAGAAATGAAAGTGATTAAAGAACTAGCCGACGATGAAGCGGCTTATCGCTCCTTAACAGAGAGTTGGTTTGAACACTCCCCACTATTAGATATCTTCAAAAATATTGCGAAAGCCGGAATAAAAGTAGTCATCACTACTGATCACGGAACCGTTAAAGTAAACGAAGCTATCAAAATTGTTGGACCAAAAGACACGAATACCAACCTACGGTATAAAACAGGGAAAAACCTGGATTATAATGAAAAAGAAGTTTTTCGTATTAAAAATCCAGATGATGCTTTTTTACCAAAAGAGAACTTATCCAGTGAATATGTTTTTTGCAAAACGGACGGTTTTTTTGTGTACCCCAACAACTTCAATCATTTCCTTAAACACTATAAGGATACTTTCCAACATGGAGGTATCTCAATGGAGGAGATGCTTATTCCTTACGTAGAAATGACACCCAAATCAAAGTAATGGAACTTGTTGCACGACAAGAGTCTGACTTAACTTCCATCGCAGCCGAAGTTGTAAAACTCCTAGGTGAGCGAAAAGTTATTGCCTTAAAAGGTCAAATGGGTGCTGGAAAAACAACCTTCATTCGCTACTTAGCAAAAGAGATGGGAGTTAAAGACGAAGTAAGCTCCCCCACCTATGGCTACGTCAACGAATATGAAAGTTCGCTTTATGGTCCTGTTTACCACTTCGACCTCTATCGTTTAGAAACACTGGAAGACGCCTACAACATTGGCATTGAAGAATACCTGTACAGCGGCGGCATTTGCATCATTGAATGGCCTGAAGTCATCCAAACATTATTGGGAAATGATACCTTTTGGATTGAATTCAATGTAGCACAAAACGACAATAGAATCATTCGCCTTGTCGGATTAGATTAAGCTGTTATCCGCAAAACTGTAATATCCATGATCTGTAACAATGAGGTGGTCTAACACCTGTAAGTCAATCATTCGACCGAATTCACTGAGTTTTTTGGTCAATGATACATCTGCTCCGCTGGGCTTTAAATTTCCAGAAGGATGATTGTGAACCAAAATACACGCAACCGCCTTCATATCCAGTAAAGCCTTAAAAATTAACTTTCCATCAGCAATTGTGCCGGTCATTCCTCCGCGCGACACAAGTTCACTGCGTATGATTTCATTCGACCGCTTTAAACCTAGAACTCTAAATTCCTCGTGTATCAGATCCTCAAAATCACGACGCACAAATTCATACACATCCTTACTTCCAGTAACTTTTTCGATTTTTCGAACACCAACTGCACGTCTCCTTCTCCCTAACTCAAGCGCAGCAGCTAGACTAACTGCTTTGGCATCTCCTACGCCAGAAAATTTTTTTAACTCCGTTAAATTCAATTGACCAAGGCGGTACAAATCATTATCGACAGACATTAAAATCTCTTGTGCAAGATCTACGGCAGATTTAGTGCGCGTTCCTGAGCCAAGTATAATTGCTATTAGTTCTGCATCCGATAACACACTTTTTCCTTTCAGTATCATCTTCTCTCGTGGACGATCATCTTCCGCCCAACTTTTAATCGTTAAATAGCACGAATTCATTGATTTAGGTTTGATTATTACTATAAGTTAGCGAAAAAGTTGAAATCGACAAATAAATCTAGTTAGGGAAAGTTTTGGCAGGTTGCAAGTTCCGAGTTGTGCATAAAACCTTTAACCTGCAATGGACGAAGTCCAAAACCTCGAACATTAAACCTTGATCCGCCCCGTTCTCCCTCTTTTTGACCAATTATCATTTTTTCTTGGGAATTTCGAGAGAAGTTGTGTTTCTTTGAGGTTGATTTAAAAATGAACACATGAACAACTATTTTCTTACCGGAATGATTTCCATTCTGATGTTAAGTGTATTCGGACAAACACAAAAGATTGAGTTTGAAGAATTCACACTAGATAACGGCCTGAACGTTATTTTACATGAGGACAAAACGACTCCTATTGTAGCAGTTACCATTTTGTATCACGTTGGCTCCAAAAATGAGCAAGCAGACAGAACTGGTTTTGCACATTTCTTTGAGCACCTATTATTTGAAGGTTCCCAAAATATTGAACGGGGTGAATTCGACAAATATGTTGAACGCAATGGCGGTACCCTGAATGCAAATACTTCGCAGGACCGTACCTTCTATTATGAAATTTTTACATCGAATAACTTAGAGCTTGGGCTCTGGTTAGAGTCAGAGAGACTTTTACATGCGAAGGTTGAAAATATTGGTATCGAAACGCAACGTGAAGTTGTAAAAGAAGAAAAGCGCCAACGTGTGGACAATCAACCTTACGGTACCTTTATGGAAGAAGCATTTAAACGTCTCTACAAAGAACACCCCTATAATTGGGTGCCAATCGGGAGTATGGAGCACTTAGATGCAGCTCAAGAAGAGGATTACGTGAAGTTCTACCAAACATTTTACGTTCCTGCTAATGCGACACTTTCGATTGCCGGTGATATCGACATTAAAGAAGCAAAAGCACTGATCAACAAGTATTTTTCCTCTATCCCAAAAGGCCAAGCAATTAACTTGTACCGAGACTTTATCATGATGGATGAGGCAGCCTTCCAGACGAAATACGAAATTTCCAAAAGTATCTTTAATCAAGAAAATTTCTTCGCAACCACCTCAAAGGAAGGAAAAGCAGCCATTAAGAAATATGAAAACACTCCGACTATTATTCCACGTCCAACTGCAAAAGAACCTGCTTTGCAAAAAGAAACGGTTGACGTGATTTATGATAATATTCAATTGCCCGGTGTATTTATGGCATATCACTCACCTGCCCAAAATACGAAAGATGCATATGCACTCGAAATGTTGAACTCTTTATTGGCAGGCGGAAGCAGTTCACGTATGAACAAAAATATCGTAGAAAAGAAAGAGCTGGCTGTAGCGGCTTTCTCGTTCAACTTTCCATTAGAAGATCCTGGAATGGCTTTAGTAGCGGGTATCGCTTCCAAAGATGTGACAGTTGAAGAGCTTCAAAATGCGCTCGATGAGGAAATCGTTCGTGTTCAAACAGAACTTGTAACTAAGGAAGAATTCCAAAAAGTAAAAAATCAATTTGAAAACAACTTCTATTCATCCAATAGTTCTGTAGCTGGTATTGCAGAAAGTTTAGCGAACAATCATGTATATTATGGAGATGCAAACTTGATCAATGACCAATTAAAAATGTACGAAAACATTACGCGAGAAGATTTAATGGCTGTCGCGAAAAAATATTTTAAAAAAGATGCACGTGTGATTTTACACTATCTTCCAAAGGATTCAGCTGAATAATCACCTTCAAAATTAAAATTATGAAATAAGCCATTGCGAAATTTACATTAACATAGATGATCGTAATTTGGCGATTCCATATGACAATTAAATAAAAAAAATTAAAGACATATGAACAAATATATCATTATAATAACGGTTGCATTTTCGGCTACAAGTGCTTTTGGGCAGCTGGACAGAACTAATGCACCAAA
This sequence comes from Crocinitomicaceae bacterium, assembly GCA_029254025.1. GTDB lineage: Bacteria > Bacteroidota > Bacteroidia > Flavobacteriales_D > Crocinitomicaceae > JALQTG01. The sequence continues at coordinate 141,454 of JAQWYK010000047.1, read as the reverse complement.
ACCAGGAGCGGCTCCAGAAATTAATATTGCAGAGCCTGAGGTGTTCGAATTGGATAACGGACTAAAAGTTATTCTCTCTAGTAATCACCGCCAACCAAAAGTTTCTTTCAACCTAGTTTTTACTTCGGATCCTTCAATAGAAGGAGAAAAAGCAGGTTTATCAAACCTTGTAGGTGAGCTCGTACTGGGAGGAACCACAGACCGTTCGAAGGACCAAATTGATAACGAAAAAGACTTTATTGGTGCTACTCTAGCAGCAGGAAGCAACAGCATCTTCATGTCTTGTCTCACTAAGCACATGGACAAAGGATTGGACTTGATGTTAGATGTTTTGCACAACGCCAACTTCCCTCAGGAGGAGTTCGATCGCGTCAAAAAGCAAACAGAATCAGGATTGTTGTCGGCAAAAACAGACCCTAACAGTATGGCGTCAAACGCTGTTACCAAATCGGTTTTTCCAAACCACCCGCTCGGTGAAGTGATGACGGAAGCTTCCCTTAAAAACATCAGCAGAGAAGACATAGTTGCGTATTACAAAGCACGCTTTATCCCAGCTGGAACTTATCTTGTAATTGTTGGAGACATTAAACTCGAAAAGGCCAAAGAGCTTGCCAACAAACATTTTGCATCTTGGGAAGGTGGAGTGCCTTACGAGGCTTCCTATAATTCAGGATATTTCCCTGAAAACAACCGAGTTATTTTTGTAGAAAAACCAGGAGCGGTGCAGTCTGTCATAAACATTGCATTTCCTATGGACATTAAACCAGGACACGAAGACATTATCAAATTGAGTGTAATGAATAAGTTATTCGGTGGCGGGGGCTTCGGTACACGACTAATGCAAAACCTACGAGAAGACAAAGCTTGGACTTATGGAGCTTACTCTTCTACCAATATTGAACGGGAAGGAGCTTGGTTTTCGGCTGCTGGTAGTTTTAGAAATGAAGTTACAGACTCTGCAATTTACGAGTTCCTCCTAGAATTCGAAAACATCACCAAAGAACTCGTAACAGATGAAGAGCTTGAGTTAAACAAAGCTTCTATGGCTGGGTCTTTTGCGCGTAGCTTAGAATCACCGCGTACAATTGCTAATTTCGCATTAAGCATCTATCGCAATAACTTACCGAGTGATTACTATCAGACCTATTTGAAAAAATTAGCTGCAGTAACCAAAGAAGACGTGTTGGCTGTAGCAAAAAAGTATATTACTCCGAAAAATCTAAACATCATTGTGGTTGGAAACGAAGAAGTAGTTGAAAAAATAGCACGCTTTGATGCCGATGGTGTCATCGTCCGCTTGGATGAATTTGGTAACCCAGCTTCTATGAAAACCTACAAAGAGACTTCAATGGATAAAAATGAAGTCCTCAATAACTACTTCATGGCTGTCACCGGTCAGAAAAAATTAGCGAAAGCAGAAAAAGCTTTGGTTAAAATTACCTCCATGGAGCAAATCATGTCGGTTAAACCTCAAGGCGCGCCAATTGAGTTAACCATGACTACATACTTTGAAGCACCAAACAAAAGGTCTACAAGTATCGAAGTGATGGGTATGGTAGCGCAAAAAGAAGTTTTCGATGGAGAAAAGGGAGGTTCAAAAACCATGAACCAGTCAGGCGGACATGATATCTCCGAGCTCTCTCCTGAAGAAATGGATGAAAAAAAGATCATGAATACGCTACTTCCAGAAATGGGGTTAATGAGCGGAAAAGTGGAGTATACACTTCTTGGAATTGATGAATTGAATGAAAAGGAGTATTATGTAATTGAATACACCATTGGGCAATCTACTACAAAAGCATATTACAACACAGATAATTTCATGAAAGAAATGAGTGAAACGTTAGAAGTAACAGAGGAAGGACCTCAGAATGTTACTGCTAAATACAGCGACTACAAAGCGGTCAAAGGAATCTCATTTCCACATAAGATTTCTCAAATGGTAGGCTCTGCAGTTCTAGACGCCACAGTGAAAGAGATTAACTTGAATGTAAAAATTGACCCAAAGAAATTTGAGTTGTAACAACTAAAACATACCTAACGGAAAAAGCTATTCATTCAGTTGGATAGCTTTTTTTGTTCACTATTCCCTCGACTTTAAGTTTCCACGCTTATACTGAGAATTAGTTCTAACCAGCAAGAAACGTCTCCATTTCTCGCTGAGCTTTAGCCACAAATTCTTTTGCTTCGACAGAATCCGGGTGTAACGGACGATGCTCTAACTGTTGTGTAAGGCGCTGAAATTCGTGGAGCCAAGCCTTCGTTTCATTACCGAAAAAAGCATGCTCGAACTTCTCCCAAACTAAATCAATAGCTATTTCATTCGGATGTATTCCGTCTTTTTTATAATAGGCATAGTCGCGTAACTCATCCATGAAAAACTCATAAACTGGAAAATATTCAACCTGGCTAAATTTCTCCGTTAATTGATGTACAGCTTCCAGAAGAATAGATTTACTTCTAGTATTATCAACTACCCCGTCTTTTATGTGCCTTACCGGACTCACAGTAAAAACAATATTCAATGCTGGATAATTTTTATTCAACTGGCGTATCGTTTTCGTCCATTGCCCAACAATTTCATCGCTGCTTAATAATCTCTTATTAAAATCTCTTGACGGTTGTTTGTGACAGTTAGCAACTATAGCTGAATTAGATAAATGCTCATACACCCAAGCGGAACCGAAGGTGACAAAGAGCACATTTGATGCGCTTAATCTATCCTGAAACAGAGCCAAATTATCCCTAATAACTTTCTCTAATGCCTCGTTGGAATAACCGAAAATAGTAGCGTTTGCGCTCCAATTTAACCAAACGTTGTTGCGTTCAAAATTATTGGCTATTAATTTCTCCGATTCCAATTCGAGAATATACGCCAAACTCATTGGATTAAAAATAACCCCTAAAGGGTTGGAAACAACAGAAAACTTATTCTCATTCAACTTCCTGGAAAGGTGCTCCGAAAAACAGCTTCCCAAAAAAGCAACAGGGACAGTTCGATTAATCTCAATAGAATAATTAGGAAATGTTACACTGGTCGTTTTCATCGTGCCAAGTTTTGAAAATTAAGCGTAAATTCAAGTACCTCACTCCACCCTTTCCATTTGCCGGTATCTCCAATGGTCTCGTTGTGCCAGAGACAAATAAATTCACCTCCGTATTGCACAGCCTCCTTCCATAACTCCTCCACCACGACCTTCGCCTCCTCTGTATTTAAGCGTAAATAATCCTTGAGGGTCACCTCCATATAAGCGAATGGATGCAAGGTTAATTCAGAAATACGGTTAGCCTTAAGATTAAACCAAGGAAAAGGTCTTGATAACCCGGCACGAAAACCGACTACATCTGCAAAGCCAAGCGAATAATCATCTGTAAATCCAGCGCCTAAGAGTGAAGCAAATGTTTTTTTATGCTCAATCTTTAAAAAATGCTGTCGCGTGTTCGCTACCTCGTTCCCAAGAATCTGTTCCAATCTTTTCTTTTCTTCACAAAGTAATCCGAGTTGTTGATTCGATTTATAACTAGGATGCAATCCAACAACGGCATGCCTATTCATTTGCAGGATTAAACGTCGATGATACGGATCTTTCCAATCAATATTTCGATCAAAGTCGGAGAAGTCTCCCAATAACCAAAAAAGCTTAACTGGAAAACCTCGTTCCGATATATTTCTGATATAATCGTAGTCGTCATAAGGATCTTTAACTGCCCCGGAGAGGACCAATTTCCGTTCTTTTATGCGCTGTATATCCCATTTCAGCCAATCTTTCAATGTACTTAGGTATTTTCGCATCCCCGTTTTAAGTTTATAGGCATATGCGTTATCGATATCAAAAGTGGGAACTACCGTTAACTCCTTGTTTGGAGTTGGTAATTCTATCGAAAATTGATTTCTAAGTAAACTAATTAACCCATCGGACCAATAATCAATAATGCATTTTTTTAACCAACCCTGCTTATCTAGAAAGCTATCCTTACCAATAATGCGTTCATGTTCATCTGTCCGATCCGTTAGGTGTTCATGATAAAGACTAGCTACATAAAATACAGAAGCAAAAATATCTGGAACTTTTTTAAATGCTAAAATTTCCATTTCTTCCCATACTACCTTTTCAACAAAGACAGAAGATATAGTGTTCTCAAACAATATTTCAGCAGGAGAGAATGTCAAATATGGCTCATTGAACGGATAATCTGAGTAGACAAACTTCGGACCTTCGACTGATTTAAAACGAACTGGATCGTTCTCCAATTGGTATTTAACCCCCCTATCATTCAACATGAGATTCAAGGCGTACATCAAACGCTGATTTACCTCATCGACAAAAATATGAATAACTGGAGTTTCCATATCAAAGCGTATTTGGCATTTTGAGGTGATGCACTTCATCCATCAATCCTTCCTTAAATCCAACCCTGTTAACCGAATAGAAACAAGGCTTAGCGCTAGTATGTAAATCGGATGAGCGTACTAAACAGATGGAAATATTTATCTTCATGTACTCGAATAATATGACAAAAATACAGAAATTTAAAGAACAAATAACCCCGATTATTGTTGGTCGAAGGTCTTTGTGAAGAAACAATATAGAATCATTGCTACCATATATTAGTAAAGAGTTTGCAAGGATAAAAAGGATTATAGTCGTACCTTTGCACCGCATTTAAAGTAATATGGAATACACATTGAATTCAATTGAAGAGGCTTTGGAAGAAATCAAAGCAGGAAAAGTCATTATTGTAGTAGACGATGAAGATCGGGAGAATGAAGGAGATTTCTTAACTGCTGCCAGAAATGTAACACCAGAGATAATCAATTTCATGGCAACTCACGGACGCGGATTAATTTGCGCTCCGTTGGTAGAAGACAGATGTGACGAACTCGGCTTAGAGCTTATGGTGAAATCCAATTCCGCGGCGTATGAAACTCCATTTACTGTTTCTATTGACTTAATTGGTCATGGTTGTACGACAGGAATTTCGGCAAGTGACCGCTCAAAAACAATTAAAGCACTTATTGATCCTTCAATTCGACCTGAAGAATTAGGAAAACCCGGACATATTTTCCCCCTGCGTGCGAAAAAAGGAGGTGTCTTACGACGCGCTGGGCATACAGAAGCAGCAATTGATTTATCTCGATTGGCAGGATTCGAACCTGCAGGTGTAATCGTTGAAATTCTTAACGAAGATGGTACCATGGCGAGACTTCCTCAATTAATCAAGATTGCAAAGCAATTTGATTTGAAGATTGTATCCATTGAAGACCTCATAAAGTATCGTTTAGAAAAGGAAACGCTCGTCGAAAAAGAAGTAAGTATTAAACTACCAACTGAATTTGGAGACTTTGATATGATCGCCTACACAGACAAAAATAGTGGAGAAGAACACCTAGCCCTAACTAAAGGTAGTTGGAAAAAAGAGGAACCGGTTTTAGTTCGAGTGCATAGCTCTTGCATAACAGGAGATATTTTTGGATCTTGCCGTTGCGACTGTGGACCTCAATTGCATGCGGCCATGGAAAAAATTGAAAAAGAAGGAAAAGGTGTTTTAGTATATATGAATCAAGAAGGACGTGGAATCGGAATGATGAATAAACTGAAAGCATACAAACTTCAAGAGGACGGATATGATACAGTAGAAGCCAACATCAAACTTGGTTTTAAAGAAGACCAACGTGACTATGGCATCGGGGCGCAAATTTTGCGCGATTTGGGGGTTCGAAAAATGAGGTTAATGTCGAATAACCCTAAAAAAAGAACAGGACTTATCGGATACGGGCTGGAAATTGTTGAAAACGTAGAATTGGAAATTCAAAGTAACAAACATAACAAATTTTATCTTGAAACGAAAAGGGATAAAATGGGACACTCGATAAAGGTGGAAAAATAGGTTCGGCCTTTTAAGTTCAGAAGGCTTTTATTGCAATTCAAACTCTGAAGCTCCTGCAAATAATTGAACAGAAACAAACTCGAATATAAATGCATAAAATGAAATCACCAGTAGTCTTAACTGGAGGTACAGGCTATTTAGGTGCTCATATCTTGAACCAGCTTTTAAACAAAGGTTACGAAGTGAGATTAACTTCTCGTAACCCGGGAAAAACGAAAAACGAAGAATGGATAAAAGAGTTAATATTAAAATACAGCGACAAATTATCTTTCTTCACTGCTGACTTGGAGGAAAAAGGAAGTTTCGACGAGGCGATGATCGGAGCAAAAGGAGTTATCCATGCTGCTAGCCCTTTCAAGATAGAGGGGATAAAAGACGCAAAAAAAGAATTAATCAATCCTGCTGTGAATGGTACAGAGAATGTATTAAACAGTGTCGACAAAAATGGTAGTATTGAGAAAGTCGTGCTGACCTCGAGTATGGCATCCTTATATGGAGATGCTATTGATATAGAACTTCACGATGAAGAAACATTTAACGAAACCCACTGGAATACATCCTCAAGTATCAAACATCAACCCTACTCTTTTTCTAAAGTAAGTGCCGAAAGAGCCGCCTGGTCAATAAACACGAATAAACCTTGGAAATTAATCACAATCAATCCAGGCTTTATTCTCGGTCCCTCGTTAACGAAACGTTCAGACTCTACAAGCATAAAGTTTATGGTGGATATGCTGAATGGAAAATTTAAAACGGGGGTACCCAATTTATATTTTGCAGTTGTTGATGTTCGGGATGTCGCTGCTGCTCATGTCGCTGCATTGGAGGCTGAAAATTCGTCTGGAAGATATGTATGTTGTAACGAGACTAAAAGTATTTTGGAAATTGCGCAAGAACTTCGTCTTCAATCTCCTGACAGAAAAAATAAAATTCCGACGAGACAGCTTCCTAATTGGCTAGCATACATATTCGCACCTCTTCTTGCTGGATTTTCTTGGAATTATTTGAAGAAAAACCTTGGCATACCTGTTCGCGGAAACAATACAAAAATTAGAAAAGAACTTGGAGTTGAGTTCCGCCCGCTCCCAGATACGTTGCAAGCACATACAGAGCAAGTGAAAAAAGATGGTCTTTTAAAACAATAAAACTTTTTCCCCAAATAAATGTTCTTCATAAAAGATGGTTATGAAGCATTTAATTATTGGAGGAAGCAAAGGTATTGGAGCGGGATTGGTAAATCTTCTCGTTGCAAATGGAGAAGAATGCATAGTAATATGCCGTTCTCAAACCGAACAAGTCGAAGGTGTACAATACATACACCTTGATGTTACTACTGATGAACTTCCCGACTTAGAGCAGCTCAAAACGATTACATATTGTCCAGGAAGTATAAATTTAAAACCGATTAGCAGTCTTAAAGAAGAGGATTTTCTTTCTGACTTTTCTGTTAATGTGTTAGGTGCTGTGCGCGCGATTAAGAAGTATCACCGTCAGCTAAAATCTAATGACGGATCTATTGTTTTATTCAGTACGGTAGCGGTTGGGCAAGGCATGCCTTTTCATGCTTCTGTAGCGGCATCAAAAGCTGGAGTAGAAGGCTTAACTCGATCACTCGCAGCGGAATTCGCGCCGAATATACGCGTTAACTGTATAGCTCCTACGATTACGGACACCCCGCTTGCAGCAGGGCTTTTGCGCAACGAAAAAATAAGGGAAAATACAGCCGACCGACATCCTTTAAAACGATTTTTAGAGCCCCATGAAGTAGCGGCAATGGCGGCATACTTGCACAGTCACCTAGCTCGGGGAATCACAGGCCAAGTCATTGGGATTGATGGAGGTCTCTCCCGCCTGCGTTGTTAGGCACTGGAGAAATACCTTTTCGCATCACTTCAAATTCACCCGAATTGTTCTAGACTTTCTACCTTACTTTAGTATTTAGGTAAGTTATAATTATTAAATTTGCCTTCTTCAAAAAGAGTAGAATTATGACACATACAATTAAACCAGGTGTAGCAACTGGGGATGAAGTTCAGGAAATATTCAAATTAGCAAAGGAAAAAGGCTTCGCATTACCTGCTGTCAATGTTGTTGGTTCGAATTCCGTGAATGCGGTAATGGAAACTGCAGCAGCGATGAATGCTCCTGTAATTGTACAGTATTCTAACGGAGGAGGCCTTTTTAATGCTGGAAAATCTCTTTCCAATTTAAATGAGCGGGCAGCAATAGCTGGATCTATTGCTGGGGCGCGTCATGTTCAGCTTATGGCGGAACTATACGGTGCAACAGTTATTTTACACACCGATCATTGTGCCAAGAAATTGTTGCCTTGGATTGACGGACTTTTATTAGCAAGCGAAGATGAATTCAACCGTACAGGGAAGCCGTTATTCAGTTCTCATATGATTGATCTTTCAGAAGAACCTTTGGAGGAAAATATTGAAATTTGTAAGCGGTATTTGGAACGCATGAGCAAAATAGGTATGACACTTGAAATCGAATTGGGTATTACCGGTGGTGAAGAAGATGGTGTTGACAACAGTGATATCGATAGCTCAAAGCTTTACACTCAACCAGAAGAGGTAGCTTACGCCTATGAAGAATTAATGAAGGTTTCGAATAAGTTCACCATTGCAGCTGCTTTCGGAAATGTTCACGGAGTTTATAAGCCTGGAAATGTCATTTTGAGACCTATTATTCTAAAAAATTCACAAGACTATATTCAGAATAAATTCAATACCGGCCATAATCCGGTTGATTTCGTTTTCCATGGAGGATCAGGCTCTTCCGTAGAAGAGATTCATGAAGCCATCGGATATGGTGTGATTAAAATGAATTTGGATACTGATTTGCAATTTGCGTTCAATGAAGGAGTGAGAGATTATGTTCTACAAAACGTCGATTATTTAAGAACTCAAATTGGAAATCCAAGCGGACCTGAGGAACCGAATAAAAAATACTATGACCCGCGGAAGTTCTTGCGCGCAGGAGAGGAAACATTTGTTGCAAGACTAAAACGTTCATTTGAAGATTTGAACAATGTAAACACACTCTAGTGTAATACCACTAATACGATGAATTATGGGATGGTTTAAAAGAAAAACGGAAGGGATTACCACTTCCACAAAAGATAAAAAAGAAACACCTGAAGGACTTTGGTACAAATGTCCAAAATGTAAAACTGTTGTTACAACAGAAGATCATGAGAAGAATGGTTATGTTTGCGAACGATGTTCTTATCATGAAAGAATTGGATCAGAAGAATATTTTCAAATGATTTTTGATGAAGGGAAATATAAAGAGTTTGACGCAAAGCTTGCTTCTGCTGACCCTTTAAAATTTGAAGATACCAAAAAGTACGTTGACCGAGTAAAAGCTACGCAGTCACAAACCGGACTGGTCGATGCAATACGCACCGCGCATGGTAAAATTGATGGTCAAGATTTAGTAATTGCAGCTATGGATTTCGCTTTTATCGGAGGTTCTTTAGGGTCTGTGATGGGAGAGAAAATAGCTCGTGCTATTGATCAAGCAATTAAATTAAAATGTCCCTTTATGATTATTTCAAAATCGGGCGGGGCACGTATGATGGAAGCAGGTTTATCGCTAATGCAAATGGCGAAAACAAGTGCGAAATTGAATCAATTATCTGCAGCACAGCTACCTTACATTTCTTTTCTAACTGACCCAACAACAGGAGGAGTTACTGCTTCTTTCGCTATGCTAGGAGATATTAACATTGCAGAACCTGAAGCATTGATTGCCTTTGCAGGTCCACGCGTTGTGAAAGAAACAATCGGTAGAGACCTTCCAGACGGATTCCAAAAATCTGAATTTGTATTGGAGCATGGTTTCTTAGATTATATCGTAGAAAGATCAAAACTAAAAGAAGAGCTATCAAAGTCGATTAAACTCTTCATGAATTAAATATGTACGGTAAATCAAAAAGAGGCGCTCCATTTGACGCCTCTTTTCGGTTTATTTTTTTCTCATTATTTATTGAGCCTTTCCTTGCACTGCGTCTTCAGTTTCCGTAGCTTTTTTCTTGTGAAACATTAAGCCAAACATAAGAACTACCGCTGTCAATAAAATCACTTGGATAATCAAAGGTTTGGTAACAATTGAAATGCGGTCTTCGACTTCAATTGCTAAGAAAAGTAGGATAGTAATCAAGCCTCTAGGAGCAATAAATAAAAGCGGTCTCGCCGGTAAACGGGCTAGTTTCAACTGAATAAATCGGAAAAAGAAAATTGCCACGGTAATCCCTCCTGCCCAAATGAAGGTTTCTTTGTCCAATAATTCTGCAGTGTCTATTAAGAAACCAAACAATAAGAAAAATAGCGCTCGAATCAAGAATGTTGCTTCAATCAAAATTTCTTTAAACTTGCGTACCTCTCGATACAAATGCTCCGGTCTCAAGCGCTCAATAAACCGGATATGCTTAAATTCGTCTAAGTTTCCAATGAACAGCCCAAACAAAAGGATGAAAATCAATGCGGGTAAATGATATACTTTAGAGATCGTGTAGATGAGGATTACGAGGATAATAATCGGAGCAAATTTGATGTGATGATCTATCCTACTCAATAAAAAAGCTAATCCGATAGTTGCCACAAATGAAATAATAGCAATAATAATTAAATCAAAAATAAACGTATAAAAAGAAGAAAAGTCGATTGTCACATTAAGGGCCACAAAATTAAAAAAGAGGACACCTAAAATATCGGAAATACTGCTTTCATAGATCACAAATTCTTTGTTCTTTTTAGAGAGGTATTTAACACTGGGTATAGCTATTGCACTGCTAATCACGCACAATGGAATGGCGCTGGTCAAACTATCTTTAAAATCAAATCCTCCAAAATAGTTAAAGGCAAACGCTAAACCAAAACCCAATAAAAGCATTGGTACCACGGCAACAATAATGGATTTACGAACTAAGGAAAACTTCTTCCTATTCAACTCTAAATCGAGTGAACCTTCTAACACAATTACAATCAACCCAATGGTTCCTAAAATAGGTAATAACGGAGAAAGATCGGGAATTTCAATGTGAACAACGTCAGTGAGTTGCTTCACTCCCCACCCCAATGCTAATAGAAGAATAACTGACGGTATCTTCGTCTTGGAAGCAGTAAGTTCGAAAGCATATGCCAAAAGTAAAAGGCTGCACAAAGTAAGAATAAAAGCAACTGTCATAAAATTTGTAATCCACGTGTATATAGAGCTATCCCGCCCAAAAATAAATAAGTAATTGCACTAAATATAACATTTAAATCAGACAGAATTTAAAAATCCAAAAATATTGGATTATTTCAAACCGAATGCTATTTTTGTAAAGATTGAATTTAGTCATGCAAGAAGTAAAGCGTTTAATATCCGAAATTGAGTCCCGAGTGGTGTCTTTGAAAACACAACTTAGTTCAAAACAATTGGAAAATGAACGCCTCCAAGACCAAATCAACGCATTGATTTTTAAACTGAATCAACGCGAAGAGGAGTTGAAAGACTTTGAGCAAAAACTACAATCTATAGAGCAACGAACTCCGTTAGTATCGGATTCAACCGATCAAAATGAAATGATTGATGCTCTTGTAAGGGAAATTGATGACTGTATAAGTCGTTTAAAGCAATAAGAAATCATGGGTAAATTATCCATTAAAGTTGTACTCGCAGGCCGAACCTATCCACTCACCATCAATGAGGGAGAAGAGGAAAAAGTGCGCACAGCCGTGGAATCAATCAACCGCAATATTCAAATGCTTCAAGACAATTATGCAGTAAAGGATATGCAAGACTTATTAGCTATGACAGCTCTTCAATTGGCGACAAAAGAAGGAGCTCCTCTTCAAAAAACTGAAGCAGCGAAGCCAAGTTACAAAGAAGTAGAGGAAGAACTCCAACAGCTTTTGACGTTGGTTAGCGCTGAATAGTTAATTTTATACATAGAATAATAACAATTTCCCACTCGTTTAACGTTATTAACGTAAGTTGAACAAGTGGGATTTTTATTTAAACAAAAATGGACTTAATAATAGGAATTGGAATAGGTTTAGCAGGCGGAATCGTTGTTGCAATAATTATTCAAAACGCACTTCTGAAAAGCAGAAGAGACCAACTTTTAAAGGACGCTGAGAACGAAGGAGAAACCATCAAGAAAGATAAAATTCTTCAAGCCAAAGAGAAGTTCTTGCAGCTAAAAGAAAGTCATGAAGACACGATGAAAGATCGTGAGAGAAAAATGCAGTCGGCCGAAGACCGCGCTCGAAGCAAAGAGAAGTCGCTTTCCCAAAAAATGGAAGAAGTTACGCGTAAAGAAAAAGCATTAGAGAACCAACAAAAAGAGTTAAAAGAAAAAATACAAATTTCTGATTTAAAGGCACAGGAGTTGGAAAAAATGCAAAGCAAGCGCGTTGCAGAATTATCCAAAATTTCCGGAATGGACCCGGAGGATGCAAAAAAGCAATTGATGGAGGCGTTGAAAGACGAAGCTCGAACAGATGCAATGGCGCACATTAAAGACATCGTAGAGGAGGCGAAGTTAAACGCCAACCGTGAGGCTAAAAAAATTGTTATTCAAACGATTCAACGTGTAGCTCACGAGCAATCGATTGAGAATTCTGTTTCTGTTTTCAACATTGATTCTGACGAGGTAAAAGGTAGAATCATTGGACGTGAAGGACGTAACATCCGTGCTTTAGAAGCAGCAACTGGAGTTGAAATTGTTGTAGACGATACTCCAGAGGCGATTTTACTCTCTTGTTTCGATCCTATTCGTCGTGAAATTGCCCGTCTAGCGATGCATCAATTAGTTTCCGATGGACGTATCCATCCAGCTCGTATTGAAGAAGTCGTTGCAAAAACGAAAAAGTCGTTGGATGATGAAATCGCAGAAACAGGACGTAGGACATGTATTGACCTAGGTATCCATGGTTTAAGCCCAGAATTAATGCGTATGGTAGGGAGAATGAAATACCGCTCTTCGTACGGACAAAACTTATTACAACACAGTAGAGAGGTAGCCAATATTTGTGCAATTATGGCGGCTGAACTTGGATTAAATGTAAAGTTAGCAAAACGTGCTGGTTTACTGCATGATATTGGTAAAGTGCCCGATGAAGAACCAGAATTGCCGCATGCTATCTTGGGAATGAAAATCGCCGAGAAACATGGTGAGAAACCAGATGTTTGTAACGCGATTGGTGCCCACCACGACGAAATTGAAATGACTAACCTCATCTCTCCATTAGTTCAAGTTGCCGATGCTATTTCGGGAGCACGACCTGGAGCGCGACGAGAAATTGTGGAGTCGTACATCAAACGAATCAAAGATCTCGAAAACTTGGCACTTGGTTATGAAGGAGTGAGTAAAGCATATGCGATACAGGCCGGAAGAGAGTTAAGGGTTTTAGTAGAAAGTGAAAAAGTTTCTGACCAAAAGGCAGATGAACTTTCCTTTGCTATCTCGCAAAAAATTCAAACAGAAATGACCTACCCAGGGCAAGTTAAGGTTACCTTAATTCGCGAGAAACGATCCGTTAACTACGCGAAATAATCGTAAAAAGATACCAAAGTACATAATGCTTCTAGAACAGCCGACAATCGAATTAGTCGGCTGTTTTCGTTTTATCCCTTCGGTCAGTAATCCAAAATAAAAGTTTAACGTATCTTCGTAGCGTAGAGGTTATGCTGAAGCGGCTAAATATTAAATCTGATTTTCTAAAATCAATTGTTGTGCTCACGTCGGGGACTGTGCTTGCTCAAATGGTTAGCTATCTTGCAACTCCTTTTATCACACGACTATTTACCCCTGATGAAATTGGTGAGCTCGGCGTTTTTCTTCGAATTACCGCATTTATCACTGCGATTGCCACAGCACGCTATGAATTAACACTACCACTTCCAAAAAATCACCACCATGCATTCCAATTATTTCGACTCTCGCTGCGGATTGCACTTATTTCTATAGGAGTTTCACTATTCGTGGGATTAGGTTATTGGGTATGGTCTGACTTCGAGCTCGCTACTCTTTGGTATATTCTTTTTATTGTATCGACCTCCTTCTTTATGATTTTTAGAAACATCGGAACGAATTGGGCTATTCGGAACAAGTCGTTCAATCATATTTCTATTTCGGGAGTTGTTGGCTCTACTTTCACCAACAGCATAAAAATTATTGCGGGTCTGCTCCACTTTGGAGTAATTGGCTTGATATTGTCCCATTTAATTGGAGCGGTAATGGCTGTTATCGTCTTCATAAGGGAATATTTAACAACAAAAAAAACACTTCCATTCAAACGATCAAAAGCAAAAATGAAGGTGCTCGCCACTACCTACCGTGAGTTTCCTACTGTCAATCTTCCTCACACCCTATTGGATAATGGTCGTGAATTACTTATCGCATTTTTTGTTGTCGAATTTTTTGACCAAGCCATTTTCGGTGCGTACGACCACTCTTTTCGAATGTTAAAACTCCCTCTTGTACTTGTGGGAGCCTCAATGGGACAAGTTTTTTTCAATCGATGCTCAACGGCCTTCAGTGAAAAAAGGGCACTATATCCCTTACTGAAGAAGACAACGCTAATGCTTGCAGCTCTATCTATTGTTCCATTCTCCATCATATTCTTTTTCGGAGAAGAGATGTTCAGTGTAGTATTTGGTGAAAAATGGGCCTATTCTGGAGAGATATCAGAAATAATAGCACCTTGGCTAATGATTAATTTTATTGCTTCTCCTATTTCAACTATTCCACTTATTATTGGTCGTCAAAAATTATTCTTTTGGCTAGGACTTGTAAGTACCGTTATCCAACTCGCTGGATTCGGACTACTACCGATATTAATGAACCAAGGGGAAATAAATGGGAATGAACTCTTTTGGATCATAAGTCTAGCAATGAGTTTATTCTTGATTTTGGTTATCTTTATCAAGTTAAACATCACAAAAAAAGCAGATCAATTGAATGCCATTCATTCCTCTTGATTTTAATATCTTTGTACAAGAAAACAGTGAAAAGAGTCATCAATCATATTCAACATCGAATCTTAAGGTTATTCAAACCAGTTATGATAAGCGGTTACAAGCGTTACGACGGTGTACGAGTTTCAAAAACAAGGTATGGTTCTACAACATTATTCCAAGGGAAAGATAAACTACACATCGAGGACAATGTCTTCATTAATCACTACTGTTTCATTGATGGTTCTAACGGATTAAGAATTGGTGAAGGTACTCAAGTTTGTTGCTGGGTATCCCTACTTACCCATAGCAGTCATATTTCCATTCGACTCTATGGTAAAAATTATGGCGGTACGAAGATGAAAGGGTACATCAAAGGAAGTATAGACATCGGGGCATATACCTTTATTGGTCCACATGCGATTATTATGCCGGACACAACTATTGGTAAAGGATCCATAGTAGCAGCTTTCAGTTACGTAAAGGGTAACTTTCCAGACTTTTCAATTATAGCAGGAAACCCTGCCAAGGTCGTAGGAGATACCCGAAAAATAGATGAGCAATACTTAAAAGAACACCCGGAGTTAAATGAATATTATACCGAATGGGCGGGGAAATAAAAAAACCTTACGTTGTTCAGTTAAACCAACTACTTCTCAGTCTTTCTTTGGTGGGGGCCATACTTCTTCCTCCTATACGCATAGGCGATGGTTTTCCTGCACTTGAAGTATCCGATATCGCATTCCCAATTTTAGTCTTATCAATACTATTTTTCTTCCGAAGCGATTTCCTTCAACGCATCAAAAAACATCGACAGATTATTTTCGTATTTCTGGTTTTCATTGCCTTCACTGTAGTATCCATTCTAGGCAATGGGCGGTGGGGGGAACTAAGAGATTGGTTTGAGGTGCTCAAGTACATAAAGTTTATTGCATTTATCGGGTTTATTTATTTTTTCTTTAACCAGCATCAGTATTTCCGTGTAATCGTTCCTCTTTTTATTCTTGCTTTCATTTTCAACCTGCTTCATTATTTCAATATTTTCGGATTTAATTCGATTATTGAACCGTTTTATGCTGCGCCTCATCACCTTGATTTCTTCGGTTTAAACTCCCTAGGAGAGCCAGCAACTAAAAGAGCTTTAGGGGTACTAGGAAATCCTAACACGAATGGATTATTCTTTTTGAGCTTCATTCTGTTATTTCTTCCAAAAAGTACGTCATACCCGTCGCGTAACACCCTTTTGTTAGGGCTCGCTATTACAGGTTTGCTTCTCTGTCAAACGCGCACTGGAATCTTAACATATATCATCGTCCTCATTGTTTTTTATATAAGTAATCCGAGCAATTGGAGAAAGATTTTGCAAATACTTCTTTTCTCCATTCTCATTTATTTCGGACTTTCACTTTTGGGGAATTTATACCTTAACTCATTGGCGAATCCAGGGATATTAAAAAATGCAGGTATAGGAAGGGTAGAACCATGGCAAAAAATAATTGATGCCATGCCTGGACATTGGATCATTGGCCACGCGCCAGAAAAAGAATATTTTGAACGGCATACCATTTATTCAGAAAGCGAATATTTTTTAATTCTTTTTCGGTATGGTTTGCTCGGAATAATGGCTTTCCTACTATTTTGGGCGGTATGGCTAAAAAATTATGCATTGAAGACGTTCCGTAGGAATCCGCTTGCCATTTTAGTAGCATTTGTTTATCTGACAGGAGCCATTACCAACAACCCCCTTCAATCTCCAAAAATTGCATTAATTTTGGGTACTGTAATGGCAGTGTCACTTTTCGAATCGGATGATCAAACAAACTAAAATTAAACTTCTCATTGTTGGCCCAGATAGTCCCCACATAGCCAATTTTGTCAATAGGTTTGATACCAACACCTACAACCTTCAAGTGATTTCTTCTGGTAAGAGGCACATCACTTGTAAAAATAACTTACGTGTAAATTTCTCATTAATCAAATTTTGGAATTTCTTATTTACTCCTTTAAAAATTAAAAAAATAGCTCATCAATTCGAGCCAGACGTTGTTTGGCTCCATCAAGCCAACTCATTTTCACTCTACCCTATTCTAGCCTTAAAGAAGAAATATCCAATTATTTTAACTGTTTGGGGAAGCGATATCCTTGTCGCTCCTAAAAAAACTTGGTGGATACGACGTATGACACGGTACATATTGAGTAAAGTAGACCTGATTACTGCCGATGCCAAATTCTTAGGGGAACAAGCGATAGAACTTAGTCCTAAAGCTAATATTCCGCTGCACATTTGCCAGTTTGGTATTAATCCTATTGATATTTCCCCGGAAAAGGAAAAAGTCATCTTTTCCAATCGTGGGCACAAATCACTGTATAGAATAAATGAAGTTATTTTGGCCTTTCACAGGTTTCAATCAAATTCAACTGCCAACGAATGGAAACTCGTCATTGCAGGGGAAGGACCGGAAACTTTAGGGCTTCAAAAGTTGGTGGACGAGTTAAAACTCACGGAAAAAGTTCAATTTGTCGGATTTCTTTCCGCCTTTGAAAATGCCAACTGGTATAGTCGTTCAACATATTACATTTCGATTCCTGAGTCCGATGGAACAGCTGTTTCTTTGCTAGAAGCAATGTATTACGGCTGTATTCCAATAGTATCCGATTTACCTGCAAACAAAGAATGGATCCATCATTCAGAAAATGGATACGTGGTATCCGATTTGAAGGAAAACTTTCTAGCTGAGGCAATGAAGATGAACTGCTCAACTGCTATTGCAACGAACAAAGCACTGATTAATAAAACTGCTACTCCTGAGGCTTGTACTCAAAAATTCGAAGAAGCCATTGAGGCCGTCCTATTTATAAAAAAGGAAACCATATGAAGTCTGGAATACATATTTGCCACTTCACCACAGTTCATCCTAGAGATGATGGCCGAGTTTTTTTTAAACAATGTGTATCTGCTGCAAATGCCGGTTATGAGGTAACTCTTGTAGTTGCGGATGGTAAAGGGGACGAATTGAGCTATGGCGTGAATATAATTGACATCGGCAAAATAAGTGGTGGACGGATTAAACGTATCGCGAATGGTACGAAATCCATGTTTGACAGGTTAAGTATCATTGATGCAGATATTTATCAGTTCCATGACCCAGAATTGCTTTCAACAGGAATAAAGCTAAAACGCTTAAACAAAAGGGTGGTTTATGATAGTCACGAAGATGTACCTAGACAAATCTTATATAAAACATGGTTAGGCCCCTTATTCCTCAGAAAAGTTATCGCTAAAGCCTACAACCGCTTTGAAAAAGGAAAAGTCCAAAAATTTGATGGACTTATTTCTGTCATCGACGAAATCACTGACCAATTCGAGTGTTTATCAAAGATTACGATAAAAAACTTTCCAATAATTCAACATATAATCGATGCGCGACTACCTATTTCAGAGCGCAAAGCACAGCTCGTTTACGTTGGTAGCATTACCAAACCAAGAGGTGTTTTGGACTACATTCATGCTCTTGAATGGATTCCTGAGCCTTATAGACTATTATTAATAGGTCGATTTATTCCTGAACAACTTCTTGAGGAATGCAAACGAATACCGGGATGGAAAAGAGTCGATTACCTTGGATACAAAACACTCGATGAGTTAAGCCAGCTTCTCGGTGGTGCTAAAATTGGACTTTCGGTTTTACATGCCGAACAGAATTATCTACAAAGCCTTCCAACGAAGGGATTCGAATATATGGCAGCCGGTATTCCATTAGTGATGAGCGACTTTGAATATTGGAAACCCTACTTCGATGGGTGTTCACTACGATTAGCTCCGGCACAACCGAAATTAATTGCCTCAAGCATTAATCAACTCATTGAAAATACTGACTTGTATGAAAAACTAGCCCTCCGGTCTATTCAGCGTTGTGAAGCATTTTCATGGGAAGGTCAATTCAAGTTATTGGATGAATTTTACCAAAAAATAATGATTTCCTAATTATGCAAACTGTTAGTATCATTATTCCCTGTCACAATGAAGAAAAGCACATCGAAGGTTGCTTGCGTTCTCTATTAAAGAATGGATACCCCGCTGAATTCCTAGAGCTACTTTTAGTGGATGGGATGAGCACGGATAACACTAGAACATTCGTGCATGCACTAAGCGAAAAATATCCCCAAATAAAGTGCATTGATAATGAACGAATGAAAACACCCTTCGCACTCAACCTAGGTATAAAACATGCAACAGGTTATTTCACGTTGATTGCAAGTGCACACTCTTCATTTCATCCTGGTTATATTGAAACACTTGTTCATAAAATGCACACGCTTAAGGCAGACGTTGTTGGAGGAAGTATGGAAACTGCCATAAAAAACAGAACGCATACATCTGTTGCTATACAGCGTGTTCTTGCCCATCCTTTAGGGGTTGGAAATGCACTCTTTCGAACAGGTGTATCCGAAGACACTCTAGTAGACACTGTCCCTTTCGGACTATATAAAACAGAATTACTTAAGTCAGTGAACGGTTATGATGAGCGACTCATTCGAAATCACGACATCGAGCTCTCGAAGCGACTCAAAAGGCTAAATACATCTATTTTTTTGACTCCGGCCGCCTCTTGTGTTTATTATGCAAGAGAAACTTGGGGAGCATTGGCGAAAAATAATTTCAATAACGGAAAATGGAATCTACTGACGGTATATATAACGAAAGACTTTAGTTCCCTTAGTGTGCGCCATTTTGTTCCACTCTTGTTCGTGCTCTTTATTTTGTTGCCGTTACTGGGAATGGTGCTTTATCCGGCACTTGGTCTTTTATCGGCTCTCTCATTTACTATGTACTCCGGTGCTGTAATTTTTGCGAGTTCAAAAATGAACCGAGGAGAAACTACATTTCTACATATATTCATTACTTTTATTGTACTCCACTTTGCATATGGGATGGGTTCTATTGTGGGAGGAGTACAGCTGAATAAGTTAATCAAGAATGACCTCAACTGAGAAATACAAACAAGAAATTGCAGCGCATCTCAACGCATCACCTAAACAGATATCACTCTACTGGAAAGGTCGTGTTGGCTTATATGCGCTTCTTAAAGCGATGGGAATCGGAAAAGGGGATGAAGTCATTCTTCCGGCTTTCACTTGTGTAGTTGTACCGAATGCCATATTGTACTTAGGAGCGACCTCTGTTTATGTAGACATAAGTGACGACCACCTTAATACAACGTTCGCTCATATCAAAGAAAAAGTTACACCTAATACACGCTGTATATTGGTTCAGAACACTTTTGGCTTGTCATCTGAAGTGGATCAAATAGCCGCCTTTGCGCAAGCTCATTCGATCTATACTATTGAAGATTGTACACATGGATTCGGGGGATCCTTTAACGGAAAACCCAACGGTACATATTGCGATGCTGCCTTTTATTCGACCCAATGGAACAAACCTTTTTCAACCGGTGTAGGTGGATTTTCATTGCTCAATAATCATGTTTTGGAGAAGCGATTGAAAGAAGTAAATCAAGAATTAATTTCACCAAGTCTAAAACAACGAAAAACGCTGGGAATGTTAATTCGGGTGCGAAAATTCATGCTGCATGACAGTACCTATTGGCCATTACTTCGTCTCTATCGCAGTTGGAGCAAAACAGGAGCCGTTGTTGGATCGAGTACTGCTACTGAATTAGAGACAATCGACCTTCCAGAAGGTTATTTTATGGCATCATCCTCTGAACAAGAAAAAGTAGGTCTTCAAAGCTTAAAATCACTCCATGAATTTTCAAAATTGAGGCAAAAAAGTGGTTTGATTTACAATGAATTTATGCGCAAGCATAGACAATGGAATTATCCTGATTCAGATCTTCATAACCACTCATTTTTAAAATATCCTGTCTTTGTGAAGGACAGGAAGCGTTTTATGCAAAAAGCAGAGAAGGCTAAAGTCCAGTTGGGCGATTGGTTCTTATCCCCTATTCATCCCGTAACAGAGAACTATCAATTATGGCAACTCGATCCACAACAATTTCCGAAAGCCGAATTTTACTCCAACCACGTTCTTAACTTACCGACAGATACCAAAAACGCCCAAAAAGTGTTACGCTTTTTACTAGATAACATGGACGAACTTATTTCATGGGAAAAGTAATTACTATCAAAGAACGATTTCTTTCCCATCCAGTGGGCATCTATCTATTCGCGTTTTTACTACCGATCTATCCCAAATTCTATACACTTGGAATTCTAGCACTCCTTATTGACTTGATTATTCGAAGAGTTTCACTTCGTCAAAAAAATCATCATAGTGCTTCATTAATCACAAGGTTCAACGTTGGGTTGGTACTTTTTTTTATTCTTCATCTTACAGGAATCCTGTATTCAAGTAATACGGCATTCGCTTGGTCCGACATAGGAATGAAAGCAAGTTTTGTTCTTTTCCCAATTATTTTCTTGTTCTATCCTAAATCCGTAAATTGGAAAAACTTCGGAAAATCTTTCATAGCCGGAGCAGTTTTCTCGATTATTCTATGTTTAATTAATGCGACCATAACCTATTGGCGAGATGGGTTTGTCTCGAATTTTTTCGACTCTCACCTTTCCTTTCTGATGCACAGGAGTTATTGGGCGACTTATTTAGTGATGGCCTACAGCTTGACGTGGTTTCTATACAATAAAAAACTACTACCTACGATAATCTCGATTTTTCTTCTGTTACTTTTTAGTTTATTGACTTTCATGTCAGGTTCAAAAATGGGTATTCTCATCTTAATTCTGACAACACTCGCATGGGTCACTTACGTGGTATTGAAAAAGAAAGCCTATGTCATGGGAGCGTTATCATTACTGCTATTTCTGATTATTGGAGGAACAACATACACCTATTCCCCTCAATTACGCACGCGCATACAAGCAGGCATGCAATCGTTGACGAGCACGAACAGTATCTCACCAACGTCAACAGAAAGTAATGCCGCACGCATATTAGTTTGGTCCAGTGCAATGGATGAAATTAAAGAACACCCAATATGGGGTGTTGGTACTGGTGATATCAAAGATGAATTATACCAGCGAAACCTAACTAATCGTTATACTGGAGTTGCTGAAATGCATTTGAATGCCCACAATCAATTTTTAAATAGTTATCTAGCTATTGGCATATTAGGATTTCTGACTCTCCTATTGAGTTTTCTTATACCCTTTTGGCGAATTAGAGGAGAATATCAATTCGTTGTTAGGTCACTCGTAGTTATTTTATTCCTCTCCTTATTCACTGAATCCTTCTTTGAAACTCAAGCAGGAATAGTACCAGGAGCTTTTATTCTTTGCCTTATTGCAAATTACCGCCCAACTTCCGCAGTAAATGATCCGATTTAATACCGTAACTTCCCGATGTGAAAAAGCGCATCCCCCTTATTGACGAGTGGACTTTCATTCACACAAATAACAAATCCTCCTCTCGGTGATTTCACTGCGCGCTCGAAGTTTCCATACGGATCGGATACTGTGGCTAGCAATGTACCCCGCTCAACCCGGATACCATTTTTAAC
Organism: Crocinitomicaceae bacterium; assembly: GCA_029254025.1. GTDB lineage: Bacteria > Bacteroidota > Bacteroidia > Flavobacteriales_D > Crocinitomicaceae > JALQTG01. The sequence goes on along the minus strand of JAQWYK010000047.1, from coordinate 119,069 downwards.
TTTCAAGTTTAATACTCCAGAATTAGGTGACCTCAACCACTGAGATTCTGTTAGTTCAATAATATTCTCAACATGAGATTCTACAGGAAACTTCCGAATACCCAAATAATTCATAACGCGCTTAATCCCATCAATTCCGTGTTGTACAATAAAATCATCAATGCGGTTAGCTTTACCTCCTTCGAAAAGGATGTAATCCTTCCCCATCTTCTGCATGGTAGCCCGAATTGTCTTGGAGATCAATGAGGAGTTTAAAATAAAAGGAGAACCAAATGTCTTACACAATTCCATTGACCGCTCGTGTTTGAAATCACAACGCGTTTGAGGAAAATTATTTCGTTGGACAGAACCGGTATGTAAGTCAATTACAATATCTACCAGCGGAGCAATTTCAGTCATAAAGTGATAGGCAAATTGACCCGCCAATGATCCATTTTTTGTTCCTGGGAATACGCGATTCAAGTCGCGTTTATCTGGAAGTTCACGACTTAAATTTAAAAAGCCAAAAATGTTAAATACTGGAATACATACGACTGTTCCTTTGTCCGGCTTGTTCCAACCGTTCTTAATGAATTGACGCACGATTTCCGTTCCATTAATCTCATCCCCGTGCAAAGCGGCAATTAACAAGAGAACTGGACCCTTCTTTTTAGCGTGTTGAACTACAACCGGCACCTGAATTGGTGTGTTGGTATGTAGCTTCGCAATCTCCAATGTAAATCGCCCACCCTTTCCAGGTTGAACTTCTTGACCGAGAATGGAAAAAGGTTCTACTTTTGAACTCATTTAGTATAGTTTCTCTCTAAATAACTAATAATTTCTCCAGCAATATCATGATGTGTAGCGCGCTCAATCCCCTCAATTCCCGGTGATGAATTCACCTCTAGCACAAGAGGTCCCCGCTTCGACTGTAGCATATCTACACCTGCTACACCAAGGTTCAGTGCTTTCGCGGATTTTATGGCCGTCTCTTCTTCTTCTGGAGATAGTTTTATGATTTCAGCAGAACCTCCTCGATGCAGATTCGATCTAAATTCTCCTGTTTTACCCTGACGTTTCATCGCTCCAACAACTTTTCCATCAACCACAAATGCACGAATATCAGCACCTCCGGATTCCTTGATAAATTCTTGAACAATCACACGGGCTTTGAGGCCATTAAAAGCCTCCAATACTGATGTCGCTGATTTCTTATTTTCTGCCAAAACAACACCAAGCCCTTGTGTTCCTTCTAAAAGTTTAATAACTATAGGAGCACCACCAACCGAATCGATAACACTTTCAACATTCCGTGAATAGTTGGTAAAAACCGTTTTTGGAAGTCCTATTCCTGATTTTGTAAGAAGCTGTAACGATCGTAGTTTATCCCTCGAATCAGTTAATCCTCGAGATTTAACGGCAGTAAACACACCCATCATTTCAAATTGACGCACCACTGCTGTTCCATAGAAGGTTACGGAAGCACCGATTCGAGGAATTACGGCATCATATCCCTCTAGAAAATGATCCACATAAAATAAACGCGGGTGTTCGCGCTCAATCAAAATATTACACCTCAAATGATCAATTACATCCACTTGGTGTCCATTTTTTTGTGCTGCTTCCACCAACCTGCGCGTTGAATATAAACTAGCGTCTCTGCTTAAAATAGCAATCTTCATTTTCTTTCCATCGTTTTTGCATTCCATGATTGATCGGCCAAGGAGGTATCAATCAAAAATCGCTTATTTAATAATTTCCTACCCAAAAGTACGGGATATCGCATCTTTGTCCTTCGCGACAATGTAAACTCTGTATTATATTTCTTTCCAAACAAGGTAATGTTTCCTTTCACCTTATATCGAAACTGTGATTGACCTGAAGAACTGCGTACTTTTTTTACGGTAAACTCTTCAAAAACAACTTTTTCACCTGTAAATGATTCATCTTTCTTATCTAAAAAAACGACCTCAAGTCTCCCGTCTGCTTCTTCAACTTTTGTACAATGTATTGTTGATGTATATGCACCAGAATCAATTTTCACTTGCACACCCGCAAGCCCAAATCTAGGCAGATCGGCTCTATCTTTTCTTCCTATAATTAGCTGCTGTTTTTTCATGCTTAACCCTTAGAACCACTTCTTTCTTCTAAAATAAATGACCATTCCAGCTGCAATAATAAACATAAATAACATCACAATAGGATATGCCCAAGAAAAAGCTAACTCAGGCATATATTTGAAATTCATTCCGTAGATCCCCGCAATGAAGGTCAGCGGAATAAATATCGTGGAGATGACGGTCAAGACCTTCATCACGTTATTCATCTTGTTGGAAATGCTATTCATGTATAGATCTAACATACCTGAAGCCATATCGCGGAAGACCTCTATGGTTTCTATCGCTTGAATAGTATGATCATACAGGTCGCGTAAAAACAATTTTGTTTCTGGATGAATCAACGATTTTTCAATTTTGCTCAATTGACTGACCACCTCTCGGAGTGGATAGACTGACCTTCTCAACTGAAGTGCTTCCCGTCGAATTCCATGTAATTTCGCTAATATTTTTTCAGATGGATTATCAAGCATCTCCACCTCCAGTTCATCCAAGCGCTCCCCTACTTCTTCCAAAATCACAAAATAATGATCCACTACAGCGTCCACCAAGGCATACATCAAGTAATCTGCCGAACGCATCCGGATTTGTCCCTTACCTTCCTCCAATCTTTTCCGAACATGATCGAACACATCACCTGATTTCTCTTGAAATGTAATGAGCAATCCATCCTTCAAGATAAACGTCGTTTGCTCGAAGGACATATATGTTCCTCCTTCGAGCATGACCATTTTTAACACCAAATGTAAATAGTCATCAAATTCGTCCAACTTCGGTCGCTGACCTACGCTTACGATATCTTCTCCTGTAAGGCGATGGATTCCAAAATGCTTGCATAACTCTTCCACTAACTCAACTTCATGAATCCCTTCAATATTAAGCCAGTTGGTATATTCCGTGGACTTTTTGACGTTTTGAATAGCGTCTTGGATAGTATCCAAAGAAGTCTGAATAAACTCCTTTTCTCGGTACTGAATTAATTCAATACCTACATTGTCCACCTTCTGCATCCCCGTAAAAACAAATGAACCTGGGGCCAATCCCATTTTCGACTTGCGTTTATGTATTTTCCTTTTATCCATGAAGGTAAGATAGTTAAAAATCAGAAGTGCAGCACAGATTTTTTTTAGCGGCCAAAGACCCAATAACGAAAACTAATTGAACTGATTAGCATTTACTCTGCTTCAAGGACTCTTAAATCCAATTCCACACTACTCACAAACTGCTCCACCCTAGAATTACTCCCATTCGCCAAACAAATCAATTGTGTTTTTCCGAAACTCTCGATGAGTCGTTTAATTTCTCCCACTTTACCTTGCATAAGGACATCTTCAAAGTCGTCGATAATAAGGTAATCTAACAGCTTAAAATTAATACCATTTTGAATGAACAAATCATGAATCCGCTTGATGGTTCCAACGATAATTTCTGTTCCATCGAAAATATCATTGCGCTGCTGCACCATATTGCCTTTATCATGGGCCAGATCAACCGTAACATCGAGCTTCTCAGCTGCCCTCGATATCCGTTCGTGCATATTCACCGCTGCATCAATGCTCTTGCAAATAAAAATTACTCTTGGTGCTCCTTCCAATTCTTTGTTCACCTTATTAAAACAAGCAACGATAGCCGCCTCTGTTTTTCCAGTTTTTTCCGGTGCGATAGCCAAAACATGGCTCCCAGATTTAATGGTGCTAAATAACACCTTACCGAACTCAGAAACACTCAAAATCTCAATCGATGCTAAGGCTTCCTTTACTTCGGGTAATAATTTTTTAAACGACATGAGGCAAAGATAGGGAATAAGAACTTTGGAAAGCTCAGTTGACACAGAAGACAGGAAAATAACGAATACATGAATGAATCCTTCAGCAGAAATCTAAATAATATCGTGAGTATCCTTATTTTCGCAAAAACCGTTGATATGCAGATTTACAAATTAACATACAATCCTTTCCAAGAGAATATGTATGTCGTTAGTGACGAGAATAAAAACTGCGTCATCATTGATCCGGGCTGCTATTTCAGAGAGGAGGAACAGCACTTCATGGAATTTATAGAAGAATATCAATTGAAACCTGTTGCTCTTTTAAACACTCACGCCCACTTAGATCACATTATGGGAAATCAATTTATCACATCGAATTTTGGAATTGATATTTATTTACACCCAAAGGATAAACCAACTTTTGCTATGGCGGAGAAATCTGCTCAATTGTATGGTTTAGATCAGTTTAAAGCCTCTCCTGAACCTGACAAATGGTTAGAAGATGGGCAAACGCTGCAATTCGGTAAAATGAACTTTGAGGTGATTTTAGGGCCTGGACACGCACCAGGTCATGTGGCGTTTTACAATGCAGAAAACAAATTCGTGATTAACGGGGATATTTTATTTCAAGGAAGCTATGGTCGTATTGATTTACCAGGTGGAAATATGGCTCAGCTCAAAAAAACCATCACCGAACGTATGTTTTCTTTGCCGGATGATACAGTAGTTTATACAGGACATGGTGGAGAAACAACAATTGGCGCTGAGAAAGAAAGTAACCCAATATTGTGGGGGTAGGTGATTTGAATTTTGAATTTTAAGTTTAGAATTTTGAGTTTAGAGTTAGGTCTAACCGGCTTTCACTACAATCATATCTTCCCACACTAAGTATTTTTTAGCGAGTTCTTGGAGTCTTTCTGGGGTGATGGTTCGGATGGTTTGAATGACCTCATCGTAGTGACTTAAATCCATGCCGAAACGTTCAACTGCTAAATAGCGATCCATCATAGCGAAGGGACCGTCAGAGCCTTTTAGAAGTTTTCCGATGGAGTAGCTTCTAACGCGTTCTAATTCTTCCGCCGGGATAACTTCTGTTGCTAAGCGCTCCATTTCCTTTTTAATTTCGGCCAAAGCGGCATCCGCAACATCTTTCCCTACTTCTGTGGATATGAAGAAATAGCCAGATTCTTTAAATTGAGCCACACCGCTTCCGATGCCGTAGGTATAGCCTTTGTCTTCACGGATGTTGGACATCAAACGACTTCCAAAGTAACCACCGAAAATGGTATTTAGCACAGAGAAAGCAATATAATCTTCATGTGTACGATTAAATAAAATTCTGCCCACGCGAATAGCGGTTTGAACTGCTCCATCCTTTTTTACATAAACGCTCGCTGGTTTCGTTTCGAACGGATAATCGAATGAATATTCTTCTTCAGCGCTTAGGTATTTTGCACGTTGAACAAGTTCCTCAATAATTGCAGGCTCAATGTTACCCACAACACAGATTTTCATTAAACCTTTGAGGTAATGAGCAGTATGAAAATCCACCAAACTAGTTCTATCAACACTCGAAAAATCTTCCAATTGTGTTAGGCGTCCATAATCTGTATTACCAAGTAGTCGTTCCACAAATGCACGTCGTGCAATAGTGCTAACTTTTTCTTGCGCAATCAAAAATCCCTGCTTCAAAGTTTGGAGTTGTTGGTCAAATTCCTTTTGCGAAAAATCCGCATTGATAATTGCATCCATAACAATTGGAATCAACTCAGCAATGGTTGTCGTTAGCCCGTATATACTTACAGTGGCATCTTCGGAGCCTACTTCTACATTCACAAATCCACCTAATAAATCGATGGCTTCATTGAATTCAGTAGATGTCATTTCGGGTGTTCCACTTAAAAGCAGTTCCCCTGATAATTCAGCAACTATCTTTGAATCCCTGAGTTTCCCGGCATTGAAAATAAAATCAATTTTCACTGCCTCATCATCCACCTCCTTTACCCATAAAAGTTCTGTGAACGAACCTACCTCGATGCGTTCTGGAGCCACGAACTGAATCTGTTCTACGGGGTTTATAGCTGGTGCTTTCGTTCTATCTAACATTACTTAATTGCTTTAATAAACATACGTGAACAATTCTTCTCGTGAAGCATACCATTGGCCTTTTCCCAAATTTCCTTCGGAGTGATTTGGTCATATTGTTCATTTTCGAGATTGACTCCATTGGCATCTCCAAATAATTCATGTAAACACAAAGCGATGGCCTTGTTTAGAATCCCTTGTTCAGAAAACACTTTCGTTGTTCTTACCTTATTTACATTTTTCTGGTGTTCTAAGGAAGAAATTTCAGCTACTTTCAACTCCTCAATAACTCTCCAAATCTCACTATCGATTTGTTCTAACTCAACACCTTCGTTCGCTTTTCCTGAAATCATTAAGAGTCCAGTATCATGCGAGCCCATCACATATGCATTAATTTCTGTCACTAAGTCCAATTCCTTTTTCAACCGAACGAACAAGCGCGAGGACTGTCCGCGGCCTAGCACATCAGACAGTAAGTCCGCCGTATAATAACCTTCTTCAGTTCTTCCGGGCATTTTAAACCCATAGTAAAATGCATCAGAAGGCACCTTTCGCTCGATGGTCTTAATTCTATATTCCTGCTGAACTGGTTCTTGAACCAAGCTTCTTTTTGGGACTTGAACACTTGGAATCTCTCCAAACCATTTTTCAACAGCAGATTTCACGTAGTCTGGCTCCAAGTTACCAGCTATACATAAAATGGCATTAGAAGGAGTATAAAAACGTTTAAAAAACGCTTTAACATCTTCCATTGTTGCTTCTTCAATGTGTTGGATATTTTTCCCAATTGTTGCCCACTGATATGGATGTTCTTTATACGCCAAAGGACGAAATTCCAACCAAACATCTCCATAAGGCTGGTTTAAATAACGTTGTTTGAACTCTTCGATCACAACACTTCGTTGTACTTCTAAACTTTGTGGTGTAAACGCCAAAGACAACATTCTATCGCTTTCCAGCCAAAGCGCTGTTTCTAAATTATGAGCAGGCAAACTATCATAGTAATTTGTTATGTCGTTACTAGTAAATGCATTACTCTCTCCACCGGCCCGTTGCAAAGGCCCATCAAAATCGGGAATATTAACAGAACCTCCAAACATCAAATGCTCGAACAAATGAGCAAATCCTGTCCTGTTCGGATCTTCATCACGAGCTCCTACATCATAGAGTGTATTGACAACAGCCATAGGAGTATTCGGGTCGTTGTGAAATAAAACTCGAAGTCCATTTGCAAGCGTAAACTTTTCGAAATGAATCATTAAAAAATAAATTTTGTATGTTGTTCGTCACGCGCTATTCTAAATTCTGAAATAATCTCCCCTAAAATTGCCGCAGCGGGTTTGATTTCATGAATCAATCCAGAGATTTGGCCAATTTCGAGCTCTCCTTCCACTAAATCACCTTCGAACATTCCTTTTTTCGCACGACCTCTTCCCAAGAGCGCCTTTAAATCATCAATTGATTTTCCATTTTCGTATGCAGTCGCTACCTGATCATAAAACGAATTCTTTATCAGTCGGACAGGCGTCAGCTCTTTTAACGTGAGCATGGTATCTCCTTCTTTCGCATCAACAACGGTATTTTTAAAATTCTGGTGGGCTGAAGATTCATCCGACGCCACAAATCGACTTCCAATTTGCACTGCATCAGCGCCAAGGTTCATCGCAGCTAACATTCCACGGCCCGTTCCAATTCCCCCAGCAGCAATGAGTGGTATAGAAATCGCTTCTCGCACCATTGGAATCAAGCAAAAAGTGGTTGTTTCATCACGACCGTTGTGTCCGCCCGCTTCAAAACCTTCGGCTACAATAGCATCTACTCCCGCTTCCTGAGCTTTCAATGCAAACTTTACGCTCGACACAACATGTACCACAATAATTCCGTGTTGTTGAAGATGAGCCGTCCACGTTTTGGGATTTCCAGCAGAAGTAAACACAATGGGGACTTTATGTTTGATAATCGTCTCAATATGCTTATCAATATCAGGATAAAGCATCGGCAAATTCACTGCAAAAGGTTTATCAGTTGCTTTTTTGCATTTGACCACATGCTCTTCTAAAACATCAGGATACATACTCCCCGAACCTATGATTCCCAATCCACCTGAGTTCGATATAGCAGCAGCCAATTTCCAACCTGAACACCAAATCATTCCCGCTTGAATCAGCGGATATTGAATATTAAAAAGTGTTGTAATTCTATTGGTCATACGGTAACATTTTTTCTCATAACTATGCTGCCGATCGCGAACGGCCTCCCAACTTCCCTTTGTTGGCCAAATAAATGATAACAAATCCAGCAATAATAAATGGAACACTAAGCCATTGACCCGTGTTTAACACCATTCCTTCGTCACGTGCTGCTTGACCAATTTTCACAAATTCTATCGCAAATCGAGCACCCCATAGAATCACTAAGAACACACCAAAAATAAATCCTTGTTTTTGTTTGAGATCCGTTTTCCAAAACAAACGAAACAGTACTATGAAGATAATGAAATAGGCAATTGCCTCATACAATTGGGCAGGATGACGAAAAACATGTTCGAATTCACCATTTACTAATACTAAATTATCGGCGCTCTCATTCCAAAATTTAAAGCCCCATGGCAGGTTTGTCGGAACACCAATAATTTCATGATTCACTAAGTTTCCCAATCGAATGAAACATCCAGCAATAGCAATGGGCGCAACGATTCTGTCAAGAATCCAAAACATCGACTGTTTTGAAACCTTTTTACTGTAAATGAACAAGGCAATCAGAATAGCCACTGCTCCACCATGAGAGGCTAGTCCGCCTTCCCATACTTTCGGTATTTCTGAGAGATGTTGGGAATAATACTCCCATTCATAGAAAAACACATGTCCTAAGCGCGCACCTACGATTGTAGCAATGACGATATATATCAACAGTGAATCTAACCACGCCTCTGGGACACCTTCTTTCTCGAACATCCGTTTAATCACGAAATATCCTATTATTAATCCAGAGACAAATAATAACCCGTACAAATTAGGTACACTCCATCCTTCAATTAATTGAGCGCTTACTTTCCAGTCTATTCCAAAAATCACAATGCTGTATTTTTAATTTAGGTGTAAATATAGTAAGATGTGGAGATTTTGAGCCGTTCTCAATCGAAAGACGAACGTAACTCGTTTTCCATAACGAAGTAAAGTTTAAGAATCACTCACTTTCACATGAGGATGGAAATTGAAAGAAATAAGTGGTTGTCCCTTTCGACTAACTGTTTATTTGGAACTATCCATCGAATTACCAATTAATACACTTAATTATGCACAACTTAAACAAGTATTGCAATAAAGCAATGATCTTTCAATATCTTCTTTTTTTAATAGCATTTGTTCCGAACACACTACTTCTCATTACCTTGTCTTATACAAACATTCATTTTTAAAATTCAATTATTGGATTTAAACTTTAATAGTATAAAACTGATTTTCATCAGTAATTTCAGAATGTTCTTCTGTTTTTCTAACTTTACACCATTCTTTATTCAATAAAAAACATAGCATGCAACTGTGGAACACATTAAGTAAGGAGGAATTGGTTGAAAAGTTAAAAGAGCGCGGAACCCGATTTGTGACGGTTTCATTTTATCAATATGCGCACATTCCGAATCCTCAAGTTTTCAGAGATCACTTATTTCAGATGTGGTCTAAAATTGGCATTGTTGGTCGCACTTACGCGGCTACAGAAGGAATTAATGCTCAGATTGGGGTTCCTGCCGATAAATTTCATCAATTTAAGGAAGAACTTTATCTCATCTCATTTCTAAATGGAATTCGTTTAAATTTAGCCGTGGATGAATCAGAAGCAGAGTTTCCTTTTCTGAAGCTGAAAATTAAGGTACGCGATAAAATTTTAGCGGATGGATTGAACGATGAATCATTTGACGTTACCAATCGAGGGAAACATTTGAAAGCAGAAGAATTCAACGCATTATCCGATGATCCGAATACCATTTTAATTGACATGCGAAATCACTACGAGACAGAAGTAGGTCATTTCAAAGGAGCGATTACTCCTGATGTGGATACTTTTAGAGATTCCTTGCCTATTATCGAAGAGGAAATTTTAAAAGGGAACGAAGATAAAAATATCGTCATGTATTGTACAGGGGGGATTCGTTGTGAAAAGGCTTCTGCATGGTACAAACATCGTGGTTTTCAAAAAGTTCATCAACTAGAGGGAGGAATTATAAAGTACGCCAACGACTGCAAAGAAAATGGTCTTGAAAATAAATTTATTGGTAAAAACTTCGTATTCGATGAGCGAAGAGGAGAACGCATTACTGAAGACATAATCGCTGTTTGCCATCAATGTGGAGAAGCTTGTGACACCCATACCAATTGTGTAAATGACGGTTGCCATTTGCTCTTTATCCAATGCGAAAGCTGCAAGCAAGCCTTAGAAGGATGTTGTTCAACAGAATGTCAAGAAGTAATTCATTTGCCCGATGAAGAACAAAAGGCACTTCGAAAAGGAAAAGATTACAGTAATAAGATTTTCAATAAAGGGCGTTCAGAAAAGCTACCGTTTAAAACAAATATTCCTTCTTTCAAAGAAAAAGTGGCTTCACAATTAAAATGAAACGTCAAAGAGTTCAAGCCCACATTCCTATTAACTTTGTCTTTAGTTGAAAATGGATATACCTAAACAACTTCTAATGTGGTAATTTATCTTTTACCAACCCGTAAATAAATGTTCCGATTATGGCAAAAAGAAAAACCATTGCCATCGATAAATAACCGTATCCAATATTTACTGCAATTGGTCCCGGACAAGCACCTGAAAGCGCCCAACCTAGACCGAAAATTGCACCTCCTAAAAGGTAACGAGTTACAGACTTTGCTTTTGGATAAAAAACTATTGGATTCCCTTCATTATCGCGCACATTGAACTTCTTAATTAAGGCAATACCAAGAACACCCAGAGCTACAGCCGTGCCAATAATCCCATACATGTGAAAGGACTGAAAACGAAACATTTCTTGTATCCTGTACCATGAAAGTGCCTCGGATTTGGCCATCACAATTCCAAATACAATTCCAAGTACTAAAAACTTAATTGATTTCATATTGGTATATTACAATCTATTATTAAAATAAGAGGGGGAAAATCCCAAAAGTCATAATGAGGCCTCCAATGAAAAATCCAATTACTGCAATGAGTGATGGAAGCTGCAAATCGGCTAATCCACTTATTGCATGACCGGATGTGCAACCTCCAGCGTAACGAGTCCCAAAACCGACAAGTAAACCACCTAGCGCAAGAATGAAGAAGCCTTTAAAGGTGAAAACAGCCTCCCAACTGAACAGCTCTTCGGGTTGAATAGATGTCGGATTTGAAAAACCAAGTGCATTCAAATCAGCTATTGTCGCCTCTGCCAATTGAACAGGTTCCCCATTTGACATGAATTGGTGCGCTACAAACCCACCGATAATTGATCCAGCGAGGAATACTAAATTCCAAAGTTGAGTTCTCCAATTAAAATCGAAAAACTTTACTCTCTTTCCTACGCCACTTGCTGCACATATGGTTCTCAGATTTGCCGAAATACCAAATGACTTCCCAAAATAGAGTAGGAAAAACATGATGGAAACGATCAAAATACCGGAAAACCACCACGACCAAGGCTGCGTCAAAAACTCAATCATTCTTTTAAATTAATCTTAAATTTAGTTGAAAACATTACAAATTATTCATATTTCATTTATTTATGAGGGTAGCCACTTGATCCCATGTCCCGCCGTTTGTTACGTTGGTAAATCCATTATGTTCCAAAATTGACTTCGCTTGACCGGATCGGTTTCCACTTCTACAAAACACAACAATGTGCGACTTGTTCTTGAACTTATCTAAACTATTCCCTACTCTATCCAGTGGAATGTTTACAGCTCCTTTTGCGCTTCCCGTGCTAAATTCTCCTGGAGAACGAACGTCTACTAACATTGCTCCATCCTCAATCAATTTTGTCAACTCTTCACTTGAGGTTGAACTTCCCATTAAAAAATCAAAAAATCCCATAATTATCTGTTTTTATTGCAAACCTGCAAGTTGCAAACCTGCAACCTGTAACCTTTTACTTTTTTTATTTCATCACTTTAGACTGGCAGACAAAATCTGACTTCGCTACACCTGCTGCATCGATTGCTTTGAAGCCACCTTCAATTTCTGTAAAGTTTCTGTAACCACGCGATTGAAGAATACTCGCTGCAATCATGCTTCTGTAACCACCGGCACAGTGTAGGAAGAAATGCTCCTTTGGATTGATATCTTTCACCCACTCATTAATGCTTGCTAAAGGTCGACTATAAGCTTCGTTGACGTGCTCAGCTTCGTATTCAGAAGACTTTCTCACATCATAAACTACGCTCTCTCCAATTTTCAGTCTTGATTTAAACTCATCAGCTGTAATGCGATCAACTGTATCAACTTCATTTCCATCTGCTTTCCATGCCTCAAAACCACCATTGATATATCCGATTACATTATCGAAACCTATTCGTGTCAATCGTGTAATTGATTCTTCTTCGGCACCAGGATAAGTCACCAACAAAATTGGTAGTTTCACATCTCCCACTAAATCTCCTACCCATGGAGCAAAATCACCATTCAGTCCAATGTTAATGGTTTCTGGAATAAACCCTTTAGCAAAATCACCGTTGTCACGAGTGTCTAAAATTAACGCTCCAGTTGCCTCTGCAGCCGTTTCAAACTCTTTAGAGTTTAAAGCCGTCATTCCTTGAGCGATAATCTCATCCACGTTTTCATAGCCCTTTTTATTCATTGCTACATTCGCTCCGAAATAAGCCGGAGGAGGGAGTAAACCATCGGTTACAGCGGCGATAAAGGCCTCTTTAGACGGTTGATTCAGTGCATAATTAACCTTCTTTTGGTTTCCTAAGTTGTCTACTGTTTCTTTCATCATGTTCTTACCGCATGCGGAACCTGCTCCGTGAGCCGGATAAACAGTTACATCATCCGCCAATGGCATTATTTTATTCATTAGACTTTCGTATAATGTTCCAGCTAACTCTTCTTGTGTCATTGACGCCGCCTTTTGAGCCAAGTCTGGTCGACCCACATCTCCTAAGAATAAAGTATCACCAGAAAAAATTGCATGATCCTTTCCATTTTCATCCTTTAACAAATATGTAGTCGACTCCATTGTGTGCCCAGGAGTATGTAGCACTTTAAAAGTCACCCCACCCAAGTTGAACAACTGACCATCTTCAGCAATAATAGCTTCGTACTCAGGATTCGCATTCGGACCATAAATAATTGGTGCACCAGTTGCTTTTAATAAATCAACGTGGCCAGAAACGAAGTCTGCATGAAAATGCGTTTCAAAAATATATTTCAATTTAACCCCGTCTTTCTCTAATCTTTCAAGATATGGTTTCGTTTCACGCAACGGATCAATGATTGCCGCTTCTCCATTGGACACCATATAATAGGCCCCTTGCGCTAAGCATCCTGTATAAATTTGTTCTATTCTCATAATCCTATGTTCTTAATAGTTTTTATTTGACATTACAAAGGTCGGGACTTTCGGTAGATCTCACAGCTACTTTTGTTACAATGTCGGAAAAGCACAATTCCTCCTTCTTTATTGAAATGATACAGGTAGGCATCATCTGTAGATCACTCAAGGAGTTCCACTTTTTATGTGAAGCTTCCTAAGAAATATATTATTTTAGCACTTTTAAAAGCAACAAATGGCATTAATACATTCTTTTGAGTCATCTGGGAACATCTTGTTTCGTTACAGAGGTCAAATCCCTGTGGTACTATTTATCACTGCAATCCCTGTGGTTTACTATACGAATTACGCTTGGTTTATCACCTGTGAATGGACACACCTGGCTTTATTGTTGTTTTCAGCTTTTCTTTCATTTTTTGGATTAGTGATTCGATCGATTGCGATTGGTACTAGTAATAAAAATACTTCTGGTAGAAATACAAAGGAGCAAGTTGCTGAAGCCCTAAACACAAAAGGGATATACTCCACAATGCGTCACCCTCTCTATGTTGGCAATTATTTTATGTGGATAGGAATTGTGGTGTACACCATGAATATATGGTTCTTTTTGTTGGTATCACTCGCTTTTTGGCTCTATTATGAACGTATCATGTTCGCCGAAGAACGCTTTCTAGAACGTAAATTTGGACAAGATTACTTAGATTGGTCGCTCAAAGTTCCAGCGTTTATTCCAAGTTGGAAAAACTACGAAAAAACACAAATTCCATTTTCCTTGAAGACTATCTTAAGACGAGAATACAGCGGAGTAACAGCAACGATGCTTGGTTTTTTATTCGTAGACTTTCTCAGAGACTGGTTCATGACCGGGGAAATTATTTATCGCCCATATTATGGAATAGGACTGACCGTCGCGATTGCAATATCTTTGGTTTTCAGAACACTTAAGCATAATACTAAATTACTTTACGAAGCTGACCGCTCTTAATTTTAGAAATAAATCTTTTTGATATGACAATTAAACACATTACAACTGCACTCGTATTAGCATGCTCAATGGTATTTGTAGTTTCTGGGCAAGAGAAAAAAGAGAAACTAGCGAAAGGTCTTTATGCGGAAATCGTTACTGATAAAGGTATAATCTTACTCGAGTTGGCGGATGAAAAAGCGCCTTTAACTGTTGCGAACTTTGTTGGACTTGCACAAGGAAAGTTGAAAGTATTTGATACAATAGAACACACAAAACCATATTATAACGGCGTCAAGTTTCACCGTGTTATTGCCAATTTCATGATTCAAGGCGGTGATCCAACTGGAACTGGTTCTGGTGGACCAGGATACAAGTTTTTTGATGAAGCTGATAACGGTCTAATGCATACCGGGCCTGGTATATTGTCAATGGCGAATGCCGGACCAGCAACAAATGGTAGTCAATTTTTTATCACACATGTTGCTACTCCTCATTTAAATGGTAAACATACTGTATTTGGAAAAGTTATATCAGGACAGGATGTTGTAGATGCCATCGCTCAGGGTGACGTAATGAATGAGGTAAATATTATCCGAAAAGGATTTAAGTGCAAGTTTGGATACAAGCCTTCTAAGGTTTTTAAAGCGGAATATGCACGATTAGCAGAACTGGCTAAAATAGAGGAAGAACGTAGGGCAAAACTTAGAGCCCTAGACAATGTTCGTTTAGCGGAGTGTAAAGCAAGAGATATCCCGGAATACAAAGCTTACTTCTATGAAATGATAAAAAAAGATCGCCCAAATGTACTTCAAACAGAAAGTGGTTTAGTATATGAAATTCTTGAAGACGGAACAGGAGAGCACCCTGAAAAAGGTGACGGGATAGCCCTTCATTATACTGGAACGCATGTGTATGGCGATAAATTTGACTCGTCCGTAGATCGCAATGCGCCTTTGAACTTTGATTACCTTGTTATGGGACTCATCCCTGGTTTCAATGAAGGCGTGGGATTATCCAAAGCAGGAATGAAGATTACACTCTATATTCCTTATTATCTCGCTTACGGACCACAAGGCAGAATGCCGAGTATTCCGCCCTATTCTGATTTAATTTTTGAATTAGATATTCTCGAGGTGGAGAAAAAATAAGTATGTGCAAATTGTTCAGATTTGGGCTCCTCCTGCTGTTTAGCTCAGTTGTATTCGGTCAAAAAGCGAATACTATTCAAGTATATGATGCTCAAACGGGAGAACCTCTTCCATTTGTTAAGGTTTCTGAGAACAAGAAATCACCACTCTTAACAGATGTAGACGGTAAACTCGAATTGATCATTGTTACTCACTCGTCGTACTACTTTAGTTTCTATGATTTTAAAGACACCGTCTTAACAGGACAAGAATTATTGAATGCTAAAGAAGTCTTTCTAACTCCTGATTCGCAACTCTATGACGAAGTAATAATTCTTCCAGGAGAAAATCCGGCTCACAGAATTATACGGAATGCTATGAATCAGCGTAAAGAGAATGACCCTATGCGAAATAATTCGTTCCAATACGATGGTTTTTCACGTTTCTCTATCGGAGGAGAGGCAACGAAACCCCTCAATAGAGACACTATTTCTGATACGAGTTTACTTAAATCGATTGACCTTTTTAGTTCGCAATACCTTTTCTTAACTGAAACGGCATCTCAACGCACATTCTCTCCTCCTAACTATGATAACGAGGTAGTGACCTCTTATAAAGTTTCTGGTGTTAAGAATCCGATTTTTGCATCTCTCGTTAATCAATTCCAATCCTTTAGTTTTTATACTGCCTCGTTTAATATTGGAGAAATCGAATACATCAACCCTATTGCTCCAGGAGGAATTCGACGTTATCTGTTCATTTTAGAAGATACGTTGATTAATACATCTGATACGACTTACACAATTTCATTTCGACCGAGAAGAGGAAAAATCTTTGAAGGCCTTTCTGGCTATCTCTTTATAAACAGTAATAAATGGGCCATTCAACGCGTGATCGCTGAACCACATACGGCTCAAGAAACATTCACTGTAAAAATCATTCAAGAATATAAATTTACGGAGAACAAAAAATGGTTTCCCTATCAATTGAGTACAGAATTTTCGTTCCCCGGCTTAGCCATCAGTGACTATCACGAACTGGTCGGAAAAAGCAATCTTTATATTAAGAATGTCATTTTCGACATACCAATAAAAAACGATTTTAATGTGGTGAAACTTGAAGTTTTGCCTACTGCGGTAGATGATACAATCGGTTTAGAAGTTGCTCGCGGAACTTCCTCTACTGACAAAGAGTTAAAAACTTATCATGTAGTAGACAGCGTGTCGAAAAAAATGAATTTTGAACGTTTAGTAGATATGGCAACCATCCTATCTACTGGTAAATTACCAATTGGAAAAATCAGCGTTCCGATGTGGCGTTTAGCGGACTTCAACCAATACGAAGGTTACCGTTTAGGACTTGGGTTAGAAACCAATGATCGGTTGACTAACTATTTCTCTCTCGGTGGATATTTTGCATATGGATTTCGAGATGAAGCATGGAAATGGGGTGGCAATGTAGATTTCTTGTTGGCCGAAAAACGTCGAATACTTTTAAGTTTCAGCTATTCAGATGATGTGTTTGAACGAGGAGGGGTGAGTTATATGATGAACAACTTCGATTTATCCTCAGGAGCGCTATATCGGAACTTTTTTATCAATCAACTGGAGCGTCAGCGAAAAGGAACGATGTCTTTGGGAGGATATATAGCTCAAAACTTTCACTTGCAATTCATTGCAAATTATCGGCGAATTACATTCCTTGATGAGTATTCGTTTGAAGGATTAAAAACTCTCTCCAATCTCTATTCCAATATGTTTGATGTGGCAGAAACAGGAGTCGTGGTGAACTGGACAATCCGCGAAAAGGTAATGCTTTTGGGTACCCAGCGCGTCTCACTAGGTAGCAAATATCCGAAAATACAATTCCGAGCAATGAAAGGATGGAATTCTATTTTTGATGGAGAATTCGACTATTACCGACTTAATCTATCTATTTCGCAAACATTTAGCGTTCGTGGAATAGGTAAATTACTTCTCAATTCTACAAGTGGAATAACGTTGGGTGAAGTACCATTAACATTACTTCAGATGCCGTATGGAACGAATCGCAATTGGAATCTCACCGTTCCAAACACTTTTGAAACGATGGTCGCGGCAGAATTTTTCACCGATAAGCATACAGCTCTCTTTTTTCGCTTTTCATTTCTCCCGCTTAAGAACAAAACTACCTTTACAGCACCGCAATTCTCCCTTCATTCTGCAGCAGGAATAGGAGAGATGCGCAATCAACAACTGCACAACCACAGCTTCAAAGTTCACGAAAAAGGGTTCTATGAATCTGGTGTACTCGTAGATAATCTTCTCATTTTAGGGAATAGTGGATTGGGCATCGGTGTATTTCATCGCTATGGTGCCTACGCACTTCCTGAAATGAAAGATAATTTTGTATATAAATTATCTATAAAATTTAATTTTTAGTGTTCATCAGGACAACCAATATCCCAATTACCACCTCATTGAATTAAGTTTACACCATTTTTCTAGTTACATTTGAGTAATGAATTGGTTGGATAACTGGAATATCATAAAACACCTTTCGCTTCACAGAATGACGAACTTAGCGAAGCTAAAAACTTCGTATTGGTCTGCTAAATATTTTAAGACTTCCGGTAATAGTGGACTTCCATACGCAGCGAGCATTGAACCTACGACGGCGTGCAACTTGGGCTGCCCAGAATGTCCTAGCGGTCTGAAACAGTTCACACGACCTACTGGGAAATTGAGTCCCGATTTACATGATCGAATGCTAGATAGTTTGGGAAAACAACTATTCTACATCAATTATTATTTTCAGGGTGAACCTTTTTTACACCCCCAATTTTTAGATTTAATACGCTCGGCAAAAAAGAGAAGGATTTATACAGCGACTTCAACGAATGCGCATTTCATTACAGCATCCAAAGCAGAAGAAATTGTTCATTCTGGTTTAGACCGTTTAATTATTTCAATCGACGGTTTATCACAAGAAATCTATGAACAATATCGTGTTCATGGTAAATTGCGTAAAGTAATTGAGGGTACTAAACATGTAGTTACTGCAAAAAAGAAATTTAATTCCAGTACACCGACATTAATTTTCCAGTTTTTAGTTGTGCATCCAAACGAACATGAAATCGAACAGGTATTTCAGCTCGGAAAGGAATTAGGTGTAGACGAAGTACGCTTAAAAACAGCACAGCTCTATGATTACGAAAATGGTAATCCACTCATGCCTGACAACGATAAATACGCGCGCTACAAACTAGGGAAAGACGGGAAATATCGCCCTAAATATAAACTATTGAATCAATGCTGGCGCATGTGGTCTTCAACGGTACTCACTTGGGATGGGAAAGTGG
Source organism: Crocinitomicaceae bacterium (assembly GCA_029254025.1). GTDB lineage: Bacteria > Bacteroidota > Bacteroidia > Flavobacteriales_D > Crocinitomicaceae > JALQTG01. The sequence continues at coordinate 100,176 of JAQWYK010000047.1, read as the reverse complement.
TTCCGTGTTGCTTTGACAAAGATGCACAACACGTATTGGGTGAGTTATCAACTTCGTCAGACTTTCGCGAAATTTGGAATTCCCGGCGCTATACCAGTTTTAGAAAGGCCGTTTTTGGTAACCGAAAAGCTATCGATATTTGCAAAAACTGTTCTGAAGGCACAAAGGTTTGGACATAAAAAAAGAGCACCAACCGATGCTCTTTCCTCAGTTATATCTGAATTTATTCTTTTATGAATTTGATGCTATCAAAACCATAAGCATGTTCTACGTTAATCACGTATATACCCATATCTAATTTAGATACATCAAACGTATAGTTGCTGTAGTTACCAGGCTCGATGGTATGAACAACCTTTCCGGTGATATCAGTAACCGTAATCTTAGAAGCCTTCAAAGAAGGATTAACTCCAGAAAGTGTCACTTTATTACTAGCAGGGTTTGGCGCAACAGATAAAGGCTCAATCACCTCAAATGGAATAGAACTTGTTGGACCGTTCACAATAATTTTGTAGCCTGAAAACTCAGCACCTTGGTTCACTGCTCCAAGAATTGTTTGCACATTCGCCGTAATTTGAATCGTAATATCATAAATAACATCAGCATCTACTGGTGTACCATATACATTAGCACATCCATTATCACCTCCATTATATTGACAAGAAGCAACATTACATGCATAAGCCAATTCAGCAGGAAGTCCAACCACATCATCTACTGTGAAGTAGTTAATAGTGCTACCTACAAAGAGTCCCGTAGGATCGAGATCAGCAGTCACCTGAGCTGGAACTAAAAAATTCAGATCTGTTGAATAAAATGTATTTACCGTAGCAGTTGGGAAATTTACAATTGTATCAGGATATGCACCATAACCACCTGAAACAGTATCTGCCCAGACTTGATTTGGAGAACAGCTTTGTGCGATAACAGCAGCTGATGATGCAACAATTGCCAAAGAAAGTAATAGTTTTTTCATAAGATTTAATTAAATGTTTCAATCAAATGTAGAAAAATCCCGTGAATATTTCTACAAATTAATTTTATTTAATCAACACTTGAATGTGTTAATAACCAACCGGAACAACCAATAACTCTGAGAGGTCTCCACAAAACCATGAGCAGCATTATGTATACGTCTAAATTCATGTTAAAAAAGGTTAACTCAAATCTGCACGTCGCTGAATAGATTAAATTCGAGGGTCGTGAAAAAAATAAAATTACCACAAATACTTGTTTTGGTGAGCTCAGCTCTACTTTTTTTAGTTGGTCTACAATTAAAAAATGCATTGGATTTATTTGAGCAAACCAATGAGGAATTTGAAACTCACCTAGAAAATGTTCTTTCCAAAGTGGCGATACGACATGAAAAGGCATCCGACTTTAGACGATATACAACTATGTTTAAAGGGGATATTAGCGGTCAATATAAGAATGCCTTAAAACAAGAATTTAAAAACCTTGTTCCTGTTGAGGAATCTGTAAGCATCAAAGACACGTTCATTTTTGCCAACGGAGAACAATCAAAATATCTCTTGATTACGGGTAATTCGTACGACTCTCTCGCGAATGTCAAAACAACACATAGCGTATTAACGCGTGATATTACAGAGTTGAGTCAATTGGTTAAAATAAGTGGGAAAAACGTACCCCAAGACACCTCCGACTTAAGCTTTAAATTGGACAAACGTGCTATGAACAACTTGTTCAGAAAATCGCAGTACATCAATGATTTCATGATTAATGCCTTTCGAAACGTGGGTGATTTAAACGCTAGTCAGCGCATCGACCTTGCATTTTTGGATTCAATCATTTCGAACACTTTAAAAACAGAAAATCTTCAAACCAGATTCAATTATGTAATCACAGATGAAAACAAGAAAGTTGTTGAGTTTCCAGCATATACTAGAGATTATATGTCAGGATTAGATACAACGAAAACCTATCACGTTCGCTTATTTCCAGGTAATATATTTGACGAGGAGCTCACTTTACATATCTTCTTTCCAAAAAAGAACACCCTTCTTTTCGGAGAAATGTGGTTTACACTTCTTGTGAGTCTACTCCTTATAATTCTGGTGATATTTTCTTTTAGCATTATGTATAAAACAATTGTACGTCAACGAAAATTATCGGAAACGAAAAATGATTTCATAAGTAACATGACCCATGAATTCAAAACGCCCATATCGACAATATCTCTTGCCTGCGAAGCGCTATCAGATAAAAGCATGACCAATACACCAGAGGGAACTGCACCCTTTGTTTCAATGATTCATCAGGAAAATAGGCGCTTAAGTGGATTGGTAGAGCAAATTCTTCAAAGTGCATTATTGGACAAAGGTGAGCTTAAATTAAAATACGAACCTATTCCTTTAAATGCATTAATCCAATCTATAACACGTCAATTTCAACTGAAATTAAAAGAACAATCTGGATCAGTGCATCTTGAATTAGCTCCTGAAGAACTAACAATATATGGCGACCCTATTCATACTGCAAACATTATTACCAACTTAATTGACAACGCAATAAAATACAGTCCTAACGAACCGAATCTTACGATTATAACTAAATTAAAAGGAGATCAAATCGAATTACATGTGCGTGATAATGGGATTGGAATAAAAAATGAGTACCTGGATAAAATATTTGACAAATTATACCGTATTCCTACAGGGAATGTTCATGATGTAAAAGGTTTTGGATTGGGCCTAAGTTACGTCAAAGCTGTTGCGGACCATCAAGGCTGGAAATTAAGCGTCAAAAGTAAATTCGGTGAAGGGTCGACATTTTCACTAATAATCACTAAAAGTAAAAACCATGAGTAATTCTGTATCCGTGCTTCTCGCAGAGGACGACGAAAATCTAGGAACGTTGTTGAACACCTTTTTGAAAAATAAAGGGTACCAAGTCGACCTTGCTAGAAATGGTAAGATTGCACTAGAAAAGTTCAACGAAAGAAATTATGACTTCTTAATTCTCGACGTTATGATGCCTGAAATCGATGGATTTACCGTTGCAAGAGAAATTAGAGAGATTGATAAAAATATTCCCATCCTTTTTCTAACTGCAAAATCGATGAAAGAAGATAAGCTGAAAGGATTTGAGATTGGAGCAGATGATTACTTAACAAAACCTTTTAGTATGGAGGAGCTCGTTGCCAGAATAGAAGCCATTCTCAAACGTTCTGGTTTTGAGAGAGAAATAGATAGTGCTCAATTCAATATTGGTAAATTTACTTTCGACAGCGACAAACGTCTTCTTATTAAAGATGGTGAATCACAAAAACTTACCACCAAGGAGAATCAACTTTTGAAGCTCCTTGCCAAGAATAAAAGTGAAGTGCTTGACAGACAAGCTGCCTTGCGCGCTATATGGGGCGATGATAATTACTTCAATGGTCGCAGCATGGATGTTTATATTGCTAAGCTGCGAAAAATGTTGAAAGACGATGAAGCTATAGAAATAATGAATATTCATGGAAAAGGATTTAAACTCATAGATTCTTGATAATACTCAATTTCTGTAAACACTATTCACAAAAAAATAACACTCACTATGCTCTAGGTCAATATGCATATAGGATTCCGCTGATGGCATAAAACTTGGAGCTTACAGATCATAATTTAAACTTATAATTATGATCGCGAAAAAGAACCCTAAAGTAAATCCTGAAAAGGATAGAGTTGTGTATTTCCAACTCGGCTTATTTTTAACAGGAGCATGCCTCCTGATGGCCTTCTCGTGGAGGCACCCTATTTATGATGCTCAAAAAGAGCATATTGAAAGAAAAGGGGAAGTCGTTGAAATCAAAATGGTCAAAGAAGAACTTCCAACGCCCATTGAGATTCCAAAAATCGTCAAAGTAACTAACGACAAACCTGTAACGCCAGATCTAAAGGTGTTGACTCCAGACATAAAAGAAGTGGGGAACGTCAACAAAGATGAAAAAAATGTGGTAACTGTAGGCTTGCCGAAAGTGGGAGACATCATCATCAATGTTGGTGACGAAAAAGCACCTGATTTAGAGGTCCATGAGTGGATTGACAACGAGGCTTCTTTCGAGAATTGGATTCCCTTTCTGAAGACAGAATTAAAATACCCTGAAATACCTCAAGAAATGGGAATTCAAGGTAAAGTTTATGTAAAATTTATTGTTGAAAAAGATGGCTCGATTACCGATGCTAAAGTAGCCAACAAAGTAGACCGATATTTAGCGAAAGAAGCACTTCGCGTAGTCAATAAATCACCTAAATGGAAGCCTGGAACCTTAAAAGGTGAGTATGTCCGTTCATACAAAACAGTGGTGATCAACTTTACGTTAGAATAATCCTAATCAAAGCGTTAGATAAAGGAGCCAGTAACTTACTGGCTCTTTTTTGTTACCGCAATAGCACATCTCTTACATGCCTCATTCCCTCTGAGGCTAGAGCATCTAACACAATAATATTCGAGCGATTCCCTATGCTTAATAAGCTGCTCGCATTTGGGTCTACCACAAAAATTGGACAATTTTGTTTTGTATAATGAGGTATTTCGTTTGCCGGATAGACTTGTAAAGACGTACCTATGACAATACAAATATCAGCCTGTTCCGCAGCCTGCCTTGCCACAAACATATCACTTTCATTCAGAAGCTCACCAAACCAGACGATATGGGGACGCAATTGAATTCCGTTTGCCGAAACATCACCTAATACTAAATCATCCATCCAACTAATTTCTCCTCGCAGAGAATTTTCCGGTCGCACTTTGGTCAACTCTCCATGTAAATGGATGACATGACTTGATCCAGCGCGTTCATGCAAATTATCCACATTTTGAGTCACCACAGTTACCTCAAATTGATCTTCAAGACTAGCAATAATAAGATGAGCCTCATTCGGTTGTACCTCTTTCAATTGAGCTCTTCTTTTGTTGTAAAACTCAAGTACCAATGCAGGATTTTTTCGCCAACCTTCAGGGCTAGCAACATCTTCAATAGAGTGATTCTCCCATAAACCGTTACTATCTCTAAATGTATTTATACCACTTTCTGCGGAAACTCCCGCTCCAGAAAATACAAACAGCTTCTTTTTCATCTATACTTTACTTTTTGCGGGTATCAATAAGGTGAATAATTTTACAATCATCACCTACCTGCACCAAAACAAATGAGTTCACGCCTGAATGTGATTTCTCCCCATTGATCCAAACCTCATAAGGTGCCCATACTTGAGCTATTTTTCCATCCGATCGCACTTTAAAACGCCTAATCCGATCTTCAAACCTTATTTCATTTGGAATACGTACTATTCCTCTAATTAACTCATTTACCGATTCTATGCGAACAACTGTCCCATCTGCATTTGAAGTAACTGTTTGAATTGATGCCGAAACATGAAAAAAGCTGCGCATTGTGCTCGTATCTTGTTTGTGAAATGCTCTAAAAAATCCTGAACGGCAGTTTTAGGAAGTCCATTTTGAGCATAACCAATACTCCACAAGAAGAACATAAAATGTTTCATAACCCTAAGATAGAAGAAAAAGTTATTTTTTTAGAAACAAAAAAAGCCTCGCATTTCTGCGAGGCTTCGTGGGCCCTACTGGATTCGAACCAGTGACCCCCTGCTTGTAAGGCAGGTGCTCTGAACCAGCTGAGCTAAGAGCCCGATTTGCTATTAAAACTTGCAGTGCGTTCACTGCAATAGCGGGTGCAAATATAGAGTAGAAATTTAAACTAGCAAGGAATTTTGAAAGAAAAAATCAAAAAATTTCTTCTAAAAGAAAGAAGCTACCAAAAACTATTATCACAGTACTTTCATTTGCAGAATCTTGCGCAGCTTGCAAAGCTAATTTAGGAGAAGAATAAAATAGTGCATTTAAACCGAAATTAGACGAGAATTCATATAACTGCTTTTCACTTAAAGAGCGAGGGTTTTTAAATTGTGTCAAATAATAGTCCGCTTTCGACGGAAAAAGTTTTCCTATTTGACTCAAATCTTTATCTGCACTTGACCCATAAACAATACGCAAATCAGGTTTGGGATACATTGTTCCAATGGCACGAAACATCGAACGAATACCATCCTCATTATGTGCAGCATCTGCAATAACCAAAGGTTGATAATTGATTAATTGTAAACGCCCCCTTAGACCTGCATTCGACTTAACATGTTGAATGCCTAAATCAAAATGTTCCTCTTTTGTTGGGAAACCAATATTCTTAAGCACTTCAAGACATTTCTGAACAATTACCTTATTACGTTCTAAATAATTCGGATGGTTTGAAGTAGCCAAATACAGTGCTGATCGAAGATTTTCAGAGACTTCAGAAAAAACAGGGCCTATTTCTTCGTCCATTTGACCAATAACTACGGGAATAGTTGTTTTAATGATTCCTGCTTTTTCAGCCGCTATCTGAGCACGCGTATCCCCTAAAAAAATCTGATGTTCCAACGAAATATTCGTAATTACCGATAGTATAGGAATTATAATATTGGTTGCATCTAGCCTCCCCCCTAATCCCGTTTCAATAATTGCAATATCACACTGTTCACGATTGAAATGATCCAAGGCCATCGCTAGAGAAATTTCAAAGAATGAAGGTGCAACAGTGCTTGAGGCGTCTTGTATATGGGTTACAAAATCAATCACTGCTTCTTCCTGAATCAATACACCGTTTATACGTATTCGTTCCCTAAAATCATTTATATGTGGCGATGTAAACAACCCCACCTTATAACCGGCCTCAGTTAAAGAACTCGCTAATATGGAACAGGTACTCCCTTTTCCATTTGTCCCGGCCACATGCACGTATGGTACCGTTCTAAGAGGAATAGACAATTCATTAATCAAAGCATGAATATTATCCAAATTAGGTTTATATGCACCTGCACCTATATTTTGGTAAGAGGGAAATTGCTGAAAAAGCCAATCGATTGCCGACTGATAACTTTGTAGCTGCATGTTTTTAACCAGGTTGGACAGTTACCGTATAGAAAACTGTTGCGTTGGGAGCTCCCAGACGAGCGTCATACTTCACCTCTTTTTTTACCAGCGACTTCACTTCATCAATAAGAACTTGATTCGTAGTTGTTGTATTTTCTCTAATTTCTAGCACAGAAACTACATTTCCATTGGCATCGATAATCAACTTCAAAGCAATCTGACAAAGCGCAGTATTAGGTGTTTTTGGATTGGATTTCAAGTTGTTTTTCCGAATTCGTTCCCCTGCAGAACCTGTTCCAGGGACTCCAGTACCTGAACCCGGTCCGTTATCCGAGCCAAAACCTCCACCTGAACCATCAGTCCCAGAGCCTCCAGTGCCCGTTCCAGAAAAAGGACTAGCTTGTTGTGACGTTTCACTAGATGAATTATTCGTTGCTCCTTGATTCCCCGATGGAACAGAAACAACCGATTCCTCTTGAGTTGCTTGTTCTTGAGCTGCGGGTTGCGTAACAGCTTCAGTAACCGTCGTGGAACTTGGAGCTCCCCCTCCAGCATTGAAAATTTCAAATTCATCAATCCCCTCTTCAGACATAGTGATAGGAATAGGAATAGTCACTTTGGGCGGGTCAGGTTCATGGTATTTAATAAAAAACAACAAAAAAAGCGTAATCATCAGAGCTAAGGCTGCTGCGATCATTCCCTTGATGTCATCCTCTTTCTGTACTACTGGAACATTTGCCATAAGTTCATCCTTTAGTCATAGGCCAATACAGGCTTCCACCCTCTCGCTTTTGATAGGGCTAAAACTTGAAATACTGCTTCGTAACTCGCTTCGCGTGCTCCTGCTATTTTAACTTTCATTTCAGGCGTGTTTTCAACCTCAGTAATCAAGAAGTCTCTCACTTCTTCTAATGCAAAACCATCTGTTTTTGGACCAAAGGGGTTTGTAGCATCCGAATTACTCATCATCACCTTGTATAGATCATCCTCAGTAATTATAACAGTGGTAGTTGTATTTTCTTTTGACGTTTCTAATTTTTCCGTTGGCTTTGGAAGTTCCACAGGAGTATTCTTTTCCGCCATAGTACTCATAATAATAAAGAATACTAACAATAGAAAAACAAGGTCGGTCATGGAAGCCATCCCACCTTCTACTTTAATTTTATTTTGTGTACCAAATCCCATATTCCCTAACGTTATTTGGTTGGTTTATGCAATAAATCCATAAACTCCATGGCGTCATTCTCCATGCGATATACTACTTTGGAAATTTTAGACACTAAATAATTGTACCCCATATAAGCAATAATTCCAACAATCAGACCGGCTACCGTAGTTACCATTGCCGTCATGATTCCCGGAGCAATCGTTCCTAAATCTAGTGAGTCCAAATTTTTCATGGCATTAAAAGTCTTCACCATCCCTAAGGTGGTTCCCAAGAAACCAATCATTGGAGCAGCACCTGCAGCTGTAGCTAGAAAACTTAAACGTTGTTCCAAACGAGAAATTTCCAATTTACCAGTATTATCGATTGTTGTAGCAACAATATCTACTGACTTACCTAATCGGCTTATTCCTTTTTCCAACATTCGTGCTGAAGGTGAGTCTGTTCTTATACAGAGATTCTTGGCATCATCAACTTTCCCCTCGCTTAGCAAATCTTTAACTCGATTCAGAAACGTTGGATCATTCTTGGAGGCTCGGCGCAGAGCCAATAGTCGCTCCACGAACACATAGACTGCATAGACCGACATCACAGCCAACACAATCATAATTACTAATCCCATAAAGTCACTAGTTGCATCTAGAATAGCTTGCCAAATTGCAACCTCTTTAAAGTTTTCTTCAGCACCCGATGTGGATGCAGTTGTCACATCCTCTGCTGCTTGTAGTAAAAACATTGTTTTCATGATTAATCAAACGTTTAATAAATAAAATAGTTACACCTTAAATTACATTGGGTTCATTAGAATATAAGCCAAAGCTCCAACAACGTACCCTACTAAAGCCAACCAAGAAATATTTTTTAGATACCAGAAAAATGAAATGCGTTCCATTCCCATTGCAACAACTCCGGCGGCCGAACCAATAATCAACATTGAACCTCCTGTCCCAGCTGCGTAAGCTATAAAATGCCATACATGATGATCCATTTCATTCTGGAACATTCCCATACTGGCAGCAACCAATGGCACATTATCAATCACGGCTGAGCCAAGTCCAAGAAGCATTACGAATACATCCGTGTGCATACTAGCACTTACTGATTGACCAAAGTTAAATACAAGACCTAGAGATTCCAATGCAGCTACTGTCATTAAAATACCTAGGAAAAATAAAATAGAAGGCATCTCAATTTTAGTAAGTGCTCTAAACGTTGGGCTCTCATGATGTCCTCCACCTCCACCATGATCTCCAACGTCATCATCATTCTCTTCTTTTCCTGCACCTGCATAGGACAATGTAAATTGACGCGCACTAATAATTTCAGCAACCAATGCAACAATCCCTAAAGAAAGCATCATACCGACATATGGAGGAAGGTGTGTAATTGTTTTAAAAATAGGAACAAATACAATCATTCCTAACCCTAAATACAGCATAAGTGGTCCACGTTTGTTAGAACCTTCTGACTCTGGAGGTAATTCAAATGAGCCTTTGAATGCTTTCGAAAACGATGCGATTAAGGTTGGTACAACCATACAAATAATGGAAGGAATAATCAATTTTGCAAATAAATCTATTGCACTTACTTTACCTCCCATCCAGAGCATTGTCGTTGTTACATCACCAATTGGAGACCATGCGCCACCGGCATTCGCTGCAATGATAATCATACCTGCAAACCAAATTCTATCCTTAGAATCAGATAATAATTTTCGAAGAATAGTTATCAGTACAATTGTAGCAGTGAGGTTATCTATGATTGCTGATAAAATAAAAGCTAAAATGGCGATAATCCAAAGCAATGTTCTTTTCTTGTTGGTACGGATAAAAGATTTTATAGTAGAAAACCCGTGGAAATGATCCACAATTTCTACAATCGTCATTGCACCAATTAAAAAGATTAAGATTTCACACGTCTTACCGAAATGATGAAGTAATGTATTCTCCATCACATGCAATTTATCTTCATGCCCCATCACGGCAAAGTTTTCGGTACCATTCTCACCGTTCATCAATGCACTGGCGTGCGAATCGAACCATTGGGCAAAACCATCTAATCCAAACGTTACTCCTGCCCAAGCCAAAGCCATCATTAATAGCGCGGGAACTAATTTATCTATCTTAATGGTGTGCTCAAGTGTAATAGCAAGGTAACCAAGAATAAATACGGTGACAATAAAAATTTCCATTTTCGTAGTTTACTAGTTATTATATAAGTTGTTTAAGTGCAATCTCAAAAGCAGCCTTTGCAATTCCAGTCTTACCAGAGTTAACATTATGGGTAGCTTCCATAGCTTTTTTAATAATAGAACTAGTATCTTCAAATATTCCCTTGTCTGTTAATTCTTCCAGGTCAGAAGACATCAAATATGCAAAAACACGCGCCATTCCACAATTTGCAATGAAATCTGGAATTACAGCAATATTGTTATCCGTATAGTCCGCAATGGAACCAAAAAATATTTCTGAATCTGCAAAAGGAACATTTGCCCCAGCGGAAATCACCTCTACGCCAGACACAATCATCCTATTTACTTGATTCTGAGTAATTAAACGAGATGCAGCACACGGTAAAAATACCTCTGCTTGCACATCCCAAATACGATCATTTATTTCATCAAATGTCTTCATTTGGGTATGATATAATTCGTTTCCATTCTTTGTTAAGAAGAAATTCTTAATCTCTTCGAAAGAAAAACCTTGCTCGTTAATTAAGCCACCAGCTCGATCCAAAATACCAACGATTTTTGCACCATCTTGTGCTAAATAAAAAGCTGCTGCAGAAGCTACATTTCCCCAACCTTGGACAATCACGCGCTTATTCCGCACATCTCCTCCCCAAATCGAATAGAAATGCTTCACTGATTCAGCTACTCCGTAACCAGTAATCATGTCTGCGATTACAAATTTCCGATTTACATCTGGAGAAAACTTAGGATCTTCTATTACTTTCAGCACACCATTTCTAAGTTGACCTATACGATTTATTTTCTGTGCCTCTTTTGGTTGAAAATGCCCGTTGAATACTCCTTCTTGCGGATGCCACACTCCACAGTCTTCGGTGATTGGAATGACTTCATGAATTTCATCCACATTCAAGTCACCCCCAGTTCCGTAATAATGTTTTAACAACGGAGTAACCGCTGCATACCATCGTCTCAATACACCATTTTTACGAGGATCCTTAGGGTTGAAATTTATCCCAGACTTGGCTCCACCTATTGGAGGGCCTGCTACTGTGAACTTTACCTCCATCGTTTTTGCTAGGGACTCGACCTCACGCTTATCTAACCCTTCTCTCATTCGAGTTCCACCGCCGGCAGCTCCACCCCGTAACGAATTAATCACTACCCAACCCTTTGCTTCAGTTTCTGGGTCACTCCATTCGAACACAATTTCAGGTTGCTTATTTTCGTATTTGTGAAGAAGTTCTTTCATAATCTCTAGTTGTTTGTAAGCAAAAGTAAAAAACAATTTTAATGGACAACTGAAGTAGACAACATTTTACAAACTCGGATTGTGGATAACTCCAGAAACGGAGTCTCTTCGAGCACCAGTCACCGAACACCATACATTAATTTCCTCCCTTAAGCGCAACACCCCCAACAAGGCAAAAACAATCGCCTCTTTGAATTCAATAATCGTTGAATCGGGAAGAATAACTGCTCCCCCATAATGCGACTTTAGTCGCTCTAATAGAAATAGGTTTTTGGCACCTCCTCCACTAAGAAATACCGAAGATAATTTGTGCCTGGTTAAAACCGCTGCTATTTGCTGGGCTATATGCTCATAAAATGTAGTTATCAAGTCCACCCCATCACCAATAATTGGATGAATTTCATCTGCAACCCATTCTGCCCCTAATGATTTCGGAGGCGCTTCATGATAAAACGGAAGTTCATTGAGTCTTGATAGGACGTCACGATCAATCACGCCTTCTCTTCCTAGTCTACCAAGATTATCAAATTTTTGCCCCACTTGCTCTGCCAATTTGTTTAAAACAATATTGACTGGGCAAATATCACATGCAAGAACGGTTCCCTTTTCTCGAAACGAAATATTAGAAAAGCCCCCTAGATTTAAAAAACTTTCTGCACTTGAAGAAAATAAGAATTGATCACCAACTGGAACTAGTGGAGCGCCATTACCTCCTAGGAGCACATCATTGACTCGAAAATCGCAAACAGTAAGCAATCCCGTTTTGTGCGCCAATTCAGGACCATTCCCAATTTGCAGGGTATAACCTTCTTTAGGTTGATGAAAAACAGTGTGTCCATGTGACGAAATAGCTGCAATATCATCTCGTCGTATCACATTTCTTGCTAAAAAATCATTCACCGCATCTCCGAAGTAATTACCTAAGTCATGACTTAGTTGAGTTAAACCTATGCCAGACTCATTTGCCGAATTACCGAGTCGAAACTGCCAATCTTCTGAATAATCAACTGTTTCAGCGTGAAGCACTTCAAATTTCCATTGGTCTTTACTCACTTTCGAAAGAAGCACATCCACTATATCCAGACCGTCCAACGAAGTCCCCGACATTAACCCAAGAATGCGATAACTTGACATAAATGACAATTATAAATTGGTCAATTTGAAATATTCCATGTATTTTTAGCCCCCCAATATTACACAAATTAAAATACAAAATATGAACTTTGAATTATCTGAAGAACATTTGGCAGTAAGAGATGCTGCAAGAGACTTTGCTCAAAACGTACTTAAACCAGGTGTTATTGAGAGAGATAATGCACAGCGTTTCCCTGCTGAAGAAATCAAGCAACTTGGTGAACTTGGTTTTATGGGAATGATGGTTGATCCAAAATATGGAGGAGGTGGAATGGACACTATGTCCTATGTTCTTGCCATGGAAGAAATTTCGAAAATAGATGCTTCTGCTTCTGTATGCATGAGCGTGAACAACTCCTTAGTATGTTGGGGATTGGAAACTTTTGGAACTGAAGAACAGAAACAAAAATATTTAGTGCCTTTAGCCAAAGGAGAAATTATTGGGGCGTTCTGCTTGTCTGAACCAGAGGCAGGTTCTGATGCGACATCGCAGCGCACAAAGGCGATTGATAAAGGAGATCACTACGTTCTGAATGGAACGAAAAACTGGATTACCAACGGTTCTTCAGCTTCAGTTTATTTAGTAATCGCTCAAACTGACGTAGAAAAAGGACATAAAGGAATAAACGCGTTAATTGTTGAGCGCGGTATGGAAGGATTTATTGTTGGAGCCAAAGAAGATAAAATGGGGATTCGCGGTAGTGACACACATACTTTGTTATTCAACGATGTAAAAGTTCCTAAAGAAAATAGAATCGGTGAAGATGGTTTCGGCTTCAAATTCGCGATGAAAACACTTTCAGGGGGAAGAATTGGAATTGCTGCGCAAGCACTTGGTATTGCTGCCGGTGCGTATGAATTAGCATTAGCCTATTCAAAAGAGCGCAAAGCTTTTGGAAAGGAGATTTCGAAGCACCAAGCGATCGCTTTTAAATTAGCCGATATGGCAGTAGATATTGAAACAGCACGTTTGCTTGTTCACAAAGCTGCATGGCATAAGGACAACGGAATGAACTATGACCTATCTGGAGCTATGGCAAAATTGCACGCTTCATCTGTTGCCATGAAACATACTGTTGAAGCCGTTCAAATTCATGGTGGATATGGTTTCGTAAAAGAATATCATGTAGAACGTTTAATGCGTGACGCGAAGATTACTCAAATCTATGAAGGAACATCTGAAGTACAGAAGATTGTTATTTCAAGAAGTATTTTAGCGGAATAACATCCTTTAACTAAACTAAAAAAGTCAACTGAATTCAGTTGATTTTTTTAGTTTCATATTGGTAAAAAAGAGGGATACTTCTCCCCTTGACGAAGATCCAGAAATTTAATTACTTAAACCAATCTAAGATCTCTTGTTGCAATGAATCATTAATTGCGATAGCAAGAGTAATTGACACCAAAAGACCAATAGTCGCGTAAGACAAGTCTTTCACCACCATTAGAATTGTTGTTCTCAATGACATAGTTCCTTCTGCTTCTATTTTCTTTGTAGCTCTTGCAGATAATCTCATTGCCAACTCACGTCCTCCTAATAAACCTATAAATACCCAAGTAGTACTCATCGGTACGTTACTCATCTCCTTAAATACAAACAGTACTATAAGGTAAGCAAAGTCAATTATGGAAGCCGAACGCACATCTGTTACCTCAGATTTCTCCGTTACAATGGATTGAATCTTATCTCCCCTCAAATAAAATAAGAGCCCCAGCCCAAAGAAGACAACACCAGCAAATACGACAAACCCCGTTATACTCAGTGATCTAGGAAGAAAAATAGCAATATTTGCCGCATCATGCATCACCCACATGGACCATAACCAACCACTAATTATCCATTGAGCAACAATCCACCAAGAAGACATCTCCCCTTTTAACAGACGTTTTATTAAGAAGTTTAATCCAAACCAAACGACCATAGCAACTCCAAACGCAATAAGGTATCCAATCAAACTTTTCTGCCCTACAGAAAGAATCCCTTTAGAATTAGCACTAAAGACACTCAATAGCATGAATGTCGTAGAAACGGGCATTCTTAATCGTGTCAATAAAAGCAAAACTATTGGAGCTGCAAGTTGTAAGAACTTGAAATTTTCGGCTTCTGGAAACTTAAGATTGCCCTCACTATCCTTTGAGAGAAGTCGTTCATGAGAAACATCCCCTCCGTAATAATACCACGAATAAAATACGGTAACCACAAATATTCCACCAATAAACAGCCACAGAAGCCACCACTTTCGCTCTGAGTTTGAAGCAATGAACGTCCCAATACTTTGAATTGAATCATTGGCAATTGCAGAATATGCAGCCAAGCTAAAACCAACCCACATAGCTATTTGAGGGTATGGATAAGTGATTGCCGCTACAACCAGAAACAAAGCCAACAACCTGAAAAAAGTGCGCTCTTGGATAAAAAATAGCTCCAGTAACTTATAGCGCTTTTCTCCTATGATTTGTGATGTGATATTTGATTTATTGTTACTCATTCATTCAACTTATACATCGTAATTCTGCGTTATACTCCCACTAGTAGAACGTGGAATATTTCTATTTTTATTAAAGTACCGATCGCGTATATAATAAAAAATCCCTATTGCTAACAAAGAAGGAGATACCAAATGAATCACGATTGTCCAAAAAACATTCGTCAAGAAATCAAAATCACCTTCTAGCATAATAAGGCTTAGGTAGCCAAACACATTCAAGGCTGTAATTTCCGAAACTTGCCATGTAAAAATGAATAGGGCCTGGACGACCAATGCAAAGAAAAAGGTACTTGTAAAATTCAAACTCTTAAACAAGAGTTGTAAAATGTAAAATGCATAACACAGAACAAATACAACGAGCAAGTTGAAAAATAGAACATCTGAAGGCTGCTCCAATCTATACGACCACATATCCATTATATCTACTTCAGAATTCATTAAAGTCATAAACTCCTTAAACAAAGCGGTCCCTGCAAAAGCACCAATTATTTGAGCAGGAATCTTATTGAGTATAATACGCCACTTTTTTTTCTGCAAAGCTCGAATGATGGAAATGAAAGGAATTATATGAATCCGGTAAGTGTGAAATGGTATGTAGACAGACACAAAATAAGCAGCTCCAATAAAAAATGCCAGTACCGTAAAGCTAAACTCGAATTCACTATCCAAGTAACGTGCGATAAACATAAAATACATCAGCGAGAAGAGGGTAGAACCAATAAATTCACCTATTATATGAATTGCTAATACTTTATATTTTTGAGATTTTCTTTTCATATTTTCACAAGCAACAACTCGGGACGCAGGTGAAGTGCGAGTTGTAAATTTCTGACACAATATTACTTCAATACTTTGTAATTGGAAGACTAAAACCGCCTTTATTTCATGAACAAAAGCGGGTAAAATCTAAAAAATTAAAAATTTAAAACTAGGGTTATACTCTGTTAACAATTTGGTAATATTCAGAGAAATACTCTAGAAGTTTGTTCCACCCGAAAACTGGTAATCTTGATAGATGCAGGACTTCTTTTTCAGGGTAGGATACTATTACTTCTTTAGTAGTACAGACGCGATGTGCCCACCAAATCCAAAAGTATTACTCAAGGCATACGAAGTGTTCAACCGCGTAGCTTTACCCAAACCAAAAATGAAGCTGTTCTTGAAATCAGGTTCCACTTCTCGGGTATTGATCAATGGTGGAGCCTCTTGGTGATAGAGGCTGAGCACCGCAATGATTGCCTCAATAGCTCCAGCAGCTCCTAGCAAATGCCCCGTCATCGATTTCGTTGCGCCTAAAACTAAATCACTTCTCTCCCCAAAAAGAGCACTTACAGCTTTCAACTCACTTAAATCGCCTTGAGGTGTAGAAGTAGCGTGCATGTTAATGTACCCAACCTCATCAGGTAGGATTTCGGCCTCTTCTAATGCTAACTTCATTCCTAAAACGGCACCAACTCCTTCTGGGTGAGTCCCTGTTAAATGGTAGGCATCCGCCGCCATTCCACCACCAACAACTTCTGAATAGATGTGAGCACCACGAGCAATAGCATGGTCGTATTCTTCCAATACAAGGGCCCCCGCTCCTTCACCCATAACAAAGCCATCTCGGTTCACATCAAAAGGTTTAGAAGCTAAAGAAGGTTGTTCATTTTGCGTAGAAAGAGCCTTTGCAGAACCAAAACCTCCAATTGTCGATGGTCCGATAGGCGCCTCAGAACCACCAGTAATTATCATATCAGCTTTATTCCAACGGATGTAGTTAAAAGCATCAATTATTGCCGTAGTAGAAGTAGCACATGCAGAAACAGGACAATAATTAACTCCTCGTAATCCATATTTCATAGAGATAATGCCTGCTGCAATGTCAACTAAGATGCGCGGCATAAAATAAGGGTTAAAACGTGGAGTTCCATCACCTTCAGAAAACTCCTTCATTTGTTCCTCAAACGTATTAACCCCGCCGTTTCCTGAACCCCAAATCACCCCAATTCGGTCTTTGTTCAACGCTTCAAAATCTATTTTCGCATTGTTAATCGCTTCTTCCACAGCAACTAAAGCATACTTCGTGAAGTCATCATACATCCGCACTTGCTTCCGATCGAAAAATGAAGCGACATCAAACTCCTTTAACTCACACGCAAATTTTGTTTTAAATAAAGTCGTATCAAATTTAGTGATTTCCGCAGCACCACTTCTTCCTTCGAGACAAGCCTCCCAAAATGAATTAAGATCATTGCCAATAGGCGTCAAAGCCCCCATTCCTGTAACCACAACTCTTCTCATGCAGATGATTTTTTGTACAAAGGTATTTAAAATTGGTGCATTGTCGAATTGAGTAAGAACTATTCCCAATCTAGAAATTCTTCCAAATCCCTGCGATCCTTTTTGGTTGGTTTTCCCGTTCCGAAATTTCGGTAAACCTTTTGACTTTCCTGATAGATCTTGAACTTCTCAATCTCTCCGGCAGGTGTAATATCGAGTATAAATTCCTCGACTAACCTAGCTCCAACGCGCTTTTCCAATAGAGACAAGATTTTAAATGAAAAATCAGCATTGTGCTTGGTGAGTGAAATTACGTCGCCAACTTTAACCTCACGAGACGGTTTAATAGTGTCTTGATTAATTTTAACCTTACCTTTTTTAATCAACTCTGTTGCAACCGACCTTGTTTTAGCCAAACGCACACACCACATAAATTTATCAACTCGCACACTCATTGCTTGAGCTCTTTTCTTTTATTGAGGGGTAATTTGCTCACCACTTGATCATAGGAATGATTAACTAAATGTAAGATAGTAGCGTCGTCTAGGTCTTCGAAGAACATAACCGTATTCCAATGCTTCTTGTTCATGTGAAAACCGGGGCGAACACCTGTATATTTCTCACGTAATTCTTCAGCATAAGCAGGAAAGCACTTCAAGTTTGCTCTGTCCGCAGAATCGAGAGGTATTGTAGCGAAAATCTTACCCTCAATCTTAAAACATAAGGTTATCGCATCAAAGGGAAAATCTTCGGTTGCGTGTGACTTGGACAAACAAAACTCCCGAAAAAGCTCCACATCCATCATCAGACATTAAAGTGAATCCTGCTGACCTAACTTTTTAAGCATTCTACCATGCGTAGCAATAGCCCCTAAAAATGTTTTTTCTGACTGGTAAGGCAAATTGAATTCGGTAGCCGTCTCTTTCACAATTTTAGAAAGCTTCTTGTAATGCACGTGGCAAATGTTTGGAAATAGATGATGTTCAATCTGAAAATTCAGTCCCCCAACATACCATGAGAACCAACCACTTTCAGGCGC
This sequence comes from Crocinitomicaceae bacterium, assembly GCA_029254025.1. Lineage (GTDB taxonomy): Bacteria > Bacteroidota > Bacteroidia > Flavobacteriales_D > Crocinitomicaceae > JALQTG01. The sequence goes on along the minus strand of JAQWYK010000047.1, from coordinate 81,717 downwards.
GAAATTCGCTGTATTAATTAACTGACTTACTGCCCAATCAGCTTTAATATTACCAGACTCATCAGGTAAGGGGTAATTAGATGAAGGAACAACATGAGCTGGCTGGAAAATCAATCCTAAAATCAACCCAGCTATGTAGTGCATCGTTAGAAACCCAAGAACTGTTACCCACCATGGAGCAGCACTAAAAATTAGCGGTAGCACTAAAATGATGCTGTAATATAAAATTTTTGTCAAAATGATATTCACTAACATTTTTCTATACGTCGTATTCTGCGTTTCCAACAAACCTAGTTTCGCGTATCTGTGGACTTGCTTGAAGTCCTTTGAGGTAGTCCATAACAGGGTCATTAATCCATACAAAAACCAAGCGTAAATGTGTTGATATTTATGCAAAGGTAAACGCTCCTCATGCGGACTAAATCGCATAACTTTACCTGGATCAATATCTTCGTCCATGCCCGTCACATTGGTGTATGTGTGGTGTAACACGTTGTGCTGAATCTTCCACATTTTATCGCTACCACCTGCCAAATATAGCACCCATCCTACTAACTTGTTTATATTCTTATTCTTTGAGTACGCACCATGATTTCCATCATGCATAATTGACAATCCAACTCCAGCTAAACCAAAGCCCATAATTACCCACATTAAGAAGATTAACCAACTATTTTGAAAAAGGGTTAATAAGAGAACAAAAGGGACTAGGTATAAAGCAAGCATAAACACAGTCTTGATCACCATGTTTGTATTTGCATATTTCGAAATGCTGTTTTCTTTAAAGTACGCACGCACTCGCTTCTGTAGCGTACGATAAAATTCGACATTATGATTACGGTCGAACTTAACTGATATATTCTGCATAAATTATTATTTCAATGTTCCAAAACAGACCAGAACACACACAAAGATACTCATTCATTTCCAAAAACAACGTTTTTTACTTGGATTATTTACAAACTATGAATTTAGGATTACAATACATTAGTTTAATTGGAAGAGCTCTAACCCGTTATTCTAAGCAGAGTGGGTGGCCCATTTTTCAGCCAATTTCACCATCGTTTGAACTGCCTTTTCCATATCTTGAACACTGCAGTATTCATGCTTCGAGTGAATTGCCATTTCACCAGTAAAAATATTTGGGCAAGGAAGTCCCATGAAAGACAATCGTGAGCCATCTGTACCCCCACGAATAATTACAGGGCGAGGCGTAACACCCACTTCATTCATCGCAGCAATCGCATATTCCGCAACAAATGGAACTTCACGCAATATCTCCTTCATGTTACGATACTGTTCACTCACTTGAAACTCCAACAAAGCACCTGAATATTTTTGGATAATCCCTTCTGCCATCAACTTCAATTTATCTTCATACACGGCAAGCTGTGAAGTATCGTGGTCACGAATTATGAAGTCAATCTCAGCACGCTCAGCTATCCCCTTACATGAAATCGGATGCACGAAGCCTTCCCTACCAGCGGTTGTTTCAGGAGACCAAGCATCTTTTGGTAAAGCGTCTAATAATTCACCAGCGATTTTAAGCGCATTAACTAGTTTCCCCTTGGCATAACCAGGATGCGCACTTACACCATGGATCACAATCTTTACTGCATCGGCCGAAAAACTCTCATCTTCAATCGACCCCAAAACCCCTCCATCCAGCGTATAGCCATAATCTGCGTCGAGCTTTTTCATATCTAAATGGTCTACACCTCTTCCAACCTCTTCGTCAGGTGTAAAAAGAATTCGAATATCTCCATGACGAACATCTGGGTGAGTTTGTATGTATTCAACAAAATCCATGATACAGGCTATGCCCGCTTTATCATCTGCGCCCAACAATGTCAACCCACTCGCTGTAATAATATCATCACCAATTTTTTCTTTCAAATAGGGATGCTTCTCTGTTGTTATGATCTGAGAAGGGTCGTCCGGAAGAATAATGGGATTCCCATCATAATTTCGATGTAAGATTGGCTTTACATCAGTTCCACTGCAATCCGGAGCCGTATCCATATGTGAACAAAAACAGACCGTTGGCCCCCCAGATACATTCCCTTTTAGTGTTCCAAATACATACCCCCATTCATCCATTTCCGCATCCGAAATACCAAGACCCAATAATTCACTAACAAGTAATCTACCGAGGTCTTTTTGCTTTTCTGAAGAAGGGAATGAAGTCGATTCCGGATCGGCCGTTGTATCAATTTGAACATAGCGCATGAGTCGATCTGCTACTGAATGATTATAGGTATGCATTTTCATTATTTTTTTGCTTAAAATTATGTATAAATTACAAAAAAAAGTCGCTTTAGATGACCTAAAGCGACTTCTTATAAAGTACACTTTCTTTAAAATGGTAAATCATCATCACCTTCCTCCACTAACGTCTCTACTGAGTCAGCAGATGAAGGAGTTATATCAGAAGGAGTTGGAGCCGCTCCACCAGTTACTTTTTCTATTTTCCAAACATCTAACGAGTTAAAGTACTTCACTTCACCAGATGGACTAGTCCATTCACGACCACGCAAATTAAACGATACATTGATGGTATCATTCACATTTATAGGATTCAATTGATCCGTGCGCTCTTGCGTTAATTGAAATAAAATATCTTGTGGATACATACCTGAGGCATCTGTAACAACAAACTCTCTCTTTTTAAATTTCTCAGATACTTGTTGAGTATCATTTTTTACTTTTAGAATTCCGTTGAGTGTAAACATAATCTCTGTTAAAATTTATTGGTTATTAAATGCGAGGAGGGTTTTCCACGCCTCTTCTAGTTTTTCGTTTTTAAGTAGTTCTTGAGCAAGCTTATGGAGTTCTACCTCGAGTTTTGCCGCGTCGTCTTCTAAAGATACAAAAAGATCTGATAACTCTATCAATTTATACTCATTGACATCTGTTTCGTTAGGAATTTCTTCAATCCCTCCGAGTTTTCCTAAATCATTTCCCGTAAGGATTATACTGTTTTTTATGTCCTCTGGAATTGCGTCATATCCCACTCCAATTGAAGTAATGGGTTTGGCTATTTCAAACATAGAGTTTTTATCCGCGCGACAATACCAATTACCGCCCATTCTTGCTACTAAGTCAATCTTTTCTTGATTAATCATCTGTTTACTATCCAACACAGCCTCTTGAATGTGGATTCGCTTAACTTCACAAATAATTAGATTTCCCGCTCCACCTTCTGTGCCTAGCTCAATAATTTCATTCACCGCACATTCGAACTGAACGGGAGATTCCTTTACCCGGAAAGGACGAACAACATCAGAAGGAATGGGTGATAACCCACTTTTAACGAACTCGTCAACACCTTTCTCAAAAGGACTCGACGCTAACGACATCTGCTCAACAATGGAATAATTTACGATGTTTATGACACACTCCCTTACAACCTTTACATTCTCGAATGTATCCTTAGTAGTATTCGAACGACCACTTCTTGCAGGTGAAAAAATTAATATTGGAGGGTTGGCACTAAAAACATTAAAAAAACTAAACGGCGCTAAATTCGGAATACCATTTTCATCTATCGTGGAAGCAAAAGCAATCGGACGAGGCCCAATGGCTCCTAACAAATAACGATGAACTTGAGGGACAGATAATTCTTTTGGATCAAGGGATAACATCTCTAACTTTTTCCGCAAATTTAAGAGGAAATAAGGGGAATAAAAAGGGCTCATCAATTTAGTTACTAACAGGAAGTAAACATCTATTCTGGATGATATATTCGATCGGCAGCTAAATAAATTGCCTCCTTATTTAGTGTCATCTTTTTGGTTTAACTTTGTTGAAAAAGTTGCGATTAATTCATAAAATAAGGACTCTCCGCATGATTGAAATTTCCAAAAGGAACAAACGTACGGATTTATTCAACCCCATCTTTTCCAAATTACACAAACTGTGTATACGTGTCACCTGATCTCACTACATACTCATCCTTGCTAAGCACCCCGTAATTGGCAGTTCACGAAAATTAGGAAAAAAGTAGATTAATCACCAATTATTATGGATAAAAGTACTTAGCCCCAATTGAATGGTTAATTCACTCATTTAGTGGCGCGCAACATTTCCCGCTTACCTGGTGGACCAGGAATTTTCTCAACATAAAAACCTACCGCAATTAAATCCCTCCTTACTTGTCCCTTGGCGCAATAAGTAACCAATATAGCACCCGGCCGCATCGCGTTGTATAACATTTCAAAAATCGATGCTTCCCAGAGCTCCGGCTGCACACGAGGTCCAAATGCATCAAAGTAAACTAAATCAAATACCCCTGCCTCAGGGGTGTATTCGGCCAACATAACCTTTCGCTTCAATAATTCAAATTCGGGTGTTATAGAAACCCGTTGCTCCCACTCAGAACTATGCAATACATGATATACTTCTGAATATTCAGCAACCTCTTTGAGCTCAGCATAAGCTAATTCATTAATTTCATCTAGCTCCACCGGATACGCCTCAACCCCTTCATAACGAATATGTAAATCACCTTTCAATGCATGTGCATAGGTCAATATCGCATTCAAACCCGTTCCAAATCCAACTTCTAATATGGAAACGGAGGAATTCTCTCGAGCTTTGTTGTCGAGCCCACTTTTTATGAAAACATGCAGTGCTTCTTGAACAGCTCCGTGATGAGAATGATAATTTTCTTGCCAATCTGACAAGTGAATCGTTTTAGACCCATCTTTTGTAGTAATAATTTCTCTTTTCATGACCTTGGGCAAAGTTAGCATTTTGAACAGGACACTTTTTAAAAACTTTTAACGACTTCGGCGCCATTTATAGCCGAGAACGATTAATTTTGGGAAAAAAGAACTATGCGGGCATTATTGCTAAAAGAAATCCAGAGTTTTTTAAGTTCAATTATCGGATATATTTTTATCCTCATATTCTTAATTACCTGCTGGCTCTTTTTATGGATTGTTTCTGACTATTTCAACTTATTAGAAGGTGGAGTTGCTGATTTAATTCCCTTTTTCAATTTAGCACCGCTCATCTTGCTAATACTGATTCCTGCAATCACCATGAGGTCATTTGCAGAAGAAAAACGTTCCGGCACCATTGAATTACTTTATACTCGTCCAATCTCCGATTTCAAAATACTGATGGCTAAATATTTGGCGGGCATTTTTTTAGTAATTCTAGCCCTTTTACCAACGCTCATTTATTATTTTGTGATGCACTATTTAGGAGATCCTATAGGAGTTATAGATGACGGTGCAGCGATTACTTCATATTTAGGATTAGTGTTACTTGGAGCCTCCTTCGTAGCCATAGGGATTTTTTGCAGTACAATATCCACCAACCAAATTGTAGCGTTTATCGTCGCCATGTTTATTTGCTGGTTTCTTTTTAGTGGATTATCTATGCTCGGTTCCTATGCTAATTTTGCTGGTTTTGATAGTGTAATTAAATATGCAGGGATGGATTATCATTATGAATCTATCAAGAAAGGAGTTCTAGTTTTTAGTGATGTCTTCTATTTTTTAAGTATCATATTCTTATTCCTATTTGCTTCACACACGGTACTTACTGCATTAAGAAAATAAGATGAAAAAAATAGTAGCTAAAAATATTTCGACACGTGCCTATTATTGGCTAATTTCCATCATTGCGATTTCAGTTGTAATACTCCTTAACATTATTGTTTCTTTTTTGGATTTTCGCGTTGATTTTACGGCTGACAAACGTTATAGTCTAACCCCATCGACAGTTGAATTCCTAGAGGATGAAACACAGCTAAACGATCGCATATTATTCAAAGTTTATTTGGAAGGAGAACTGCCAGCAGAAGTAAAACGACTGCGCAATGCTGTGAAAGACAAATTGGACGAATTCAAATATTACGCAGGGCGACGCATTGAGTATGAATTTATAGACCCGGACCAAGGAAGTTTAGAGGATCAACAGGCACTGAAAGACCAACTCTTTGATAAAAATCGAGGAGTACGTCCAGTACAAATCACCTACCGCACAAAAGGACAAGCCAGCATCCGTGAAATTTTTCCTGGAATTGTTGTGGAATACCTGGGAAATACGCTGGGATATATTCGCCTGCTCGAAGGAGGTCAATATCAATTGAACTATCAATTGGAACAACAAATTCAAAAAAGCATCAACGATTTAGAGTATCAGTTCATGCGTTTGATTGCCAAGGCGTCGCGTAAAAAGAAACAACGAATTGCATTCATTCACGGACATGGAGAACTAGGCATTCAATACACACAAGGTGCTAGAAGGAATATTGAAGATGCGTACAGTATTTCCGATATCGATCTCAACCAATCAATTACCGCTTTGGATGAAGTTGATGGAATAATAATAGCGGATCCAACAAAAAAGTTTAGTGATAAAGACAAATTCATTATCGATCAATTTTTGATGCGCGGTGGAAAAGTGATGCTATTCTATAACCCGTTAAATGTGAACAATGATACTATTCGAAGAAAAGGAATGGTGAGCAGCACACGCAGAGGTACGGAAATTGAAAAATTGATGTTTGATTACGGAATAAAAATAAACGAAGACCTTGTTGTTGATGCGTCATATGACCCTTTTCAAATGCCTGCTATTCCTAAAGGTTACGTGAATTGGTATTACTACATAAGAGCACAGGGAACTGACCACCCCGTTTCTAGTATGGTTGATCCTGTTAAACTCCCTTACGCTTCGTCTCTCCAATTTGTTGAAAACAAAAACGACGTTCGACCATCTGTCATACTGTCGACCTCCCCAAACTCTAAATCTATGGGGAATGCTCCGTTACTTACAGTAGCTATTGAACAAACTTTTGGAGAAAACCCAAAATTTCAGGATAATCCAGAAGATTTGAACAACCGTATTATGTTGGGAGCGACAATTGAAGGGAATTTTACCTCTGCGTTTAAAAATCGAATCGTCGAAGACTACGCAGAGAATCCGGATGCACGCTTTTTAGAAGAGTCTGAGAACCCGGGGAGGCTAATGGTCATTTCGAATGGGACATTTCTGAAGAACTCGTATTATGACTCGATTTTTGTAGCTGAAGAAGGCAGATACCGTTATAATCCGCGCTACCCGAGAGGGAATGAAATCGATGAATTATTTGCAGGAACCAGGATTGGAAACTTCGATTTCTTCGAGAATTGCGTTGATTATATGATGGGAGAATCTACCTTGTTATCCATCCGCAGCAGAACTATAGACATGCACCCCTTGAATAAACTGAAAATAGAAGAAGAAGGAACATACTTCAAATTCATTACTATTTTCATTCCTGTGCTCTTTGTGTTAATACTAGGAATAGGGATCAGTGTTTGGAGAAAAAGACGATTTGCTAAAAAATAGCCTCATGAAAAAAATTATCATTTTACTTATTGGTGCGCTTTCAATTATGGCTTTAGCATATATTGCGTTCAACTTATCAAAAAGTGAAAAAGTTTCAGGTGACCTCAGTTTAATTGACTTTGCCATCGAAGACACCGCAAGTGTGGATAAGATTGAGATTTACGATTCGTATACCGACGAATCTTTCACAGTTGTACGTTCACCAGGAGGAACCTGGTTGGATAAGGATGGTAACTGCGTTCAACAAGAGCTTCCAAAAATTATGCTTGAAACATTCCTAAAGGCTACACTTAAAGGATACGTGCCCAAAGGCGCCACGGAAAACATGTATAATTTATTGATGGCAAAGCACAAAGCAGTGAAGATTTATCAACATGGAAAATGGACCAAAACATGGTATGTCGGACATCCCACACAAGACCATAATGGTACCCACATGCTTCTTCAGACACCGGATATTAAAAGTGATAATCCAGTGATCATGAGTATGCGTGGTTTTTACGGCATACTTGAACCACGCTTTCACGCGGATGCCAAAAAGTATCAATGTTCCTTCCTATTTTCTTTTGACCGAATAGAACTTAAAAGTGTAGAGGTTATCAACCGCATTTTCCCCGGAGAAAGTTATAAAGTTGAAGCAACTAACGGCAGCTACTCTGTTACTTCGAACGGTAGCCCATTGAACGGAATAATTCCGGACAATCTTATTTTTTACTTGAATGGATTTAAAAACATCCATTTCAATCAACCTAATTATACCTTGAGTGATGCAGATATCCAAGCAATGAAAGCGAAACCAGCGGATTATGAGCTCAACATAGTTGGCAATTCTTCTGCCTATGAGCTTGACCTATATCGTCGTTTAGATCCCGAAGCAAGCCCTGACACATTGATTTATGATCAAGACTATCTCTGGGGAGTATTACCGCACGGTGAAGTGGTGCGTATGCAATATTATGTGGTAGGTCCATTAATTGACGGTCAAACCGTATTTGTCGATAAGTCCGTTAACAACTAATTCAACATTTTATTTGTATTTGTACTTAAAAAAGTATATTTGTTTTCAGTAATTTTAACCTGTAGAAAATGAATTTTGTTGTATCAAGTTCAACGTTATTAAAACATTTACAAACAATTAGCGGAGTTCTCACCACGAGCAACTCATTAGCTATTTTAGATAATTTTCTATTCCATATTTCGGATGGAATGTTGAACGTGTCAGCATCTGACTTAGAAACAACAATGAATACTTCGCTTGCTGTTGAAGCTAAAGATTCTGCAAAAATTTGTGTCCCAGCGAAGCTACTCTTAGATGTGCTTAAAAACCTCCCTGACCAACCTTTAACCTTTTCTTTTGAAGATAATTTCTCCATTGAAATATCGTACACAAACGGTAAATCAAAAATGGTAGGATTTAATGGAGATGATTTTCCAAAACTACCTCAGGTAGAAAACACTACAAGCATCATCGTAAAAGGAGAAATCATTTCCTCAGCAATCAATAAGACGCTCTTTGCAACTGGAACGGACGACCTTCGACCAGTGATGAGCGGTGTATTTTGTCAATTTTCTCCAGAATACATCGTTTTTGTTGCGACGGATGCACACAAGCTAGTGCGCTACAGAAGAACTGATTCACAAGCAACAGGAAGTTCGTCTTTTATATTACCAAAGAAAGCATTGAATCTATTAAAAACGACGGTAAAGGGAGATGAAAAGGTGAAATTAGAGTACAATGATTCCAATGCTATTTTTACGTTTAATGAGATTGTTTTGACATGTCGATTGATTGATGGAAAATATCCAAACTACGAAGCGGTAATCCCCAAAGAAAATCCAAATGTTCTCACTGTGGATCGTTTATCTTTTCTTAGTTCTTTAAAGCGCGTTTCGATTTTCTCTAATAAAACTACCCATCAGGTTAAATTAAAAATAACGGGGTCAGAATTAGCTATATCCGCAGAAGACCTAGACTTCAACAATGAAGCAAACGAGCGCCTTACTTGCAGTTATGATGGAGAAGATATGGAAATTGGATTCAACTCTCGATTCTTGCTGGAAATGCTGAACAACTTGGAAACTGAGGAGATTAAATTATTAATGAGTCAGCCGAACAGAGCTGGAATAATAGTTCCAGCAGATACAGACAACGAAAATGAAGATATATTAATGCTCGTTATGCCAGTTGTTATCAATAGAAATTAAGGTTACTACTATATTAAAAGAGGCTAGTTCTAACGAATAGTCTCTTTTTTTTTGCCCAAAAAGAGCATCCCCGCCTTAGGTTTCGATATATTTTTATGTAGCTTTAAGCATGAAAATAAAAGTAGCTGCTCTATCCATTTTTCTCTTAGGAATGGCGTTCCTTTTTAATGGGTGTATAACACCCTATGAACCAATAACCACCTTCGAAGAAGTGCACCAACAGCAAGAGAAGAAAATAGAGCAACATGTTCAGCACTCCCTTCGACAGTCTTCAGACTCGGCAGGTATTTACGAATCACTTGCCTTTGGAGAACTATATGTATATAAACCACAAATTTTTTATACGTTAGACTCTCTTTATACCATCAAAGACAGTTTGATTCGGACAAACCAACAACGCGAAATAATCACATCTAACCTTGAACTTTACATTGAAGAAAACCAAATGGCAGCGCGACAACAAATGGAAGAAATACGCTACGAAAAAGAGCATATTTATTGTGTTCGTGGAGATCAATACCAAACCATACGATCAGAAATCTTTTATTTAGACAATATGGATTCTGTATTTAGTGTATATCGTAAATTCAATTTTTCCATTCCTCGTTCAAATTACAATCAATACAAAAATTACTTATTTGAGATGCATTTCACAACGCCACGAGAGCTATATATCTCAACTTCAGAAAGAGATTTTATTCGACTATTCAAGATCAAAGAAATGGAATTATATGGTACTGATGAGCATGAACCATTTCTGCGTCACACATTGCAATTAATGAAACTGGGGAGTACCATTAATACAATTGATTACGTAGCACTAACTAAATCCATAGCAAGTGCATTAATTACTCAAAAATCATCTGAAACTGAAATCAAAGAAATTGGCGCATTAATTGCTATTGAGAACCCAGCTAAACAAGTAATAGGGTATGAAATCACTGTCACCTGGAAAGACAGCAAATCCGCCCAAGGCACTATCAATTCTATATTAGAATTTGACCCTTACTTGCGGCTCGTAAATTTAACTGAAACGAAAAATCTTTAAACATATGAAACTTATTACTAATGCATTGTTATTTCTACTAGCGAATATTGCTTTTGGCCAAGTATCTGAACCTAACAATTCAGATAAAGCAATTATTATACGTTCAGTAAAACAATGGGCTGACACCACCTTTTTCAAGTATGACGAACCCCGCTTTGAAAACTTCACAGCACACTATACAGATGAATACATCATTGCCTCACTCCGAACTGGTTCGATTGAAAAAAGTATTAAGCGGTTGGTAACTTCGAAAGAAAAAGGAACATACACAGGCTCTGAAGAAGAATATAGCAGAACACTGAAAGACCTAGAGCAGCGAAAAGAAGAGTCTCAAATTGCACTTCTTAATTTTACTCCAAAAGTAACCCATTACACCGTGGTTTTCTGGGCCAACATCAAATTAGATTCCGGAATTTATAACTACGTCAAACATGCCCTTCAACTGAATCCATTGTTTGAAGTAGGTGGAAGTGAAATTACAGGGAACATCGGTGACAATTCCAAAGGAACCATCATTTATAAATAACATTTAGGTCCTAGTGGAAAAAACATTTTCCTGGCTTTCCTAAAGAGAAGGATAATGTGGCGCCAAAGTTACTGTACCAATCTTTTGTAGCACTATTCCCTCTAGGTCCGTAAGCTCGTGCTTCACCAAGGCTTCTATCTGCTAATTGCGCTGCCAAGTTTCCATTTTCTAGCAGCAGTACATCTGAATTTACATAACTGCCACCGACATCATCCAAGTAATCAGTAAACATCTTTCTCAATCCATATTCTACAGAAAAAGCTATTCTCTTCGAGATATTAATTTTAAATCCGACACCAAATGGAATGACTATCTGAGTCAATGAATAGGGGTCTTTACTATTCAATGAACTGCCTTGACCTTCTGTCCCTATAGGTTGAAGGTCGATTAACTCTCCATTGTAATCTGCTTGAGGATTGATTCGTGACACCCCCAGTTCAATGAACATGTAGGGCGTGAAAAAGTACTTCATATCCCCAAGTTTATAATTGAGATAATTGAATTCAATTCCACTTCCTAACTCCCAAATGTCCGATTGAAACGACAAATTTCTCGATTGATGAATGCCAATATCTGAATCCGCATCATCTGCATTCACCTGAGCATAGGTGAAGTTTGCCCGTAACTCAAGACGTGAATTTACATAGTAACGGTAAATCAATCCCCCTGATAAATTGGTGTTTTTAAAATGTCCGTATTGATTTAAATCTCCGATATAATAGGAACCTCCCCCGGTTATTCCTAAAGCAGATCGCGAACGAAAATTTTCGCTCTGCCCAAACAAACTCAAGGCAAAAAGGCTAACAAAAAAACATAAAACAACTCTAAGCATCGCTATCACAACGTAAAAAAACATTTTTTAGTATTAATTCCGCTTATCGAGGCCCCACATCATTTTATTCCTGATGGTATCGAGGAAATTATTCTCTTCAAATTTGATTACATTAATCATGAAATCCGCCTTGTGTAAAGTAACCTTGGTACCATTCTTAACCGCTTTGGAATGAGAATCGAGTGTAAGCAAATATTTACGATCCCTACCTTCTACAGTCAATTCAATCGACATGTGATCTGGAACTACAACTGGACGAACATTTAAGTTATGCGGTGCAATGGGAGTGAGTATATGAACTGCACAACCAGGTGTAATTATAGGTCCCCCACAACTCAATGAATAAGCCGTCGAACCAGTTGGGGTAGATGCTATTAACCCATCGGCCCAATATGAATTTAAATATTTACCATCAAGACTGGCGTGAACTGTAATCATCGATGAAGTATCCTTCTTATGCACAGCTAATTCGTTAAATGCAAACTTATCTTCACCAAAAATATCTTCTTCCGTTTCTACCCGAAGCAGAGAACGTTTTTGAAAAACATATTCCTTCTTGATTACCATGTCGAGCGTGCGTTCTAAATGCTCAACGGGGGTATTCGCCAAAAAACCTAGACGCCCAGTATTTATTCCCATCACGGGAATCCCACTGGAACGGATAAAACTTACCATTTTTAGAAATGTTCCATCCCCACCAATAGAAATGGCTAAATCAATCCCTGTGCTTAGATCCTTGTAACTGCTGAACACATGTGACTTAATACCAAGTCCTGTTCTTTCAATAAGCTGCTTGCGAAAATCAGATTCTATAACAGCATTCCATCCCAATCTTTCCAAGTGCTCAAAAAATTGACGCAAAAAGGGCTCGTCTTTTTTCACAAGCTTTCTACAATATACAGCTACATTCATGGATTAGATGTTCAGGTACTTCATCAATTCGTCGTACCTATTTTTAAGATCTTCCTGATAATCACTCTTCTGAAAAGATGCTTTTACGATATAATCATGGCGTTCGAACGAACGAATAATTCTTGATAATTCAACTTGATTGATTTTCAGTGTGAGTTCTAACTTTTTAGAGTTAGGGTGCGAAGTTATAAAACTACTCAACACCTTTGTGTTTTCACTTTCAACAATTTGCGCGATATGCGCAAGCGAATAGTCTAATTCATTAATTTCAAGAACGATTATCCCACCTACTTCTTTGATGCTTCCTGTATTTGCGATGCGCTGCATGAGCTCAATCACGGAAATACAACCTAAATAATTCTCTTCATTATCCAACACAGGAAGAACTGTGATGTGCTCATCAGAAACCTTAGCGAGTACCTCGAAAACGTGAGAACTGCCAAAGACGTATGGTCGAGGCAAATGATAGAATAACTCATGTAATGTTTTGGAGGAATCATTTTTATCCAATACATCATCTTCCGACAATAATCCAACAAAGTTGTCAAATTTCATTACCGGTAAATGCTTCACCTTAAATTCCTCCATCCACTGCAAAGCCAAGTCCCCACTATCGGTGTGTTTCAACGGGGGGATTTCTTCTGATATTAGTTCAATCGCTATCATTGTCTTCGACCAAAGTAGTAATTCTACGTGAAACTGTATAACTTTGTAACAACAAAATTAGTACATCAAATGACGAAATTAAGTGTCAATGTAAATAAAATAGCAACGCTGCGGAATGCACGTGGCGGCAACACTCCAAATGTATGTAAAGTTGCGGCTGATTGTGAACGATTTGGCGCGGACGGTATAACGGTCCACCCAAGACCAGATGAACGACACATCACCTTGCAGGATGTGTACGACCTTAAAAAGGTTGTTACAACTGAATATAACATCGAAGGATATCCGGATGAGCGCTTCATGGCGTTGATTAAAGACGTAAAACCTGAACAAGCTACGCTTGTTCCCGACCCTCCACATGTACTCACCTCAAATGCTGGGTGGGATACCAAAAAACATGCTTCGATGCTAACTAAAATTTGCAATGAATTGCGCTTATTAGGAGTCCGCTCATCAATTTTTGTCGATACAGATTTATCCAATATTGAAGGAGCAGCACTGGTAGGGGTTGATCGTATCGAATTATATACTGGACCTTACGCAGAACAATTTCCTAAGGACAAAGAAGATGCTATTCGACCCTACGTGACAGCTGCAAATCGTGCCAAGGAACTTGGCTTAGGCTTAAATGCTGGACACGATTTAAGTTTAGAAAATCTTGCCTATTTCAGAGGTGGTATTCCATTTCTTGAAGAAGTCAGCATCGGTCACGCACTAGTCTCTGATGCCCTTTATCTTGGATTAGAAAACACCGTACGGATGTATAAAAAACTATTAGAATAATGGAGTTATACTACAAGGCCTTTGGTGAGGGGAAACCATTGATTATCTTACATGGCCTATTCGGCTCTTCTGACAACTGGTTGACACATGCAAAAAAACTAGCAGATTATTTCTGCGTCTACCTTGTCGATCAGCGCAATCATGGTCATTCTCCTCGGAGTGATGAATTCAGCTATCAACTAATGGCTGATGACCTGCACGAACTTATTGTGAAAGAAAACCTAGCAGACATTATACTTATGGGTCATTCGATGGGCGGAAAAACAGCGATGCTTTACACCCAGCAACATGAAGCTATCGTGGGAAAATTGATAATCGTGGACATGGGAGTAAAATCCTATCCAATACATCATGACCGAATACTCGAAGGGCTCAATGCGATCAATTTGAATGAGGTAACGACCCGATCTGGTGCAGACGAAAAACTGAAAAACTATATTGAAAACGATAGTATTCGACAGTTTTTATTAAAAAACCTTTATTGGGTTGAAAAAGGACAACTAGGTTGGCGAATTAACATCCCTGTTTTAGAGAAGGAAATGCCGGCTATTGTAAGCGCCCTAAAATTTAAGGAGGTATTTACTGAAACTTTGTTTATGCGCGGAGGACAATCCAATTATATCCTTGAGGAAGACGAGGGTCAAATTCTAACATACTTTCCTATTGCCGAAATACAAACCATTGAGCGTGCAGGGCATTGGATTCATGCCGAGGCTCCTGAAGAGTTCATAGAAGAAGTGCTCGGATTCTGTGTGCGTTAGCAACAATTTTATTAAAAATTATCCATAAAAAAGGCAATCTTGTTGATTGCCTTTTTTAGTCTCTAATATCTCTTATTCCCCCCCCTCTTGTGGAGCAGGAGCAACCTCAATGGGAGCTATCCAATCCATACGAACTACTTCAGCTTCCGTACGACGATTATACTGATGGAGTTGTTCGAATAATTCTTTATTCGAACGCTGGAATTCATTGATGAATTTTTCAGTCAATAATATTTCTTCAAATTCTACGTCACCAATCGGTTTCTTCACAAGGTAGTTATCGCCCACTTTGTAAATTGTTCGAGGGGAACTCTCACCTTTACCAACTGCAACTAAACGATTTGGATTAACCCCTTTCTCTTGCACAAGATAATCCACACAAGATTGAGCACGACGCTGAGCTAGGTCTTCATTCGATTTAGCAGAACCACGTGAATCCGTGTGTGACAAAAGTTGCAACACCATTCCAGGATATTCTTCCAATAACTCATACACATAATTCAAGGAATCTTTAGAGTTGATTTGTCCTTCTATAACTTGTAACACTGCTGAGCCTAAATCGTAACGAACTTCAGGAAGTACAATCGGTTTTTTCGCCAAAAGGCCCATTTCAATGATAAAGTTTTGATCAAATTCAAGACCTACAGTTGTAAAAGTCTCCGCATCTAAATTCTCGTGATATCCATCTTTGACACCTAAACGAATGGAGTATTCAGATTCTTCATTGAAAAATCGATCGCCATTTGGTTGTTTATCCCAGAAAACCGTTCCTTGAGAATTTGTAACCCCTTTGAACGTTCCTCCACCTTTTTGAGTAACTTCAACTGTTACACCATCAATTTTCTCAGTTGAACCTACTTCACTAACAATCACTTTCAAATCGAATAAGTTTGGAGGCAAGTTATATGACCATAAATCGTCTAAGTTCTTCACACCTTTAGCGCCATTTCTGTTCGATGAGAAGTAACCGTTTCTTTTGTCTATTTCAAGTAGGTGAAAATCATCCTTATCCGAATTCAGAGGGGTCCCCAAGTTCTTCGGAGAAGACCATTTATCATCATCTCCTTGCTTTTCTGCACGGAAAATATCTAAACCTCCAAGACCAGAAAGACCGTTTGAGGAGTACAATAAATCACCATTCAACGCGAAAGTTGGGAACAATTCGTCACCAAGAGTATTAATCTCTGGACCAAGGTTAACTGGAGTTGTCCAAACATCCTCTTTCTTTTTGTAGGTAGTCATCCATAAATCCATACCCCCGATACCACCAGGCATATCACTAGCAAAAACCAACGTCATTCCATCCTCACTTGGACAGGGATGCCCAATACTTATTGAGTCAGAAACTAAAGGTATGTTTTCAGCTCTTTGAAATTCAAGACGAGATGGAATTTCCCATGCCTTTCCTTTCGCATTACTTATCCAAATTTGGCACCCTAAATTTCTTTTTTTCTCATTTGGGCATCTTGTAAAAAACATTTTTTTGAAACGACCGTCAAAAGCCATTGTCCCCTCATTGTATTCAGTATTTATGCTATCACCACTTGCAAATAGAACAGGCTCTGTCCAGTTTCCCTTTTTATCAAACTCAGCCTGCCAGATGTTAAAATAAGGTTCACCAATAACTGGGTCAATTCCTCCACCCACAGGTGCTTTTCGTGTAGAACCGAATACAATCACATTTCCTTTTCGGTCTGCAATTACAGGCGCCATATCGATATTATCTGAGTTTACTTTGAACTCATTTTTCACGGAGTAACGTGTTCTGTTATCTTTCAACACAACTGCCTTGTTAATACTTGCTAATGCGTTTTCTGCACGCTTGTCAAGAGGAACTAATTCTAGAAATGATTGATAATTAGTTTTCGCTTTTTCATACTCTCCAAGTTTTCTATATAATTCAGCTATTTCAAAATACACGATTGGTTCCTTCTCCCAATGCTTTAAGTCAATAGAACGTTGAAACCAGGCAATTGATTCGTCATAATTAAAAATCATTTTGTATGAAAAAGCCGCTTTTTTAGCCATTTCCGCCTTCATCGCACGAGCCTTAGGGCTCTTTGGCGAAACCTTCTCGTATGCCGCTGATGCTAACTCTGCTGATTCAGCATAATTACCATTAGTATATGCCTCATTGGCTTTATTTAAAGAAGCTTGTTGCCCTAACAATGCAAATGAAAAAAACAGCAGGGAAACTAAAAATAAGTTCTTTATATTCATGTTCAATAATTATGTAATTAATGTGTTTTGAAAATCAACTGACTCCAATGCAACAAACAAAAATAGCATTATGATCCTAAATTGTGCGAATCTGTCGAAATTAATTTAACGTAACTTTTGTTTTTTTAACGTTAACTGCAACAATATCAATCATTAACATGATCAACATAGGTTTCCCATTTCTGCAAAACAGCCTGAAATCCAGCTGGAAGTTGACTGTTAAATTGCAAAAATTCCTTGGTTTTAGGATGTTCAAATCCTAACGTTTTTGCATGTAAAGCTTGTCCATCTAACAGGTCAAAACAATTCTCTATAAATTGCTTGTACTTCGTATACGTTGTTCCCTTTAAAATGCGATCTCCCCCATACTCTAAATCATGAAATAATGGGTGCCCAATAAACTTCATGTGCGCTCGAATCTGGTGTGTCCTTCCCGTTTCGAGCTTACACTCTATCAATGTCACATAACCGAACCGTTTAAGTACTTTATAATGTGTCACAGCATGCTTTCCATAATCCCCTTCAGGGAAAACAGTCATTATTTTTCGATTCTGAAGAGAGCGACCTAAGTTACCAATAATTGTTCCTTCATCTTCTTTAACATCTCCCCAAACAAGTGCCCAATAAAGGCGTTCTGTGGAACGATCATAAAACTGTTGAGCTAGGTGAGTCAACGCATATTCGGTTTTAGCGACAACCATTAGTCCAGTCGTATGCTTATCTAATCGATGCACTAATCCTGGACGACCATAATAATCATCTGTTTTCGTTGGCAACTGGTCAAAATGATAGACCAAAGCATTGACTAAAGTGCCACGATAATTACCATAACCGGGATGCACAACCATATTTGACTCCTTGTTCAATACAATTACTGTATCATCCTCATAATGAATCTCCAACGGGATATCTTCTGCAACAAGTTCGATTTCACGAATTGGATAAGGTAACACAATGGAGACCTCTTCACCTGGCTTCACTTTGTAATTTTGCTTTACTTTCTGACCATTCACTACCACATTGCCATTTTTTGCGGCATTTTGGACTTTATTTCGTGAAGTATTAGGCATACGATCCATGAGGAACTTATCCACTCGAACAACAACCTGCCCAGGGTCAGCTACAAACTTATAATGCTCGTATAACTCCTCTTGGTCCTCGTGTTGCTCTTCAAATTCTTCTTGCATAGTTGCTATATTCTGGGCTGCAAAGTTAGGATAATTCCAGCACGAAAAATGATGCTCGACAAAACAACTCAACCCACACAATATTGATTCTTTACAAATTAGTAGATTACTAATTTTTTCGTTGTAACCTCTCTACCGTCTTGAACCAGACTTACAAAATACACTCCTGCGTTTAAACGTGAAATATCAAACAAATCATCCACGCCTCCCTGTAACAAGTGCCTCCCATTCAAATCCAATAGAATTACCTCATTCTCAATACCGGAGACATCTGTTCGAATAGAAAAGTGAGATGATGCAGGATTCGGATAGATCGTGAAATCTACCACGTCAGTAGTTTCTACCGTTGGCATATTCAACAAGTAATTCATTTTACTTGATACCTGAGGACGCATCATCACTGCTCCGGGAAATGAAGCATTATTCCATTGATTGCCACCGTCAACACTCCAAAATATCTTATCTGCTTGATCATGGTTCATATCCAACCCTAAATTCAAACGTTCTTCTTCAATTTGACGCATACCAATATAAAACGTTTCACCAACACCCACTTTCATAGTGTCCTTAAACAGATACGTAGTAAATTTATTGCGCGCGCTCGTATACTTGGGTTGTCTTGGGAAGAAAAACTCATCTTCATAGATTTTGGTGCCCGGCTGACCATTGTTATCATTCCAAACAGCCAGAAGAAATAAATTATTTGAAACATCCACTACTGATGGAACAAAATGAATATCAATTCCAACCAACGAATCTGCTTGATATGCATTAAATTGATATGCTAATAAAGCCTGTTGACCTGTTACGCCATAAGCCTTTTCTGCCGTACCGTCGTCATACGCATAATAATTCTTAAAGATTTGCTGGCCAAAAGTAGAATCGTTCTGAGCATAGCTTGGGAATTGGGCACTCGCATTCGCCACCCAATCATACGTTGCAAGTGTATCATTAGGAAGCGTTGCATCATAGGCATAACCTGAAGAAAAATCATGAAAAGAGGTATAAGTAGTTCTCGGCGCATAATTAATATTTCCGCCTGACAAAAACGTACCATTGAGGGGGTGGTTTCCTTGTACAACGCCATCCAACAAAATAGCTACATTTCCATTTTGATTATTTTCAGTTAACTCACTTCCATTGCGCACATCTACCCTCACTGCATCGCCCATTTTTCCGATTGGATCATTCCTGTAATGTTTCCATGGGACACTTATATACTCCTGCAACAAGGTCGATATTGGATAAACGAATGCATAATCTTTGAATAACGTATCTTGAAATCCAGAGAACTGTCTTAAGTTGACATAATCAATATGAAAGTGGTCCAAAAACCCAGCAGGAGAGCCATAATTAATGAATCTGAATTGAAATCCGTTTTCAAAAAATAAGTTGTCATCTACTTTGATGTGGGCTACCTGAAAATCCATTTGAGACTCACCACCTGCGCGCCAAACACGATTCCATTCTAGTGTTGAGGGGGAATAAAACTCCAAAAACAAGGAATCTCCTTCCTCAGGAGCATCACCGAACCCTTCACATTGGTACAAAAAACTAAAATATACGGAATCTGAAGCATTGACAAGAGAAAGATCAAGAGGTTTTGATAACAAAGTATCACAATTCATGGTAGTTGTTGAACCGAACAGATATGGATACCCATTTTCATTTAACCCATCAAAAGAAACAACACCCAATGACCATGGATTTGTAGCTAAACGATAATTATGATAAGCCTGATCAGTTAACCACAACTTTCCTGGGTCAGAAATTTCAACCGTAAAAATCCGCGCTGAATCTTGCACATATTCTGGGTTAGATAACCAAATAGTATCTTGTTGATTCGGAAGTAAATCAACAGTATCTATAATAATATAGGGAGGATATCCGAATATATTTGCATGATTGACCGGGTAATTAGCAAGGTCATCATATAAAAATCGAGTACTATCAAATTTGTGATAGATTATGGTGTCGAGAATTAAATTGACTTCCATACGGTAGGTTGCACTATCTGTAAAAAAAGAAGTTGGAGGAAGTGGAACCTCCGAAACAACATCTAACATTCTATGGAATAGAGCCTCCGATACATTCGGACCAGAAAATCCAGCATCGTACGTTTGAAAATTATTCTTTGAGAAATCGTCGAAAAATGGTAAGGAAATT
Source organism: Crocinitomicaceae bacterium (assembly GCA_029254025.1). Taxonomy (GTDB): domain Bacteria; phylum Bacteroidota; class Bacteroidia; order Flavobacteriales_D; family Crocinitomicaceae; genus JALQTG01. The sequence goes on along the minus strand of JAQWYK010000047.1, from coordinate 61,064 downwards.
GTATCCGTAAAGTAAACAAAAGTACTATCAAAAGTAGCACTCGTAGATTTCTGTTGGTACTTGATCGTCTTTCCAAATAAATCTGGATTGGTCGTAATTGAAGCTATTCCATCTTGAGCATTTCCATGAAGAAAAGTCAACCAAACGATCACAAAAGCAAAAACATACCTCATAACGAATTCGTCTAATTTTGATCAGCCTGTGGGGTTGGCGAGGCAAACACTGTAATTGTTGACCCATAAGGCACTTTACTGCTATCACCAGTCACGGGTGTTTGATTCATGATGCGTGCCATTAAACTATCTTGATTCGAAGCACAGTCATTATAAATTGCAAATAAACGCAACCCTCCAGCACCTCTCAAACGTTCCTCGGCTTCTTTTATTGTAAGCCCATTCAAGTCAGGTACATAAGCAAACTCCGCTCCTGTTTTTTGTCCTACAACCAATTCTATAATTGAATTGATGGGAATCTTCATACCTTTGGTTACCGCCTTACCCCGATATCTCTGTTCAATCACACTTCCTTGATCCTCATTACTAGGAACAAAGGTAGTTTTAGTTCTCAGACCTTTTGTCATAAGCACAGTTTCCGCAAAACGTCTGCTTTTACTCACCACAATCGGCAAGTCAACTAAACGTGTCTGCTTACTCACTCGAACTTTAATGACTCGACCTTCCTTGACACCCATCCCAGTTGAATCAGTTGGCATTGGACTTTGATAAACAACTGTTCCTTCTAGCAGCGAAGGGTCATAAATTGAATCGATGACTTCATAACGAAGTTCTAAACCAGTCAATAATTGAGGAACGTCGTCAAGATTATTCCCCAAAAGTACGGGTACTTGAATCTCTTGGCCGTGATTGGTATAGCTATCAAAATACTTGAGTGACCCCCAAATAATCAGCACCCATGCGAACAAAATCAAACCAATGTTGATCCACAGTTTTCTGCTGGTAATAAAGCCTCCCAATTTATGAATGAATGACATAGTCCGTTATTCGAACTACAAATATAAGGTAAAATCTTAAGGGCAATTCGATTTAGTCATCTGAAACATGCTTAAAAAATCAATTCAAAGAATATCGAGCACAGCAGGATTTAATATTTCATTCTCCAATACATGGTGCAACTTTAAGTCTGCTTAAAACAATGACTGTTGATTATTTAATACGGAGTCAACCCCGCGTTCATGTCCTTGAAGACTCTATATAATCTTCTTCATCAAGCCAAGGTCTTTTTCGGTGTCTTCTTCTCCAAATAATAAATATCACTTAGCCGAAAAAAATTATATACAAGAAATGGAGAAACACTGAAAAAAGTTTGTTGTACGCTAAAAATTAGACACTTCAACCAATACCTTAAACAGGGTATATTGATTCCCCATTGTTAACGCTTTGTTAAAAAAGAGTCCAAATTGGTGTACCATTTGTATATTTGATGAAGAATTTAAATTTTAATAAATAGAATTATGAAAAACGGATTATTTACACTATCACTTGTTTTCGCTGCAACTTTTGCAACAACTTCAACTTTTGCTCAGACAAAAATTCCAACAACAAACACAGAGACTGCTGTTGAAGAGGGAGCTATTATTGAATTTGAGAAGGAAACACATGATTACGGCACAATCAAACAAAATGGAAATGGTGTTTACGAATTTAAATTCACCAATAAAGGTACTCAACCATTGATGATTTCGAACGCAAAAGGATCTTGCGGATGTACGGTTCCAGAGTGGCCAAGAGAACCAATTGCTCCAGGTCAATCAGGTGCAATCAAAGTAAAATATGACACGAAAAGAGTTGGTCCTTTTTCTAAAAGTGTAACACTACAATCAAATGCTGTGAATAGCCCAACTAAAACTATTCGTATCAAAGGTACAGTAGAAGAAGTTGCTGGTGGTGGATTACCAGTAAATAATGTTGGAGCTCCAGCAAAAAATTAATATCATTTAATGAAGCTATATTTCGCGATCATATTTATAGCAATGAATTCCGCCATTGGCCTAGGTCAATCGGCGGAATTTTTATTTGAGGGCAAAAAAACCATGAAATGGGAAAATACGGATGAAGGAGTTCTTTTAGAACATTATTTTGTTTTTTCCAATAGTGGAAATCAACCCTTATTGATTCAAGATGCACGAGTAGCCTGCCAATGCACGAAGGTTGATTTCCCAAAAAAACCAGTACTTCCGGGTGCCACTGACTCTATCCGGGTCACTTTCGACACAACCGATAAGTACTATTATCAGGACCGAATCATAGAACTTGTTTCCAATACTAAAAAAATGGAGAAACTAAGACTTAAAGTATACGTTACTCCGAAGGAGGATTAATTAGGCATAAAATATACCCATTAATCCGCTTTAATCATCAAGTTAAAAATCTATTGAATCCTTTCCTTTCAAAACTTGTTGCTATATACATTGTTAGTACATTTGTATAAATCGACATTGTGAGCACCCTTCAAAGCTATATTCATCAAGGTGAGCATCAAACTCAAGACTTTAAGTTTCGTGTAGACGATGCCAAAAAGATTGCGCGTACCATATCTGCATTTGCAAATACAGATGGTGGACGTCTATTGATAGGCGTAAAAGACAATGGAAAAGTGGTGGGAATTGATCCGGAGGAGGAATTTCACATTGTTCAAGGTGCTGCTGAACTATTCTGCAATCCTCCCGTACCGATTGAAACAATGATTTGGCAAGACGACCACAAACTCGTACTCGAAGTAATTGTCACTGCCTCTCCTCTTAAACCCCACAAGTCTAAAGACGATGACGGAGCATGGAAAACATATGTTCGACGGAATGATCATACATTGATCGCCAATAAAATATTGTTAGGCGTATGGAACTTACGGAAGAAAGGGGCGAAAAAACCACAGCAATTTTCCGAAGACGAAATGAAATTTTTAGGACTCTTCAAATCTAATGAAAAATTTACCTTGAGCAGACTATATCGCTTGTCTGATTTAAAAAAATCTAAAGTAGACCATCTTCTAAAGCTTTTCATTACTTGGGAGATATTGAACATGGAAATCACTCCGGAAGGCACGTTTTACTCTGCCAGGTCTACTATATCTAACTAAACTCCGGTTCATATTATCCTTGCCTGACATTACTTAAATTGGTAATACAGTCAAATCTCAGTTTTACTTTAATCCGCCTAGACTTTTATTTTGAAATATTCAAATCAACTGGGGTTCCAAAAAGATTTCAATAATATAAATTAAGGCGGAGTTCTATCGAATTCAATAAAAAGAATGCATTTTCGGTATTTAACAAGTACGTGACAAAACCAACATCTTCATTTTTTGTTAAATTTGTAAAGAAAGACTTACAGAATTTTACCTAATTCTAAGTCTTAAAAAGTTTACATTATGAAAGAAGTCAATATTTCAGATCTTGAAAAAAAATTCGAAGAACGCATTGCTGCTGAAATTCGAATCGAACCAAATGACTGGATGCCGGAAAACTATCGAAAAACATTGATTCGACAGATTTCGCAGCACGCACATTCAGAAATAGTGGGCCAATTACCGGAAGGAAACTGGGTAACAAGGGCTCCGAATCTTCGACGAAAAGCTGTTCTTCTTGCTAAAATTCAAGATGAAGCTGGACACGGACTTTATCTATATAGTGCAGTTGAAACACTTGGCGCTGACCGAGAAGAGACCATCGACGACCTCCATACTGGAAAGGCAAAATACTCGAGTATATTTAATTACCCTACATTAACATGGGCCGATATTGGAATGGTCGGATGGTTAGTTGATGGTGCGGCAATCATGAATCAAGTTCCTCTTTGCAGAACTTCATATGGTCCATATGCTCGAGCAATGGTAAGGGTGTGTAAAGAAGAATCTTTCCACCAACGCCAAGGCTTTGAAATAGTAACAACACTTGCTCAAGGAACACCTGAACAAAAAGCGATGGCTCAAGATGCCCTAGACCGATGGTGGTGGCCAGCATTGATGATGTTCGGACCGAGCGATGCAGAGTCTAAGCACACAGAGCAATCTATGCGCTGGAGAATTAAACGTCACACGAATGATGAGTTACGTCAAATGTTTGTAAATGCAACCGTGCCACAAGCTGAATTAATTGGACTCAAAGTTCCTGACGACAATTTAACCTATAACAAAGAAAAAGGTGGGTACGATTTTAGCGATATTGACTGGGATGAGTTCTGGCAAGTTGTCAATGGGCACGGTACCTGCAATAAGGAACGCATTGAAGCACGAAAGAAAGCCAAAGAAGAAGGAATATGGGTGAGAGAAGCAGCCTTGGCCTATGCTGAAAAACGCGCCGCTCGCCGCAAACAAGCTTCCTAAACGAATAAAACTTACGTTATGAGTAATAAAGAATGGCCTCTTTGGGAGGTATTTATTAGAAGTAAACAAGGATTGAGTCACAAACACGCAGGAAGTTTGCGTGCTGCAGATGCAGAGATGGCCATTAATAATGCGCGTGACGTTTACACGCGAAGAAGCGAGGGGATAAGCATTTGGGTAATTGAGTCGAATAAAATTGTCGCCTCTGATCCAGATGATGCCGACGCACTTTTTGAACCTTCAAACAGCAAAGTATATCGCCATCCAACATTTTATGCAGTTCCTGACGGAGTTGGTCACATGTAATATTTTAAATATACCCGTATGACAAAGCCAAAAGCTTTATTTGAATACTTAATTCGCCATGCAGATGACACTTTGATTCTCGGACAGCGTTTATCCGAATGGTGTGGTCACGGACCCATACTTGAAGAAGACATTGCATTGACCAATATCGCCTTGGACCTTATTGGCCAGGCCACTGAGCTGTACGAATATGCAGCTCAAGTGGAAAACAAGGGAAGAACTGCAGATGATTTGGCATTTCTACGTCTTGAAAGAGAATACAAAAACGTTTTATTGGTAGAACAAAAAAACGGGGATTTCGGTAAAACTATTGTTCGTCAATTCCTCTTTGACAACTTCCAACTGCTGAATTACACCCAACTTCTGAATAGTTCTGATGCACAAGTAGCTGCCATTGCTGAAAAATCATTGAAAGAGGTTAAATATCACCTGAAACACAGCTCTGAATGGGTTATTCGCTTGGGAGATGGCACCGAAGAGTCACACCAACGTATTCAAGAATCAGTGGATGACTTAATGCGCTTCGTGGAAGAACTCTTTTTCCAAAATGAGGTCAATGAACTTCTTCAAGAAGATAAGCTTATCGGAGACTGCGAAGAGTTCAAACAGCAGTTTCATCAAAATGTCAACAATGTCCTTACCGAAGCAACTTTGACAATTCCAGATATAAAATACCACCAAAAAGGAGGAAGAAAAGGAATTCACTCGGAACACATGGGCTTCCTGTTAGCGGAAATGCAATATATGCAACGTACTTATCCAGGTATGCAGTGGTAAACAAGACGAAATGACATCAGAAATTTCAGTAGAACAAGTTTGGAACTACCTGAAGGACGTTAAAGATCCGGAAGTTCCTGTATTAACTGTTGTCGACCTTGGGATTATTCGCAACGTTGAACTCAATGGAACCGAATGTTTGGTAACAATAACTCCAACGTATACTGGTTGTCCTGCAATGAGAGTAATTGAAAACGATATCATCGAACGGTTATCAAAAGAAGGCCTACGAACAGAAGTTAAAACCACCCTCTCACCCGCGTGGACAACGGATTGGATTACTCAAGACGGACGAGATAAGTTGGAAGGATATGGAATTGCACCTCCACAAGATGAAGTGGATAAATCGGTATTATTTGCAGAACCAACAGTTGTTCCATGCCCCCTATGTAAATCAAAAAACACGCGACTTGTTTCTCAGTTTGGAAGTACAGCCTGCAAAGCACATTATCAATGTAACGATTGCAAAGAGCCTTTTGATTATTTTAAGTGCTTAAAATAAAAGAAGGTTAGCTCAATTTCTCGGTTAGAATCCTCATTTCAATTACAGGAGATATTTTTTCATAAACAATGTTATAAACAGCCTCTACAATCGGCATATCGACTTGGAATTTTTTATTGATTTCTATCACTGACTTCACAGCATAATAACCCTCTGCAATCATATCCATTTCCATTTGAGCGGTTTTAACAGAATAGCCCTTGCCAATCATGAAACCAAAGGTTCTATTCCTAGAAAACCTAGAGTACGCCGTCACCAACAAATCCCCCAAATAGGCACTCGATTTAACATCTCGGTGAATGGGGCTTACCTCATCAATAAAGTTCTCGATTTCTTGAATCGCATTTGAAATAAGTACTGATTGAAAGTTATCTCCATATCCGAGACCCGCACAAATACCTGAAGCTATAGAGTATACATTTTTTAATACCGCCGACAATTCTGTTCCGAATAAATCATCAGACGTTGTAGTTTTAATGTAACGACACGCAAAAAGTTCTGCCACCTCATCAGCGATATCTTCATCTTGACAAGCAATTGTGAGATAAGACAACCGCTCTAGAGCTACCTCTTCTGCATGGCAAGGACCACTGATAATCCCAATTTCGTCATATGGCGTACCAAAAGTCTTGTGAATAAAACGTGCAGGTATAGAATTGTACTCTGGAATGATTCCTTTAACAGCAGAAAAAATCACTTTATCCTCGAATAGTTCTCGAGGAATGTCCTTAAACAAATCATTCAAAAAAGCCGAAGGAGTTGCAATGACAAGAATTTCTGATGAATTTATAGCAGACTGAAGGTCAGTAATGACATTGATCTTATCTAAATTAAATTCAACAGATTGCAAATATCGCGGATTATGTCGGTATTTCTTAATGTATTGAGCCGATTCGAGGTTTCTAACATACCAGTTCACCTTATTGACATTATTGCAGAGAATCTTTACAATCGCCGTCGCCCAACTACCACTTCCTATTACTGCAAATTTCTCCACTTAATCTCCTATTGTGTCCTCACAAAAATAAGTATTCTATTGACATAGCGTGAGAATCATAGAGAATTACTTTACGTTTAATTGCCCTCCTTATTGGTGCGATCGATAATCTTCTTAATGTCAAAGAAATTGCGCTCAACAGTATCATATTCGTTATTCGGACGCGGAGAAAGAGCAGGTGCCCTTACGATATATCCTTGTGCATCTACCAAAACGTAATGTGGAAAAGTGACGACATCAAAAGCTGTTAACATAGGGCTGGATGGATTAATTAATGCAGCATCCCATGTAATACCTTGTTCTCGGAAATACGTCGATGGCTTCACTGCACCATCCTCTGCTACTACAATAGTCAAAATCTCTACAGCGTCTATGTACTTCTCTCGAAGATGAGCTAATAATTGATAGTCCCGTTCTGACTTCAAACTTCCCTCTTGTGCAAATTGTATATACAAGTGCTTCCCATAATAATTGGAGTGGGTAACCTCATCCCCTTTCAACTGAATACTGAACCCAGGCATTTTACTTCCTGGAACTAACTGTGTCAACCTTCGTTTCAAATTTTTAGCAATTTCTTCATGTTCAGGAACAATCGCTTGAAAAGAAAGGCTGTCCAAAATGGATAAAATGTTCGTTTGTGGGTACTCATTGGAATAATATACATCTCCTAACATTTTAAGCATAACAAATTCACGCAAAACAAATCCTTCCAACGCATAATCCTTTCCAAGTGCACGTATAAGTTTTGTAGGACTTGCTGAAATAATTCCATTGTAAAATTCTTGATTCACCGATTCTGAAAGTTGGGTATGATATTTATCATAATACGTCATTACATAATCCATGAAGCGATCATTTTCGTAGTAAATTGGCTGACCCTTTATGTAAAAATCATACTTCTCATATCTATTGCGTGCCCCCACAAAAGACATATTATCTAAACCAGCTAAAGCATATCTGACGTAGGTTTTAAAATACAAACTCGTATCTTTTTCATATATACGTTCTAACTTCAACTTAAATTCGTCTAAACTTTTTACAAAGTTTGGATTAGACATTGCTTGACGATTGTAATTTTTCTTCAAAAAGGTAAGCATCAGATCCTCAAAATCAATGATTTTAAAGTTGATATCTGTAGAATCCAAATCAAGAAAAAAGAACTCCACTTCGTTTCCTGCAGGCCGGTAATCGACATAAGGAGAGCGATTTTTAATAAATAAATCATAGTCAATAGCTGGACCGGCATAGACAGAAAAGTAATTATTCCCAGCCATCACCTTAAACTTTCCTACTTGCTGATTATAAAAACTAACTGAAAATGTACTATCCTCTTTTACCAGGGCTTCTCCGACTTTTTTCGTTGTTTCTGTTAGGAAATCTGTAATCCGATAGACTCCAACATACTGGCCAACATACGCAGGGGCATAACCTGAAATAGTCGTAATGGAAGTTTGTCCCCATCCTACTGAATCAGCAACAAAAAGCAGAATTATTAGAAGACTCCTCATACAATTTAAACGAATGAAATAAACATTTATTTAACGAGCAGCTCACTATTGGTTACAAACAATTCTATCGAACCACCACTTTTATAGATTTCTCTCACGATGGACGAATTAATTGCTGTATACTCTGGAACCGTCATGAAGAAAACACTTTCTATGCCAGAAATTTCAATATTCATTTGAGCAATTGATCGCTCAAATCCGAAATCTTTGGAATCACGAAGGCCGCGAACGATAAATTCTGCACCAATTTCCTTGCAAAAAGCAACCGTTAAACCATCAAAATCTCGAACACTCACATTTTCATGATTCTTAAAAATCGATTCTATGTGCACTTTTCGCTGATCAATATCGAAAAGATAATTCTTTAATGTATTCTGCCCTATAGCAATCACTAAATGGTCGAATAATTTGACCGCTTTTTCAACAACACATTCATGCCCTTTAGTAAAAGGGTCAAATGAACCAGGAAAAACAGCTATTCTTTTCATATTTGAAAATTAATAAATGATTGCTCAATAAACAATTAATTGCGAAACAAACTAAACACAACATTACCATATTTCTTGGCTTCTACAAAGCCGGGCAAATGATTCAAATTTACACGGGCACTATGTTCCACAACTAATAACCCTTCTTCTCGTAGTAACTTGCCAGTCCATACTTTCTCCACCAATTTATCATAGTGCTTGTAGTCAAAGGGTGGATCTGCAAAAATCAAATCATAGTTAGAACTGCATCGTTCAATAAAATACAGTACTTCAGACTTAAAGGTAGTTATATCATTGTCCAATCCATACTTACGAGCCATTTCATCAATAAAACGAAGGCATTTAAAATTTTGATCAACAGAAGTGATCGTACCAGCTTCGCGGGATGCAAACTCGTATGTAATATTCCCGGTGCCTGCAAACAAATCCAAGATGTCCAAATCGTATAGGGATAAGCGGTGATCCAGTACATTAAATAATCCTTCCTTCGCAAAGTCAGTGGTAGGTCTTGACGGAAAACCCTTCGGTGGACTAAACCGAATACCCTTGATTTTACCGCTAACTATACGCATAAAACTTGCTGTTGAAAAATTTGAGTAGTAGAAACGTCATAATTTGGGCTCCCATGCATTTTGGTTAACGCCGCAGCAACTGATTTAAAAAGCCCCTCAGAATCATGCGATGCAGTCACTCCTAGCAAGCTCGCCCTTTCATTTTCTAACCCCTTATTTTTCAAGGCGAACTGCGTATAATAGACCAAATCTTCCATGGCTGTATAAGCGTATACATTTGAAAATACCAATTCCGACTTATGGATGATGTTCAAGGAGAAGTATTCCTCAAAAATGGTAAGAACAATTTTTAGATTGAAGGTACTTCCTTGGAAAAGCGCCCGAATATTCATCGTTTGTTCATGCTGAATCAACATCTTCGGAAACTTCATGATAAACAACGACTTTATCCATAGCGGTAAGGTGTATACATTGACAACAGACAGCTCAGATATGCGATTAAAATCTATGTCATTTTTGTCAATTTCTCCTTCAAAAAGGAGGTTAGCAACCTGAGATGGACTAGATGCTGAAAAAATTGCTATCGGCAATAACGCGGTTTGGGTAGAACAAACTGCCAATGAATACTCTTCGTATTCTTGGTTCAAATTTGCATGTCGGAAAAACTCTTCTAATTCTTCCTTTCGTTCCTCTGTGCGAGACGAAGAAAAGGAATGAGTTCCACTGCGAGTTAACGTTTGTGAAGAACGAAGAACCTCAGCATATGATACTGAGGTTCCAGATATAATAAATGTAAGTTGAGTTCCTGACACTATTCGTCTTGATTATTCCCAAGTTGCTTTATCAGAATTTGTTGAAAGGTTTCCAAAACCAACCATTTCTTTCTTACCACCCATCAAAAATGGAACAGGCTCCTCTGCAGACACCTTGATGGTTGGTATCGTATCACCTGCGTAAGGGACATTCACACGCGTCTCCAACGTCCATGCAGTTTGTGGATCAGACATAGGGATATACTTTAATCGTTCTACTTTAAACGCACCAAGCCCTAGTCGCTGACGCTCTTTAATACGCGATAAAGAACCCATATAGTCTTCACGGAATAATTTTTTTATTGTATCACGCTTGAATCCATCTAAATCCTCTTTGCCTGAAGGATTCCCTAAAGCTGCCAATAAAGCTGCTTCGCGCTCTGTCATATTGACGTCAGCTGCACGATTATCATTATAGATAGCTTTAATTTCCTCCTTAACAAGAGGGCGCGAAGGAACTGCTTTTTCTGCATCGATGACAGTAATTTTACCTTCGTTGTAAAACTCCTCAAGTTCTTCCCAAGTAGCAGCAAATTTACCGAACTCATTTTTATGAGCACGCTGTACATCTCTGATAAAAGCTAAATTATAGCGCACTAACTGCTCTGAACGCGCTCTATCATCAATGTGCTTTTGTGCTTCCGCAACCGCAACAACAGATGAATATCCGAAAAACACTGTAACAAGTACACAAACGAAACCAACGGCTAAAACGATATTTCTTTTCAATACTCCAGCACTAAACAAGAGCGCCAAAACTCCCCCTAAGAAAAGATTGATTGCAGCAATAACAAATAATTGATCTTGGTTATTACCTAATCCATAGAAAGTAGCTACTAAACCTAATACAGCAATAAAGAATGCAATGAGGTATTTTTTAACTAGTACTGAGATATCAATATTCATATTTTAAATATTTATTTAGTTCATTCTATTCGACACAAATCTACCATTTTTTTTTAACCATGAATTCCCGATTAAAAGATTTTTTGAGGTGTTTAATCAAAAGAAGGCTCGATTTTTAGAAATTTTCAAAATTGTTTACATCCATTCGCATCCCTCAGATCTTGTCGAAATCCATTCAATATTCATATCTTTAGCAGAAAGTCTGGTTATGAAATTGAACGCTGTCTTCCTATTCTTTTTACTTCTTGGAACATTTAGCTGTAGTAATCAACAGCCGGAGACTCAATTATTCTTGGTGAGACATGCGGAAAAAGACACCCTTTTCCAAGGTGATAACCCTCCCCTTACCGAAGAAGGTCAACAACGCGCCCAGCGACTAAAAACAATACTCTTCAACAAAGGAATTGAACAAATATATAGCACTGTGTTCACCCGAACAACCTCCACGGTCGTTCCACTTAAAGAAAGCCTTGAATTACCCCTTTTATTATACGATTACCATGCGTTTGAAGATTGCCTCGACGGAATCCGGGCATCTGGAAAAACGACCTTAATGTGTGGTCATAGCGACAATCTTCTGCCGATTATTACTTACCTAAATGGTCTGCCTCCAGTTTCTAGGATAGAAAACACCGATTATCATTATATCTTTAAGTTAAGTATTCTAGGGGACACTACTCTTGTCGATTTAATACACTTCTAATTCCCTATCACGGGAATATGTGGGGAATAATAACCGCTAAAACCCTCCTCCAAAATTGCCATTTCATAGAGTATTTGTACATTTGTATTCCAAAATTGAATAGGCATGTTTGAAAATCTTACCGATAAGTTTGAAAAAGCGTTTAAAGTCTTAAAAGGTCAGGGACAAATTTCTGAAATTAACGTCGCTGAAACACTGAAAGAGGTGCGTCGTGCGTTACTTGATGCCGATGTTAACTTTAAAACCGCAAAAGATTTTACCGCACGTGTTAAAGAAAAAGCACTTGGTAGAGATGTTTTAACTGCCGTTTCACCTGGACAACTCTTGGTAAAAATATGCCACGAAGAGTTAGCCGAGTTGATGGGGGGCGATGAATCTGAGATTCAATACCAAGGAAATCCTGGTGTGATTTTAATGTCAGGTCTTCAAGGTTCGGGTAAGACAACCTTTTCCGGTAAACTTGCCAACTACTTAAAAACTAAAAAAGGAAAGAACCCGCTCCTTGTTGCTTGTGACGTTTATCGTCCAGCTGCGATTGACCAATTACACGTTTTAGGTGAACAAATTGGCGTTGAGGTATATTCCAACAAAGAAGAAAAAAATCCTGTGAAAATCGCTGAGACAGCAATTCTACATGCGCGTAGCAAAGGATTTAACGTAGTCATAGTCGATACTGCTGGTCGTTTGGCTGTGGATGAGCAAATGATGAACGAGATAGAGCAGGTGAAAAATGCGATTAAGCCTACTGAGACGCTTTTCGTAGTTGATTCTATGACCGGACAAGACGCAGTGAATACCGCTAAAGCGTTCAATGATAAAATCAACTTTGATGGTGTTATACTCACGAAATTAGATGGTGATACTCGCGGAGGAGCTGCCTTATCAATTCGCGAGGTGGTGAACAAACCCATTAAGTTTGTGGGTACGGGTGAAAAAATGGACGCGTTAGATGTTTTCTATCCAAAACGAATGGCCGACCGAATCCTCGGAATGGGGGACGTTGTGTCGTTGGTAGAAAAGGCGCAAGAGCAATTCGACGAGAAAGAAGCGCAGCGTTTACAAAAGAAAATTCAAAAAAATCAATTTGATTTCAATGATTTCCTCGGTCAGCTTCAACAAGTGAAGAAAATGGGGAATATGAAAGATCTTATGGGAATGATTCCAGGCATGGGGAAAGCCATGAAAGGGGTTGAAATCGAAGATGACGCGTTCAAGCACATTGAGGCTATCATTTACTCTATGAGTCCAGAAGAACGTTCAAATCCTGCTATCATCAATGGAAGTCGAAAAAAACGTATTGCTGGTGGTAGTGGAACAAGCATTCAGGAAGTAAACAAACTCATCAAGCAATTCGACGATATGCGTAAAATGATGAAGTTGATGAGTAACAAGAAAAACATGATGAACATGATGAAGCAAATGAAAGGTGGAGGGATGGGTATGCCCATGTAGTTTAATCGATTTCGCAACATCAGACCGACTAATACAACAAGATGATCATAGGTGTAAACACGCGCTTTTTGTTGAAAAACAAAATGGAAGGTTTTGGGTGGTACACGTATGAAACAATGTCTAGAATTGTGCGTACGCACCCTGAGCATCAGTTCATCTTTTTTTTCGATCGACCCTACGATTCCCGCTTTGTTTTTGCTAAAAATGTCACGCCTGTTGTGCTTCAGCCACAAGCGCGCCACCCTTTGCTATTTAAGATTTGGTTTAATTATTCCATTACAGCTGCCTTAAAAAAATATTCCTGTGACGGATTCATATCGCCTGATGGCTATTTATCCTTGAGAACACAAGTTCCTCAATTGGCGGTAATTCACGATTTAAATTTTGAGCATAACCCTTCGGACATTCCAGTTGGAGCATTAAAATACTTAAAGAAGTATTTTCCGCAATTTGCAAAAAAAGCGGAGCGTATTTGTACAGTGTCGGAATTCTCCAAGCAAGACATTATTGCTACTTACGGCATATCTCCAGAGAAAATTGACGTCACCTATAACGGAGCTGCGGATTGCTTCCAACCGGTTTCGGAAGCTGATAGAAAGAAAACCCAACAAATTTATTCTGATGGAAAGCCATATATTCTTTTTGTGGGTGCGCTTCACAAGCGAAAAAATATTCAGCGGCTCCTTGATGCCTTCCAACACCTAAAAACTACTAGCTTCTTGGAGCACCACTTAGTCATTGTGGGAGAAAAACTATGGGATAAGGAACATTTTGAAATTCCCAAGAACATCGCAGCTGTCACCCATTTTACAGGACATCTAGAATTGGAAGAACTCGCCAAAATTACAGCCTCTGCCGAACTCATGGCATTTGTGAGTTACTTCGAAGGTTTTGGAATACCATTGTTAGAAGCTATGCAATCAGGAACGCCTGTTCTTGCTGGAAACAAAACATCGCTTCCTGAGATAGGAAAAGGCGCTGTACACTATTGTGACCCCTATTCCGTGGAGGACATTACCCAACAACTGAAATTGGTGTTAGAAAATCCAACCACCTTAGCAACTCTTTCTAAAAAAGGTCTTCAGCGATCTAAACATTTTTCTTGGGAATATACCGCACAGGGGCTATGGAAAAGTTTCACAGAGATGATGTCAAAAAAGTAACATCATCCCTGCACTCCTTATCCTATAAATTCGAGCGTAACTTCCAATTCATTTTTCGGTATATCCACAACTTCAATCGGTAGAGCGATAAGTACATCGCTGGGATAATTACCAAGGTCAAGAACGTTGCGAATGTCAGACCATAAATGATCGTCCAAGCCATCGGCGAGAAAAACATGTTGTTGTCCCCACCAATAAAAATATTCGGATCATATTCTGATATCAACGTAAAGAAATTGATGTTGAATCCGATGGCAAGTGGTAACAGTCCCAGAACAGTGGTAATAGCTGTTAACAATACCGGGCGCAAACGAGTTTCTCCTCCTTGAATGGTTGCTTTAACAACCTCCTCAAATGGCAACTGTTCATCTTCTGTCAGCCCAAGCTCTAAACGTTTATCCTGACGAATCATATTGGTATAATCGATCAATACAATTGCATTATTCACAACAACCCCAGCAAGTGAAATAATACCGATCATAGTCATCATAATTACGAACGTTTGTCCACTTAACACCAACCCTAAGAATACACCAATCAAGGATAAAACTACAGCAAACAAAATAATTGCAGGTGTAGAATAGGAATTGAATTGTGTTACAATGATCAGCAAAATTAAGAATACTGCAATCAGCAATGCCTTGCTCAAAAACGCCATTTCTTTCGCTTGTTCATCTTGTTGCCCGGTAAATTGATAGGTAATCCCATTTGGCAATCCCATTTCGTCCTGATAATCTAGCATTACGCCGCGTAATTCATCCACCACTTCATTCGCGTTGAATCCCTCGATAACATTAGACGAGATTGTCACTAGTGGAACCTGGTCTTTTCGGACTACACCTGTATATGAAATATTCTCTTGAGGATCTTTTACAACACTTCGAATCGGAATATTTAACAACTGTCCTTTATTATTTCGGAAAATTAATTTTTGATCCAATAACGAATTCAAATCGAAGCGGTCACGTTCTTCGAATCGCACGACGATATCATAATTCTCTTCGTCTTTCGTATATTTTGTTACATCTTGACCAAGTAACGCTTTTCGAATTGCCATACCAATCTGAGCGGTTGACGTATTTAATTTACGCGCTTGTTCTCGATCTACAAGAATTGGAATCTCAGGACGTGTTGCTTCCACATTTAACTTCAGCTCTTCAACCCCCAGTACCCGCTTACGATCCAGAAATGATTTGATTTTTGTCGCTTCGAGAATCAAATCTCTGTAATCGCCTTTTCCTTTAATTTCGATATTTATTGGTGCTCCCGTTGGAGGTCCAGCAGCATCTTTTTCAATTGAAATTTGAACATCTGCAGGAAGCTTTCCCTTCAATTCTTTTTGCAGCTTCGTCAATAGATAACCTGTTGCATTAATGGAATCACGATGCTCAAATTCCGCGAAATTAATAGTGATTTTGGCTTTATGCGGCGTGCTTCCCATTGTAACTCCTTGCGCAGGATCAGAAGTACCCTCACCCACTTGAGAAATAATAGATTGAATGATTTGCTGCTCTTTGGTTTTACCAACCGTATCTGCCAAATACGGAGCTAAAATTGTATTTACTTCTTCTTCTAACAGAATAGTAGAAGCATTCGTGACTTTAATATCCGTTCCAATCGGATGTGAAATAAAGATATTCGCATATTTGGGCTGATTCACGGGAAAGAATTCCACCTTTGGTTGAAAAATTCCAATTAACACAAACGAAAAAATTAATAAACCAAATGTTCCTAAAATAAAGAATACAGGTCTCTTACCCGCTAGCGCATAGGTTAAGAAACGACGGTAAAAACGCTCCCAATTTGGTAAAACAGATTTTTGGAATTTCTCTGTGCCAGGAAAAAACACGTACAAATTCAATAATGTAACTATCCCCGTAAGAATAATCAAGTTCCCCAAAGTAACATTTATCGTTGGGGCGATCAATGCACCAATGGCAATAAATACGACAGAAGTAACAGAACCCCTCCGTTTGCGAGGGACAGAAGGAGTCGTGGTCATGTACAAAGCTGTCAATACAGGATTGATAACTAAGGCAACGAATAAAGATGACCCCAAAACAATCATTAATGTAATGGGTAAATACTTCATAAATTCCCCCATAATTCCTGGCCAAATCGCCAAAGGAATAAAAGCAGCTAATGTTGTAGCCGTAGACGCAATTATCGGCCAAGCTACTTCACCTACTCCTTGTTTCGCAGCTTGAAAGGGATTCATTCCTTCGTCCATGAGGCGGTAGATATTTTCTACCACCACAATTCCGTTATCTACCAACATTCCTAGTGCTAATACAAGGGAGAAGAGAACGATAACGTTCAGCGTTACTCCCATCGCATCTAAAATCATGAAAGACATTAACATAGAAAGAGGAATCGCTACGCCAACAAAGATGGCATTCCGTGCCCCTAAGAAAAACAGCAATACCACAGTCACCAATAGAATTCCGAATATGATTGAATTCTCTAAATTCGACACCATATCTCTCGTTTGATTCGATTGATCATTAGTGATAGAAACCCCAACACTCGATGGAATTGTGTTGTCTTTCTTCGCTTGTTTTACAATCTCACGAATCTTCTCTGCAGCAACTAATAAGTTTTCACCGCCTTGCTTTTTAATATCTAGCATTACTACTGGTAATCCGAACTCCCGAGCATATGACGTAGTATCAGCATTACCAAAATAAACCTTTGCAATATCTTGAAGATATACCGGCATGTAGTCGTCCTGCTTTACAATGATTCGCTTAAGTTCTTCCGCATCTTTGAATTCACCATCAATCATTATGGTTTTGCGCAATCCATCCATGCGAATTTCTCCTCCCGAAATAGTGGTATTTTCAGATTGAACCGCTTGTTCGATATCGGAAATCGAAACATTTACCGCTTCAGCTTTCAATCGATCGACTTCTATGCGCATTTCTTGCTTTTGAACGCCACGTATATCAACTTCATTGATCTCTGGTAAGTCCTCTATTTCATCTTCCAAAATTTCTGCAATATCCTTTAACAATCCCGCATTATTCCCGCTTAAGTTTACGTTCATAATTGGCATTTGACTTGGGTCTAATTCAAAGATATTTGGTTCAACAGGAAGTTCTGGAAAATCCGATTTCGCTCGAGCTTGATCTACTGCATCTTTCACCTTTGTTAAGGCATCTTTCGCCGTAATTTTGAAATCAAACTTAATTCGAATAGTTACATAACCATGTTGAGCGGTTGAGTTGATTTCATCTACAAATTTTATACTGGATGCCTCTTTTTCGATGGCCTGTGCAATTTTCTCCGACATATAAGAAGGAGCCGACCCTGGCTTTGCTATTCCCACATATATCTCAGGAATTTGCAATTCGGGGAAATTTTCTTTCGGCATAGACTGATAGGCCATAATCCCCCCAAAGAAAATAATTGCCATGATAAGAAACACCGTTTTACGGTTATTCACTGACCATGTTGATAGCCCAAATCCCTTTTCTACTTTATTATCCATTATTTCTTCGGATTAAAATGTCCTTACCACTTCATTTTCAGATACACCGCGACCACCTTCAGTTACCACTTGGTCACCAGCCTTAATCACCCCGTTGATGGGCACTACTGCAGCGCTACCGTCGTGCTTACTAAGAACTTCAACAATTACTTTTCGCAACACGTAATTTTCTCCTTGTTTATCGGCAACAAATAAATAGTCCTCATTAAGCTGTGATTTCATGACAGCCTCAGATGGAACCACTTGAGCAGAATCGATAGTTAGGTCTGTAATGATTAACTGAGCCAACATATTTGGCAGCATACGTTCATTGTTCGAAATATTCGCCCGAACACGAAAAGTTCTGTTTGTTGGATGGATGTAATTCCCGACATTCGTAATTTGTAAGTTGAATGTATCAAGTAATGTTGGGATAAAAACTTTAACCTCAGACCCTACTCCTACAGTGCGATAATGACGTTCAGATATATCAGCAGTTATTCTCACTTCTTTATTATTTACAATACGTAACAGGGGTTGTTGAGGCCCAGTAATTTCTCCTTCTTTTGGGAAGATTTGATCCACAACACCGTCGAATGGAGCGGTAACTACAGATTTATTGCGTTGTTTCGTAAGAGTCTCTAACTGAGCCTTCAATGCATTTACTTGATTCAAGACTTGTTTGTACTCGAACTCCGTACCAAGATTCTTTGCTTTCAGTTCCTCTTGCTTCTCCAGTGAATACGACGCAAACTCAAGTTGATTCTCCAGTTCTTTGATATTGCTATTCAAAATCTCTGCATCTATCGTAGCCAATGATTGACCTGATCTTACGGATTGACCTTCTTTCACATGAATTTTTTGAATAACACCACTCATTTCAGAGTTAATCATTACATTCTTATCCGTCTCTACCGAACCCTGAACACTGATTTGATGTTCAAATGATTGATTGGTCACAGCTGAAAGTCCTACTAATGGAAAAGTTGGTACTGAAGTCGTATCCAAAGCTTGAATGGCAATATCAATTTCTGCCAATTCAGCTTTTAATTTTGACTTCTTGTCTTTTAATTTATCCAGTTCCGATTGAGGACCACACCCCATCAAAAACAACCCTGCCAACGCGATTAAACTAACTGATTTTATCATTTCTACTTGTGTTACTTCTGAATTATATTATTGTACAACTTATCCATGTTTAATCGAGCATTAAACACATCTACCATAGCCCCTAAATATTGTGCCTGAGCAGTAATTACTTGCGTGTATTTCTGAGTGACCATAAAACTATTTTCTTTTCCAATTTCAGAACGCAATAAGGCGTTGTTATAAATAGTAGATGCTAGCTTTACATTTTCTTGTTGCAACGCAAGTTTATCAATCGCAGATTTTAGGTCGTTCGTGTATTGAATTTCATGCAACTGCAATGAACGCTTATATTCGTTGATTTCAAACTCTCGCTTTTCAATTTCCAATTGCGCTTGTTGAGTGCGCGACCATCTTGCGCCGCTTGAAAAAATAGGCACACTCAAGCGAACTCCCACAAAGGTTTGTTCAAACCAATCACCACTACTATCAAAGAAATCGAATTCATTTCTGTATGCATCATATTTATGCTGAAAAAAGGCTCCTAATGAAGGAAGGTTGGCAAACTTTGCATTTTTCAACTCATACCGTGACAATTCCAACCGTTTGTTTAACACATGTAATTGAATGTTCGCCTCCACGCCGTTTTCAGCGGAGGATACAGCAACAGCTTCTGAAAGAAGACCTTCTAGATTATCCATCAATTCAATTGAATTCTCCATTGGGTAAGCCATTGCCATTTTTAAAAATGATAGCGCATTTTCGTATTGATACTTCGCATTGACTTGATTCGTCTTTGCTGTGATATAGGCGTAATTAATTTGGTCGACATCTTCTTGAATGATCAAGTCTAATGCGAGCAATTCACGTTGTTTTTCAAGTAGTTCCTCAGTAGAGGTAACTAACGAATCCATGAAGCGCATATTCTCACGGCTCACCAAAGCAAGCTGATAGGCCTTTGTAACATTGGTGAGCACTTGTTCTTTGGTCAAATCGGCATTCGAAGCAACAAACTCCTTATAGAATTTAGAAACCTGTAATCCCACTAAATAAGAACCATCAAAAATTAGCTGATTCACCGCAACACCACCGTTCATTGAATAATCCGTTCCTGCGCGAAAGCTTACCAGCGTTCCAGGCTGCCCTATAAAGGCACCATCGACGACTTGAACCGGCAGGTTAACAAAGTGATTAAAGTTGCCTTCTGCGTTTATCTGAGGTAGGCCCATTGCTCTAGTTTCTACAACTTTCTTTTGAGCAATCTCCACATCAATAGCAGCATTTTTGATTTGCTCCGCATTCTCTAAAGTATAATTTTGGGCCTCAAACAATGTAAAGTTCTGGGCATTTACTGCTGGGATGACGAACGTCAATACTAAGAACGTTGTCTTAAATTTAAATTTCATGTTGAAGTCGTTTAGTTAAATATTCCAACCCTTTTGCACTCGCTAAACCACGTATCTGGAAACGAATGATTTGATTGAAAACGGTCGTAAATTTATATTCACTCGAAGGAAAAGTATATCCATCAAAAAGAGTCCCCATGGTAAGCACATATGCCTTGGAAAGAATATCTGAATCGCTATTTTCACGATAAACTCCTTCTTTAATTCCCCGCTCAATATTGTGTTTGATTTGATTCCGAACAAACGTGTTTTTATGGTCTTCCATTATTTGCCATGCATCTCGATGGTACTTCTGTAGGTCAAAAAACACAGAAGAATGAACATCTTGTAGCATTTCAGACATAAATTCACTAATGCGAATCATTTCATCAATGGCATTCTCCGCCTGCTCAAATGCGATTTGACATATTTCACGATCACCCTGAGTTTTAAACTCAATGATGGCGCGAATCAAGGCATCCTTATCCGAAAAAAACTTATAAATTGTCTTTTTAGACATCCCCAGCTCTCGCGCCAAATCATCCATAGTTACAGCCCGAACTCCGAACTTCAAGAACACTTGAGCCGATTTTTCAACTATTTCAAATTGCTTTTCTTCCATTTGCGGGCAAAATTATAAATAAAAAACACTTTGGAAACTATTTTTGTTCAAAAAGTTTCCAAAGTGTCTGTTAAAAAATCAAAAAACACCTTTAACCCCAGGAAATTCGCAACATCTTAGTCCTTCTCAGTAACTGAATCAGCAACTTCATCTTGTTTGGTCGTCCAGACGCGCCACTTGCTTTCATCCTCAACTCGCCGCATTGATTTTGTGCGCACCTCTCCATGAAAATCATCGTCATAATTCTTCATAATAATATACTTATCCTCAGGCACTCGCACTTCAAGAACAACGCGCTGACCGTGTATCTTATCTGCAATAGGAAAGGAATAATAACTGGGTAGATACAACTCGTTTCCGACTAAATTGCAGTTGTAACCTATAGCTTATGCATATTCCACCGCTTTCTTTCCAGTCGGTCCATTACTGATTTTTTGCATCGAAATTTCAAACTCCGAAAGCGATCCATCTCGAATGATTGAAACAGAAGCTGCAAAAAAATACACAGAATCCCTATCAATGAATAGCAAATCATCCTACTCAAACTCTTCCAGTGCATAATCGCGGGGCTCTCTCATTAGTACAATTATCTCTTCCACATCAACATCAGTCACTTCTTGTCTAAATTGACCGAGTCGCTCATGAAAAAGCTCTGCAATCTGAGATTCAATGTCTTCCATAATCTCCAGCGCACCAGATTCATGTGAAAATATTCTGCAAATATCGTCTAAGTATTTTTTTATCTTTACGCATATGAAAATCGAAATCTTCACAGACGGCGCTGCTAAAGGGAACCCGGGTAATGGAGGATACGGAGCCATCCTACGTTTTCAAGGAAAAGAAAAAGAATTAGCTGAAGGTTTTCGATTAACTACCAACAATCGAATGGAACTCTTAGCTGTAATTGTTGCTTTAGAGGCCTTGAATTCCACAAAATACCCCATAACTATTTATAGCGACTCGAAGTACGTTGTAGATGCAGTTGAAAAAGGATGGGTCTTTGATTGGGACAAAAAGGGGTTCAAAGGAAAGAAGAATCCTGATTTATGGAAGCGCTATATATCACTTCATGCCAAATACAAGCCAACATTCGTTTGGGTCAAAGGTCATGCTGGGCATCCTGAAAATGAACGTTGCGATCAATTGGCTGTTAACGCTGCCGAAGGACAAAAACTACTTATAGATGAAGGTTACGAAAAATCACAAGAAACAAACCCCGATTTATTCTAAAATAGACTAACCAGCTTTTTCCTCTTTAAGCATATCCATTTGTGATGCGAAATTCAGAAAAGAACTAATGAGGGGATGTGGCATTTCTCTGGTACTACATATTTGCGGAAGGCTCATGCTTGCCACACAAAAGACATGCTTACGAAGGCTTACAATATCGGGATCATCAAATTGATTCACTCCTTCAATATCCAACACCTCCCGTTTCAAGTAGTCTAACAATTGTGGATACAATGAAAAGCGCGAAGACGAAAGTTCCACACGTGCAATTCCGTTATACATTTTTTCCAATTCTTTGGAAACGGGAAATACATCAATTCGCTCAAAACTGTCATAAGGAGATAGATTATCTGAAATCAATTTCTCGTTATTCGAATTCAGATTGTTATGGGCAATCAAGATTTCGATAAAGACTTTGTAGGCATCTCCCGTAATCAACAACGGAACTCTCGATTGAATTGCTGCATCTAACACACCAGAAACAAAAAACATGTTTTCGAAAGGACCGGGTGCTACAAATAAGCCATCATAATTCGCAAATTGATGTGGCTTTAAACTGGCTGCCTCGTGAATCCTCAACCAATATGTATTCACTTCAATGTCTAATAGGTTCTTCGAATGCTCAATAGCTAAATTCGTTGCATGATGTGCATTGTACGTGAAGTTGAAATCTCCGAGAATCGCAATTTTGAGTCTATCAGCCATGTAAGTCAATACATTTTCGGGGAAGTTAAAAAAAAAGTTGGTCAAAACAATAGATTTTGACCAACTTAATACTTTGATTATAGCATCTTAATATCTCTTATTGAGATGACTAGATTGCATTAGCGTTTGAAATGTGCTATGAAGACTGCATTTTCTACCGTCAATGAGGTAGTTGGGGTTACCAAGTCGTCTACCATCGTACAAGTGAATGCAGCTTGAAACTTCATGTAATCTCCTGACTCATCCGACTCCTGAACTAATGAAGTAAATGAGAAAGTTAGCGGATCTGTTGAAGAGGGATCGCTATACCAAACATTTCCTGCAGCATCTCTAAAAACTACTTCCACTCCTGTGTTTGCCCCAAGAGAATAATCAGGATTGGCATTGGCATTAAAGAATGTTGTAAACTGCTCTAAAGAAGGATCCGCATCCACATCTGCGTTAAAATTTAATTTACCGAGTGAAATTTGAACAAAGTCCAACTGAACATCACTCTTCATTGTGGCATTGTAGGTTGCTGTAGAAGGTTGAGGAGAAGGATTAATCTCTTTTGACTTAGTTGATTCGCAATACATGCCATTTACGTCCATAACAAGACTATAAGGAGTGCCATCAACTGTTGCTGAGAAAGAACATTCCAATTCAACCACTGGCTTTGGAGGTGGGATGACTTCATGCTCAATACACGAGTTAAAAACAAGTAATAATGAAATTGCAACAACTAGATTAAAATATTTCATAACAAAAGAATTTCGTGTCTAATATACGAAAGTAAATTCCAAAAGGTTGTGTTTTTACCAAGTAAAATCCCCCCCCCCCTTCTAATCCAACAAAAATGAAATGCGATCGTCAGGAATACCTACTTCAATGGCTGCCTCTTTTAACAACTCAAGACGATAGTTTGGTAGTTTTAACTCTCCAATAATTACTTTCTCCATCATGCGCTTGGACAACACAAATGTGGAGATATATTCACCATATTTATGTGTAATTCGGTTCTTCAAAGGAATTAATATTTGCTCGCTCTGATCATGAATGAGTTGCTTTTGACGCGACCTTGAAATCCGTTCTGCATGAGATAATGGTGGCCTAGCAGCTTGACCTGAAGGTATACCACTTTGAGCAATCATCTCATTCGTTTTTGAAAATATTTGTTTCAGTTGTTGAACAATTTTTTCTGTACGCAAGGCTGGGTGAATTCTTTTTTCATCTGACCAACCAGAAAAGTTATTCTGAAGGGAATACTTAGTTAATAACATGCGATCCATGACTTTATAGGTTGGTTTATTCAATTTCTTAGCGAATTGTTCTCTATAATCTACTAAAGCTTTAAACCTTTCCCATTGAGCCCAAGTCATCTCTTTTCGTTCTTTGTGATAGGTTTCTTCAATTACAGGAGTTACCTCACCTGAACTTTCTTCCAAAAACTTTTTCTCATCAGAAAGCCATGACAATCTGTTTAAGTTCGTTAATTCCTTCACTAATTTATCTGCTAGTAAAAATAAAAACGTTACATCTTCTGCGGCATAGAGTTTTTGATCTTCAGAAAGTGGACGTGCGCACCAGTTACTGCGTTGAAAGTCTTTAGAGGATGTAATTCCAAGCTCATCAATTAACACGTTGGTTAATGAAGACTGCGGCTTATTGAGTAAACTCCTTACAACACTCAGGTCCATGATATTATTGGGGGTACACCCTAAATGATGGAGCAAACGATAATCCTCTCCAAATGCGAAGGTGACTAATTCGACTGATGAATCCTCAAAAATAGCGAACAACTTAGAAAAATCTTTGATTGATAATGGGTCAATTAAGTAACAATCCTGACCATCAAACAATTGAAGTAGACAAATATTGAAGCCATACGTAAAATGATTTTTATCAAATTCTAAATCGATGGCAATACGTGAGGCTCCCTTTAGTTGATCTACAAGTGCAAATAAGTCTTCCTGACGATCGATATACCTCAGTTGGTAGCTCATCAAACTTCTCGATTCATGAGGTAATCAGCAATACCAAGAAGTTCTTGTTTCGCCGATTCAGGAACACTAATTTTATCCATAGCAGTTTTAGCAGCAGCATAATAATCTTTCATTCTATCCATGGCTAACTCTTGAATTCCGAGCTCATCGAATAAGTTTTTCGCTGCCTCAATCTTTTCCTCACCAGCAAATTCATCCATTATTTTCTTCAGCTCACTCCGCTGGGAAGAATTTGCATTTTGCTCCGCTGTGAGTAAAAGAAATGTTTTCTTGTTACTTAAAATATCCCCTCCGACTTGTTTGCCAAATTTATCAGGATCGGCATACAAATCTAAGATATCATCTTTAAGCTGAAATGCAATACCTACGTTCATTCCAAACTCGTAAAGCAATCGTTTATCTTCCTCTGACGCTTCTGCAATTATTGCACCCATTTCAAGAGCCGCCCCAAGGAGAACAGAAGTTTTCAATCGAATCATTTCGATATATTCCTCAATTGTTACATCTTGACGGGATTCAAAATCCATATCCATTTGCTGACCTTCGCAAACTTCAGCAGCTGTTCGTGTGAAAACAGCGATGAGTTGAGGCAAAAAGCGAACATCATTATTCGACAAAAATTCGAAGGCCTTTACGAATAATACATCTCCGGAAAGAATTGCAATATTTTCGTTCCATTTGGTGTGAACGGTAGACATACCTCTTCGAAGAGGTGCCTTGTCCATGATGTCGTCATGAATCAACGTAAAATTATGAAACAATTCAACTGCAATAGCAGCATTCACCGCCGACTCGCCTGGTTTACCGAATAAAACACACCCTAACAATGTCAACAATGGTCGCGTGCGCTTACCACCAAGTGTCATGAAGTAATTTAACGGCGCATAGAGATTGGCTGGATTCGCTGGAAAACGAACTGCTTCAATCTTCTCTTCAATGAGTGCTTGGAGGGTGATACTTGCTTGCATATTATTTTATTAAACCGAGTAAATAGGTGCCATATCCACTTTTAACAAGCGGCTCCGCCAATTGTTTCAGTTGTTCTTTGCTGATGTAGCCGTTGCGATAAGCTACTTCTTCAATACAACCTATTTTTAACCCTTGTCGCTCTTCGATCACTTGAACAAATTGACCTGCTTGCATCAGAGAAGGAAAAGTACCTGTATCTAACCAGGCTGTACCTCTATCCAACACGGCCACCTTTAGTTTATTTCGTCGCAAATACTCGGCATTAACATCCGTTATCTCGTATTCTCCACGTGGAGATGGTGCTAATGCCTTCGCAATTTCAATCACTTCGTTATCGTAGAAATATAGACCAGGAACAGCATAATTAGACTTTGGATGTTTTGGCTTTTCTTCAATTGAAATGGCGTTCATAGCATGATCAAATTCAACCACGCCGTAGCGTTTAGGATCTGATACGTGGTATGCATACACCACTCCTCCATTGGGATCATTATTCTCTTTGAGCAAGTCATCCATTCCTACACCATAGAAAATATTATCCCCTAAAATTAATGCAACTTTTTCATTCCCAATAAATTGTTCCCCAATAACAAAAGCCTGGGCTAATCCATTCGGTTCCTCTTGAATGGCATAACTGAACGAACATCCCAACTGTTGTCCATCCCCCAATAGCTTTTGAAAACTAGGTATGTCATGTGGTGTTGAAATAATCAATATTTCACGAATCCCTGCACTCATCAAAATCGCAAGTGGATAATAAATCATTGGCTTATCGTAAATCGGCATGAGTTGTTTACTCACGGCAAGCGTTAAGGGATGTAAACGTGTTCCTGAGCCTCCAGCCAAAATAATTCCTTTCATAGGCGTGTGATAATAATATAAGGTAACGACTTCATAATTATTCCGGATCTCTTTTTGTCGTTACGTCCACCTCCAAATCGTCCAATTCAATGTCGGTTTCCTCATCGTACATAACAATGAGTGGTTCTTCAAATGCTTTATTAGCTATCCTGTTTTCAAGCGTTAGCAATAAGGAAGGAAGCACGGCTAAATTCGTAACCATTGCCACAAGAAGTGTTAAAGACACCAATAATCCCAATGCTTGTGTTCCTCCAAATTGTGAAAGCGCAAACATAGAGAATCCGAAAAAGAGAACAATGGATGTATAAAACATACTTAACCCTGTTTCTCGCAAAGCATTAATTACACAACCGCGCAAATCCCAGCGGGCACCTTTAAGCTCCTGACGATATTTGGCTAAGAAATGGATGGTGTCATCCACCGAAATACCAAAAGCGATACTAAATACCAAAATTGTTGAAGGCTTGATTGGTATATGAAAGAAGCCCATTATCCCAGCAGTTACGATGAGCGGAATAAAATTAGGAATCAACGAAATAATGACCATGCGCCACGAACCAAAAAGCAGTGACATTAAAATTGCGATGATTACGATAGCAATGGCCAGACTAATCAATAAGTTTTTCACTAAGTACTGCGTTCCTTCAGCAGCAACAACAGATGTACCTGTAAATAAAAAATCGATGTACTCTAAATCTATGGCTGCCCGTAACCGTTCAGAAAAATCTTCCTTCTCTAAATAACTATAAATCAACTCAGGATCCATGTCCATCTCGTAAACCAAAGAGTCGTTCCCTCTTGCGATTTCAGTGGCTAAGTTGATTCGATAAGCGTTCGAAAGTGCAAACAATGAATCCAGGTATTCCTTTTTACCTGAGTTAAATTGTGCAAAAAATACTTCAGCACGCGGGCGTTCAGGGTTTAAAATGGAATCCACTTCTACTTTCAATGAATCCGCTAAAGCAGCGATTTCATAAGAACCAATATCCAGAATTTGCATTCGAACGCGCAGTGTAGTATTTGCGGTGTCCACCAATTCCTTCATTGATACATTCGTAGTAGGCTCTGGGAAATCGTTCTGAACCACCTTTTCAAGACGCTCCATAAAATTCGCTTGCCCCTTAATCGCATCCAACTCGTCCGGAGATTTTATTGAATCATTATTGCTAAAAGTGTTCCAAATTAATGGATAATTCAAGAGGATGGTATCGGCGTATTCCTTCTGGCCTTGCTTAACAGCATCTAAGTGCCCATGAAGCTGATTAATACGACGGACATCATCTTGAAAAGAATTCACATAGCTACCCAAACGACGCATGTCTTTTCGACCAATCAATTCATACCGCTCAGGGGCATTCCCATAATATGCCATATTGATGGTCTTCATTAAGTCGACCACTGAAAGGGATTTACTAAACAACGTGTCCTCAGCAAGTAGCTTTTGAACGCCTTCTACCTTTGACAATAAATCAGAACTTAGCTTCCTTCCATCGACCTTATAATCAATCATCAGCTCAAAGGGCACTGCTCCTCCAAAATTCCGCTCAATAAATTGAATGTCCTTGAGGATGGGGTCCGAATCGGGTAAATCACTTGTGAGGTTTCCAGTGGCTTCAATACGAGAAAGTCCAATCAGCGAAAGCATAATAACCCCAATGGCCACTGCGTATACTAAAGGGCGTTTATTGGAGGCAAGGTGCACAAACTTATCGATGACGGCATTCGTATACGTCTTTTCTAAATGTTTTAAGTGCTTTGGCTTAGGTGATTTCGAAATCGAAAAAACGATAGGAATTATTGTAATGGAAAGAACAAACACCATTAAAATGTTGATTGAGGCAATCGTTCCAAATTCGATTAACTTCTCCGAATTCGTAAAAATAAAGGTCGAAAAACCCAAGGCGGTGGTCAAATTAGTGAGAAATGTTGCGTTTCCTACTTTTTGAATGACGCGTGATAACGCCTTTGTCTTATTTCCATGATCTTTGACCTCACGGTGAAACTTGGTCAACAGAAAAATACAGTTGGGGATACCAATTACAATCATCAACGGCGGAATCAACGCCATCAAAATGGAGAGTTTAAAGCCGAATAATCCAATCAACCCGAGCGACCAAATAACAGCTACAAAAACTACGATATTACAAAATAACACTACTTTAAACGAACGGAAAAAGATGAAAATCAACAAAGAAGTTACGGCAATTGCCAAGCCAATAAAAATGTACATCTCCCCGATGATTCTTTTTCCAATAACAACACGTATGTGCGGCAATCCAGCAAAGTGAAGTTTTCCAAAATACTTTTCATAGTCGAGCGCAAACTCCTCAATTTCAAGTACGACTTTTGATTTCTTCTGATTACTTAGAAAGGACTCTTCCACGTTAATCATCATCAAGGAAACAGATGTTGAATCGTTATACAATAAATTGTTATACAACGGGTTTTTACGAATTTCTTTCCTTAACTCTTGAATCGACTTCTCCTGAAAGGTTTGATCTTGAAATATTCGAACTGCTTCAAATTTGCTCTCCTCTGTATTATTAGTAATCGCATATAAATCTGCTTCTGAAATCACCGAACTCACCCCATCAAAAGCAGAAATGCCTTCACCCAATTCTTTCCACTTCAAGAAATTGCTTTCAGTGTACAAATTATCTGTCTGAATAGCGATCACCAACATCCCTCCGTCTTCACCAAACATCTCTTTGAACTTTTGATAATTCTCTTGAGCAGGAGATTTCTTTGGAAGCATATTCCCATATTTATTATCCAATTTCAAGTTGGTTGCCGCAAAATACCCGAAGAAGATGGTGATTACACCAATTACTGATAAGATCAGTACTCGATTACGCAGGATTATTTGAGAAAGCTTAAACCACATTAATAACATATTTGGGGGTAAAAATATAAAAAAATCAGGGGGTAGTGAACACAAAAGAGCACTTCGAACTCGCGGAGTGCTCTTTAGTTAACAAAATATTATCATTACTTGGATTGATCAAGCTTTTTAACCATTGTTAAAATGGTTGCTAAACCAACTGTTTCTCCAGTCTCGTCATAGATATCTACTAAGAACTTAACGATTCCTTTTGCGATATCGTCTTCAGACCGTTTCTCTTGATCTACTTTTTCTTTTACTGTAAATCGAACACCAATTGTCGCTCCCGGATATACTGGTTTTGTAAAGCGGCAACTATCTACGCCGTAGTTCAATAAAACGGGGCCCTTCTTAGGGTCAACAAATAGTCCTGCGGCTTTGGAAAGTAAAAAGTATCCGTGCGCAACACGATGCTCGAAAATAGTACCATCTAAAGAAGTCTCATCCATATGCGCATAGAAATTATCCCCTGAAACATTCGCAAAATTCACGATATCTGAAACAGTTACCGTATGCTTATGTGTAAATACTGTCTCACCAATCACCAATTCTTCAAAATGCTTTCTGAACACATGAGGGTCAGCTTCTGGCTGTGCAGCACCTACTTGAAACTGCTGGGTAATCTCAGTAATTGTTGTAGGGTGACCTTGAATCGCAGTGCGTTGCATGTAATGCAACACACCTCGTTTTCCACCCATTTCTTCTCCTCCCCCTGCTCGTCCTGGACCACCATGTGTTAACATTGGCATAGGCGAACCGTGTCCCGTACTTTCTCTCGAGCACGCTTCATTCAACACAAGAATACGACCGTTCATATGTGCTGCGTTCAATACAAATTCACGCGCAATTTTGTCGTCTGCCGTAACAATTGATGTTACCAACGATCCTTTTCCGAGTTCAGTTAATTTAACAGCATCGTCTAAATCTTTGTACGGCATAATGGTAGAAACCGGTCCAAAAGCTTCTACATTATGCACATCTGTTTTGTTATGTGGGTCATTATTCAAAAACAAAATAGGAGAAAAGAACGCTCCCTTATTTTTATCCGCACCCACAACTTCAAACGCATCCAAACTACCGTAGACCATTTCTTGAGACTTCGCCAATTCTTCAACATTCGCGCGCACCCGTTCAACTTGTAAACGAGTTGCTAATGCTCCCATTCGCACTCCTTCTTGTGCAGGATCTCCAATTTTTGTTTGTGATAATCGTTTGGAAACAGCTTGTTGTACCTCATCCACAAGGTTCTCAGGGACTAGAATCCTACGCACAGCCGTACACTTCTGACCTGTTTTCACCGTGATTTCGCGTGAAACCTCTTTGATAAACAAATCAAACTCAGCTGTACCTGGAGTTGCATCAGGTCCCAGAACACATGCATTTAACGAATCTGCCTCTAAGTTAAAAGGGACTGACTCCTCCAATATAACAGGTAACCCTTTTAATATTTTCCCAGTAGCGGCAGAACCCGTAAAGGTCACCACATCTTGATTCGTTACATGATCAATAATTCCTCGACCCAATCCATTCACCAACTGAAGAGCTCCTTCTGGTAAAATCTTAGAATCTATAATATCTTTCACCATCAACTCTGTTAGGTAACAGGTGAATTCCGAGGGTTTAACCACTGCGGGAACCCCAGCCATTAAGTTAACCGCAATTTTTTCTAACATCCCCCAAATCGGAAAGTTAAAGGCGTTGATATGTACTGCAACACCCCGCTTTGGCACCATAATATGATGACCGATAAACGTTCCGTTTTTTGATAGTGGGGCAGCGTCTCCATCCACATAATAGGGTAAGTCAGGAAACTGTCTACGCAACGATGCATTGGCAAATAAGTTACCAATTCCTCCTTCTATATCAATCCATGAATCTACTTTGGTAGCTCCAGTTGCAGCACTTAATTGATAATATGTATTCTTATTTGTCAACAAATGAAGTGCTAATGCTTTCAACATTCTCCCTCTTTCTTGGAAGGTCATTTTGCGTAAAGCTTCACCACCTTTTTCTCGACCATAGGCTAAGATACGCTCGTAGTCTAGTCCTTTTGAAGATGTTTCAGCGAATTGTTCGCCCGTTATAGCATTGTATAGCGGTGTTTCAACACCTTCTCCTGCTACCCAACTTCCACAGACATAATTCTTTATTTGCTGCATAGTGTTTGATTTCAATTTTGAGGCTCTAAGATAACGTTCTTTTGTGAGATGACAACAAAATTCCGTAAACTTAGAGCTCCTTCGACGGGGAAGTCGTATACTTGTAAAATAATACATTGAGCTCCTCGTTATATTCAAGTGAATAGGTTAAAGCCATATCTGTTTATCGGAACATTTTTCGGAATTGTTCTTTTACTCATCACCTCTTCAGGGTGCAAGAAAGACCTTCTTTTATCTAATGAATCTCTTCATTTTTCAACAGACACTTTGCTTTTCGATACCCTGTTCACTACGGTTGGTTCAACCACTAAAAACTTCAAAATATACAACCGGTCCAATCGCCCGGTTATTGTGGACAAAATACAGTTAGCAGGAGCAAATGCCTCCGCTTATCGATTCAATTTAGACGGAGAAAGTGGTATTTTGTTTGAAGATGTCCGCATTCCGGCTAACGATAGCATTTATGGGTTCGTGGAAGTCACTTTGGGAGAAAATAATTTAAATGATCCTTTCGTTATCGAAGACTCAATTATATTTACAACAAACGGTGTTGAACAACGTGTTCTACTTGCCGCTTGGGGTCAAGATGCGTATTTTCATTTCAATGATGTTAATGACGGAGTTTGGCCAAATGATAAGCCACATGTCATTTATGGATTTGCGGGGATTGACTCCGCGCAATCACTAACGATTCCAGCGGGAACGAATATTTACTTACATAAAAATTCGTTGCTCTATGTTTACAAAGGGAGCTTGCATATTGCCGGGGAACTAAACAATAAAGTAACCATCCAAGGTGACCGTTTAGAATCCTTTTACGATGATGTAAAAGGTCAGTACTATGGAGTTTATTTTCAAGAAGCGCGTCCCTCATTAATTGAACATGCTATCATTAAAAATGGGACAGCAGGAATTCACGTTTTTTCGGAAGACCCATCAAATACTGGTTATACTGTTGAAATTCGAAACTCTGAAATATATAACCACTCAAGTTATGGGATATTTAATTATTCCGGAGGGAAAATTAAAGGAGATAACTTACTTGTTCACAACAACAATTTCTACGGATTATTTCTGCTCGAAGGGGGAGACTATAACTTCAACCACTGTCATTTCCTAGGTTATGGTACAGATGGAAATCAACCTGCTGTTGCTATTAAAAACTATTTTACTCGAAACGATGGGATAACATATATTGGCGGAATAAATGAAGGAACTATAACGAATTCAGTAGTTTTTGGAAATGGTGAAAATCAACTGGCTTATGACACCATCACTCAAGGAGGAGCGGTTACCATCAATTATGATTATCAATATAACTTAATTCGACTAGAAACACCAATTATTGGGAATCCTGGATTCTCCAATACCATTTGGAATTTGAATCCGTTATTCAACAATGTCGAAGAACTAGATTTTAAATTCCCTGTAAACTCACCCTTGAACAATAACGGAGGCGCTCTTTTCAGTAATTTTTTCGATATTGAAGAAACTCCACGGAACGCTACATCTCCTGACATAGGCGCTTATGAAGTCGATTAACTCCTTCATTAACAAGACCTTTTTAAGCTTTGGAATATTGATGCCATTTATGTACCTCGCTCAAGTCCAAACAGGAAGTAACTGGGGGATTCAAGTAGGAATAAGTACTCAATTTGGTACGCATATCAATCAACTTGGAATTAAAGTTCAAGGTTATTTTGTCGCTGATTTTGTTCAATTCAATTCAGGAGGACTTTTTCATTTAACCGGAAAAGATTTGGGAGGCAGAACACAGTTCTACTCTTCTCGGATCAATACTGGAATTGTTTTTATGGGAGGAAAAAGAACATCCATTCCTACCTTCATATTGGATGGGTTAAATCATCAAACGAACTACCAATACGGAATTGGATACAATTATTTATGGTACATTGACAATGCCAAAAGCTCTCAACAATCAGGAGGCATGGCGGTGCACTTAGAGCAGTGGAGCATCGTTATTGAAAATGACTTTTATGCTGGCCAGGGGAAAGACCGCTTTAGGACCTCCCATGCACATTTCAGCTACCACGAAGAGTGGTTAAACCTCTCTTTACATACAAATCTTTGGACTGGTGAAACAGAAGGGGTTCGTCGTATAAAGGATAATTCCTACCCACAAGAATACAAAAATCTTGTCAATACTATCTATGGAAAAACAAGTCATGGAATATTACACCTAAGTGCAGATGTTCTCACGGCGCATGGAAATGTTATTGGGGTTGACCTTGGATATGACCATGAATATATTCGACATATACTTCAGAATAAAATAATGCATGATAAAAAATTTATCCCTGTGTCAATGAGAAAAACTAATCCACACTATCCAATGTTGGACAAATCAGGCGAACCTATTTTCGATAGAATAACTTGTCAAGAAGGTTCGATTTTTTTACAGTTTGGATTGAATAGAGTATATTCATATTAATAGTTCGTGATTAATCTTAAAGTCTAAACTCTTATTAGATAACCTTATTCTATATTTAAATAAATAAAAAAAAGGGGGCATTCGCCCCCTTTTTTTTATTTATTTAAAAGTTTAGTTTTTCACAAAATTAAACTGAGTACTTGTTCCATCCTCCAAGGTAACAGTACATATATAAAGTCCTTGAACCATCTTTTCGATATTCATTTCGGCTCTTCCATTAACAAATGTTAAAGATTTTGAAATCAAAATTTTACCAGAAACATCAGCAACTTGAAGGTTGGCGTTACCACTATTATTAAGTAAAATTGTTACTTGATCAACACCTGGATTTGGATAAATCTTACCAGTCAAACCTGCAATATTGTCTACTCCCACTGAGGCAGCATCCATCATGCCGAGAGAAATCGAAGCTGCAGAAACACCGTTCCAACCACCTCCATACCAGGTACCCTCAACTTCAACAGGAGAAGGAGGATATCCATATATACCTTGGTTACCATCATAATTCAAATCGCCATAATAACCATATGCCACTTCTGGAGTATTTTGATTATTCAAACAAACAAAATAAGCTTGGTTATCTGATAGAACTATAGGTGTAATATCCACTGTTTGAGGAGCGCCTAAGTCTGATTCAGAGGAAGGATACCATTCCGTAAAAGAAACCGAAACCAAATCTTGGCCAGGACCCAAAAGTCCTGTGTAACCTGGATCATTAAAATCCAAACCTATGTATTCATAAACATCAATACCCGCAACCATTAAATCCCAAGTAACACCTACAACTGAAGTATCAATTGTCGGTACAAATGTTATCTCTTTCAATGCAAGTTGAGATGCATTTGCATCACGGAACATCATACAACTCGTATAAGAATTAGTTGTGTTACTCGGAAAAGAGTTTGCAATTGGATTTCCATTTACATCCAATCTGGCTAAAGACACTACGTTATCTTGGATATTAAATACGGATGTTAGCACATTATCGCTATCATCATCATCGGTAAAACCTACGCATGAAATCGTGTAGGTTAACGTATAATCACCGTTTTCATAATTACCTATTCCTAAATCCCAAGGAGTGAATTGTTCTGGGTTTCCAGAAAAAGCAGCCATCGTATCACCCGTAACCATTCCTGTTCGTGTAACAGTTTCATCATAAACATTTCCAGAAGGGCCGTCTATAGTACACTGAATAGAAATATCGTTTGTATTTGCTCCGTAATTATACGCTTGTATACCAGGAGTGAAACCGTTGAATAAGGCACTGTGCGAAGTACCATAATCCGGAATCAGCATCTGTTCCGAAAAGGCACCTGCATCATTTGCATTGGCTCCTAATTTATTACCCATAAACATAACAACAGGTCCATTGGCCATTGCCTGAACCAAAGCTTCTCCATCAGTTTGATCAAGAAAAATTGCTGGAATAGTACAATCAGTACCCAGAGGCCCATTCACTGGATCAGTATTCGCTGCCATGTCAATAACTCCCGCCTCACGGTTTATAACAATAATTGCTACAGCACCTGCTTCTTGGGCGTAAAAAACTTTAGAAGAAAAGAAACATGTGTTACGATAAGCAACAGCTATTTTTCCAGTCAAATCATTCACTAATGCATTACAGCCTTCTTGAGCAATTGGATAGCCTTGAGGATTGATACCAACAGAAGCATCATCTACAAGCATCAAAGTATCTTGAATAAAAGTACCAGGAATATTAAAATCTATTGATGATAAGGTATTCCAAGTACCATCATCTGTTACACCTGGATAGGCTCCACAGCCTGCCTGAACGCCGTAATCATATTGACCCGCGATATTTGCTGGACTCACACCAGTAACAGAAAATTGAGCAGAAATTGAAACAGTTATTCCAACCGCACAAAATAAGAGTACAATTTTTTTCATAAGATTTGTTTTAAATTTAAAGTAAAAATAATACTTTCTTGATAAGAAAGCAACTAAACAAGAATATTCCTTTGAAACCCTTGATAAACTAAGGATATCAAGGAGTGTATTTGTGCTTATTTAAGAGTTTAAGAAATCGATTAAAATCATCCTTTTTTGGGTAAAAAGCAGTCCAGGTTAATCCTGAAACACTTCGAAAAGCAAACGACATAAAAATCAGCATTCCGAAGTACGCAATACTGTAGGTACCTGCCGCTCCTAAAAGACCAAATGAAGGAATTAAAAGAAGTGCTGATATCAGCGTTAATAAATTCCCCAAGAGAGACGCATAAATATTTATATCATTCCGATTCGTACTGTAAAAATAGTGGTTGATTATTCCGAAAAAAGCAAGAAATAAAATAGCTGGCGCAAAATACACGTTAACCATTTTGATCACACTGAATTGTCCCCCAAAAAGCCGTGCAAAAAAAACTTCCGGAATTATCAATAAAACAATGAGCGCGATAGCGGTAAAGAAAACGCTCATTTTAGCAAAGGAAACCGAGCTCGTAGCTTGTTTAAATCGATCGGTGGTATTCACCAATAATGAAGTTTGATAAGTTGAAATACTTTTGGAGATGATCCATATGGTTTCTGCAATGGAGATGGCCACAGAGAAAACCCCTAACACCTCCAAACCTTTCGATTTTTCAATGACAAAATACACAAAACGATAATTGAACATCTGGGATATATTGTTCAACTGAACTTGGAAACCAAACCTGAACAACTTTTTCGACAAAGGTAATAAGGTGACTTCTGACACAACTTTAGGAAGTCTTGTCATAAAATAGACGCCCGCTATCGCAGTAGTAATGTTTGCCGTAACATATCCAGTGTACACCCATGAGAGATCATGTTGCTCGAATCCCATCACCACCAATAACAACAAACTGGCTAATGTAGCTGAACGCATAAACTCCAACGCATTATATTCTAAAATCTGCTTTCGGCCAATTAATATACTTTGAAAAATAAGCACTAATCCCTGCGGCAAAGAAATCAAAAGTACCTCTAGCGATACATCCGAAGGGATAAGTCCAGTCTGAGCCAGAATCACACTAACCGCAGTCCCAACAACCATCGACCAACCTATTGCTATCGTTAATAATCGTTTTAAGGCGTGATTGGAAGCAAAAAAAGTCAATGCAGAACCACCAATAATAGATTGAAAAAGTGCCACGATACTCACAGAAAGAACAACTAAGGCAATTTCTCCGCGCGCTGCAGCACCGAGATACTTCGCAGTAATAATCACAATAAGGAAATTCACTACAGAAGCAAACGTCTTACTGAAAACAGTACCGAATATTTTGACCAACATTAGCTATTCACTTTTTACGAAACTACAATAATATCTGTACAACGATGTATTCAATCTGTGTATGAAATTTAATCCTTGAGTACTTGGTCATAAAGCGCCGAAAACTTTTCCTGAACAGCGACCATACCATATTCTCTCGCTTGATTCAATATTGCCGAACGATCAAAATGGGTTTCGCCGCTTGAAACAGTTCGTAACGCATCAAACAACTCCTGCTCGTTACCTTTAGTGACCTGTATTCCAATAGCAGGATTGTTTATCTCTGTCAATCCTCCACACCGTGAATATATTGCGGGAATACCACAAGACCATGCCTCCGCAACCACAACAGAAAATGTTTCGAAATTGCTAAATAACAACAAACAAGAAGCCTTACGCATAAATTCGGCGACCATTTCAATGGCTTGTCTTCCCAAAACTTTTAATTGTGCTTGATTTCGAAACGACACTCCGGCCATTATTGCGTAAACATCGTCTACACTTTCCTCTGTAATTATTGTTAATTCGGCGCGCTTCTCGATATCAGCAAAATTATCAAATGCACGTATCATCCCTGAAATATTCTTGTGGGAATCTTTACAATTCGAAACATGCAAAAAGTGGATGGGATTGTTAAATGAATCAGTAGATGGGTAGAAAACGGTATCATCTACCACATTTGGTACGATCGAATAATTACCTTGAATCCCAAACTGCTCCATTCCATGTTGTAAATGCTCCGTCACGGGACACACCCAATGTGCATGCCTCGCTATGGTTCGTGTTAACTTTAAACGAAGCCTTCCAATAGCTAAATTTCTATAGCTCAAATATCCAGTCCAATGCTCTGTACTGATATAAGGTATTTTATGTAACTTTTTGAGGTAAAGGGCGAAAAGTCCAGAAGGAAACAACACATTGTTATGGACAATGTCAGGTCGACCCCACTTTTCTCGAATAATTTGATACCCTTGTCGATAATATTTAAAATAGCGATAGGCCTTTTGTATCTTGTTAAAAATGCTCTCTTTTTTCCTTTTGCGAAAATAGACAACTACTTTTTTATATCCGTCTTGCTCTGTGGTTACAATCTCAACTTTTTTTGTTGCATCACTATCTGCAATTACGTGCAAAACGACTACTTGATGAAACATCGCAATTGCTTCGGCAAACTTCTCATTGAAATTCCCAGATGTCTCATGAATGCGTGTTGGAAACCAACTCGCCAAAAACAGTACGTTTCGTTTGCTCAAGGTTGATTTTTAAGTAGCGTTTATCGAATCACGGACAAAATTAACGTAAATCAAATAAATTGTCGACGCCAATATAACGGTCTGTTACAAACCCCTCGGCATATGTAACGCCAATCGGCCGGCCATATTGCATCATTCTTCCCTTCATGAAATCAAAAAACTCCTCTCCTGAGATTGGCGTTTGAGGTTCTTTTGAGTTGGGATCGTAAAATTGCGTTTTATACGCCTTTATTGCTTCGAATTTCTTTTCCACAAAATCCGTTACGTCCACCACAAAATCGGGTTCTAAAAAATAATCTTGAATGTAATGATATACCGATGATGGTCTCCACGGCTCTTGAAGTACATCATTGTATGACGTTTCTATCTTTCTTAAACCAGACAAAAATGCTGCTCGCGCGATCAATTGAGCACCTTTTCCGTGGTCAGGATGGCGATCACTCGGAGCATTAGCTAAAATGATAGTAGGTTGAAAATACCGAATCTGCCGAATCAATCGAATTAAACTCTCTTGGTCCTCTTGAAAAAATCCATCCGGTAATTGCAAATTTTTACGATCCACTATACCCAGTATTTTGGATGCCTCAGCCGCTTCAGTGTAACGTGTTGTTACTGAACCGCGAGAACCCAGTTCTCCCTCTGTCAAATCGACTACTGCTACTTTTTTACCGCCATGTGCATGTTTTGCCAATGTACCACCGCATGACAATTCCACATCATCTGGATGAGCACCAATTGCAAGTATATCTACTTTATTTTCCATGAATCCAATTTACAATTTCTTCATCAATTGGAGAAGTTGTTGGCTCAACACTCTTTACAAATTCACCTTGCTCATTCACCAAAAACTTATGAAAATTCCATTTAACCTCTGAATGCTGTCCACTCTTTACTGACTGTTCAAGTAACCATTGATAGATGGGGTGAGTATTTGCCCCTTTCACAGAAATCTTGGCCATCATGGGGAATTTTACTCCAAAATTCTTTTCACAAAACTGGGCTACTTGTTGTTCTGGACTTGGCTCTTGCCCTCCAAAATCATTGCATGGAAACCCAATGATTTCAAAATTTGCACGGCCCGTATTTTCGTATAACTCCTGTAGTTGTGCATATTGCGGTGTTAAGCCACATTCTGATGCAGTGTTGACAATCATTACTTTCCTCCCTTCGAAGTCCGCAAAATCCTTCGTATCTCCTGTAATGGTAGTTCCTTTAAAATTGTGTAAACTCATGATTTTTTCTTTTTGTAGTTTAAGTATGCCGCTAAGCTCAACAAGTTAAATACTGCAAAACCGATAGCCGTATAAATCACCCATGTTGGGAATTCAGTGACTCCATCACCCTGCGCGTATGAATGCAAACCTACAAGGACAAAATTTACCCCAAAAAACGTAAAAAGTATCGCCGAATAACCCCAAAAACTAACAGTATTCAATAGGAATCTATTATTTAATCCAGGTATATATCTAAGATGCAGAATAACAGCGTAAACCAACACGGAAACTAATGCCCACGTTTCCTTTGGATCCCAGCCCCAATAGCGCCCCCAAGATTCATTTGCCCAAACGCCTCCGAGGAAAGTTCCAATTGTTAACATGAATAATCCAATTGTCATTGTCATTTCGTTTACCGCCGTAAGTTCATTGACATTCATGGTGATTCGCTTTCCATTGGATGAAGTACGCACCATTAACAAAATCAAATTCAAGAGTCCCAAAATGGCCGCTAACCCCAAAAAACCATACGAAGCAGTAATTATTGCTACATGAATCATTAGCCAGTATGACTTCAAGACTGGTTGCAGCGGTGTGATTTCCGGATCGAGTAAATTCATTTCAGTTACCATTAACATCAATCCGGATAACAAAACTGTAGCTGCAAGAACTGCTGGATTTTTTCGAATAAAAATAATTCCTGCTAGAACCGTTGCCCATGCAATAAATATCACGGCCTCGTAACCATTACTCCAAGGAGCATATCCAGAAATGTATGAGCGATACCCCAAACCTATTCCGTGAAGGATGAAAAAGGCAAATACTAAAATCACAAAAGGCAGCGCTATCAATTTAAAAACGCGCTCCAATTTTGCAGTTGTGGCAGAAAGTACGCGGAAAAAGAAAATGACAATCAAGACAAATCCGAGCAGGAAATAAACATTCTTAATCCATGAAAAGGGATTCAGGTCATTGTATACAATTTCGGCTGCAACCTGAGACTTCGAAGGCACATCTGCCGATGGATTTGCTTTTCCGAAAGCCTCAACATTCTCCCATTGTAATACTTTCAAATCAGCTAGATGCACTCCAGCACTTTCAAACTTCTTATCCCCCTCTGTTACGGCATACAACTCTTGAAGCAATGAAACCGCCAAATTATTCCCTGTAAGATCTTTATCACGCAACTCCAACGCGAATGGCCAAGCCCATCCTCCTCGTTCATCATCAGGAATAGGGATTACACGGAAGAATTGGTAATTTAATACATCCTTCAATACACGGTAGCGTTCTCCTAATTTGATCAACTGCTTATCAAATTCATTCTTTCGAGCATCTGGCTTTTCAAAAGCAGCTGTATATTCCTGTATCCAACGGAAATTCCCATGCTCATCTTCAACATCGGATATTGAGACGTAACGTCCAACACCCAATTGGTCGTTAATTTTCGAAGAGACATAAATAACTTTTTCATCTTTCCAAGTGGGGGGGCCATACAAGTGCATAGAAACAAGTGTTTGAACAGCTGTTTTACCATTGTACGTTTGACTGTAGTGCACCTTTCGCAAAACGCGGTCACTCATAGTATGAAAAGGAATAATTCGTCCATCTCTGTCTTGCACCAACAAATCTTCTAACTGTTTTGCATCCTCCAGAGATAAGTACTTCGCAGCCGGTGCTTTTTCTTCAAATCGGGAGCGATCTACCTCTGTCTCTGTGCCTGTCTCATGCTCGTGCGAGTGAGGTTCATCTCCATGTGCTAGCACTTCACCGTTGCCTAAATTGCTCAATGTGAGTGCGACTAACATTACCATCTTCGAACGATTCGCTCTAGATTTTTTAATCAGCGTATTCAAATCGCGCATACGTCCTTTTGGTGCAAATAAGGAAAGGGCCATACCTATGGTCATCAGTAGGTAGCCTAAATAGGTTATATTAGTTCCCCACCAATCTGCATTCACACTCAAAATAGTCCCTGATTCATCCGGAAAGTAGCTCGACTGAAAAAA
Organism: Crocinitomicaceae bacterium; assembly: GCA_029254025.1. Taxonomy (GTDB): domain Bacteria; phylum Bacteroidota; class Bacteroidia; order Flavobacteriales_D; family Crocinitomicaceae; genus JALQTG01. Next base: position 19,064 of record JAQWYK010000047.1, on the reverse strand, counting down.
TCTGAAGCCATTATAATCCATCACGTGATTCATAAATATGCGCTGATTAAATGTTTTATCTAAGCTATCATCAATTACGGTTACTTCCGAAGCAAACGAACTGGCCATATCTGATCCGGGATATCGATCCAATTGAAAGTCACGGCACAACACAGAGAAAGGTATTTCTATTGGTTTTGAACCGTAAGCAATTTCAAAATTCATTCCCTCAAAAGACACATAGTATGGATCTAAAATCTTGTCGACACCAGCAGGAATTTCAATGATTTTTTCTTCCGTAGGGCTTGTCAATTTGACCACTAAGATATCAAGTGCATCGTCTCTCTTGCTATCCTTCATACGGACGCGACCAATATTCTTGCGGTATTCTCTAAAAACAAAGCTCTCCTTACCGATCATGTATAAACGGCCCGAATAGAACTGAACTGCTGTATCCGCAACGATGCGCTCAACCTTGCTGGAGTCTAATTCATTTTTTTGACGATCTTCCACACTGAGTTGCGACATATCAACACGTTCGAACGGCTGAATGGATTGAATATACAGTTTTCGCTCCTTTTCAAAAATTTGAACTCCGGGAATCGGAGTTTCTGCCTCAAATGAATAATTTACATCTCCAATAACTACTTGTTCACCTTTAAACAAATGAACATTTTGACCCCGCACTACAAATTCTATGGCTTCTCCCTTCAGGGAGTCTGCAATCACGACTGAATCAATAATTGACTCCTGATAATCAACATGCGAAACTGTCACAGGAACTCGATTCGGCAACTGAAAAGAATGTTCAAACGGGTTTTGATAGGCTTCAGATAACCAACGTTTTTCCTCTAGTTCATATTGATTGACTAAATCGTTAGCTTGAATTATCAAGTAGGGATCTGCCGAAAAAATAACATTAGACGTTTGTCCTTCTTTGATTGGCATTTGACCTTCAAACCCCATGTAGCGTGTCAATCCAGCACCGATAATAATCACAATAAAAGATAAATGAAACGCCAGTACCGCTGCTTTCTCAGGTCGAAAGAGTTTATACCTTGAAATATTCACCATGAGGTTAATACAGAGGTAAAACAATAAAAATTCAAACCAACCTGTATTGAACACTGCTATTTTCGAGGCAGGAGTACCGTAATCCGATTCAATAAATGTAGCTATTGCAATGGCACCGAGAAATATAACCAAGCCCACCGTCATCATGCGAATGGAGAACAACTCTTTTAAAATTCGATCGATCATTTCTAAGAATAAATATGCACACAAAAATACACAAAATAGAAGGGGGCTCTGCGGATTTCATCATTTTTTTAGGAGAATAAAGTCAACAATAGTACATTTACATCGCCATGAAGGAAATACCAAAAATAGCCATTGTTGGAACGGGAAATGTCGCGTTTCATTTGACGCATTTTTTTATTGAAGAAGGTATTATACCGAGCGTTTTTGGTCGAAATAAACCTACGTTACTCGCCTTTGAAAAGGAACTCAACGTTCCCACTAACCAAGAACTTTCTGCACTTACGCTAGACACACTGGTACTGCTATGTGTTTCTGACCAAGCGATTCCTGAAATAATAGATCGCGTACCCAATGGTGTTCGAATTGCCTATACATCTGGCAGTACCGATTTACGGTCATTACCTAAAGACAGGGTCCTCGGTGTGTTTTATCCTTTACAAACATTTTCAAAAGGTGTTGAATTAGACGCAAGAGAAATTCCTTTTTTTATCGAATCGAATGATGCGGAGTTCGAAAAGGAATTATTGACCTTGGCAAGAATTATTTCCAACATCGTACACAAGGCCTCCTCTATGGACCGTTACCATCTGCATTTAGCTGCTGTCATGAGTAACAATTTTGTAAACCATCTTTTCCACCTATCGGAAAAGTATTTACAAGAGCATCAGCTTAGTTTTGACTATCTCAAACCGTTGATTCGCGAAACGATTCGAAAAGCGGGATTTATTTCCCCTTCTCTCATACAAACAGGACCAGCCATTCGCAATGACCACGAAATCATTGCAAAACATTTAGCAAGTTTGAGTGGTTCAGAAAAAGAAGTGTATGCCGTTCTTACACGTTCTATACAAAACACGAAAGAAAAAAACCAGGATGAATTATAAAATTAAAATGCGCAAGGTGAACACCTTCATTTTTGACGTCGATGGAGTGTTAACCAATGGAGAAGTAATTCTTTTCAAAAACGAAATCGTGCGCGTGCTCAATTCGAGAGATGGGTACGCTATACAGCATGCGGCCAAGGAAGGATATCGCATATTGATCATCACTGGAGGAAGCTCGGAGGAAGTCAAAACACGTTTACTTGGATTAGGCGCAACAGAAGTTTGCTTAAAATCATCCAACAAACTGGAGGTTTACGAATCCCTAAAATTGAAATACGACTTCACTGATGAGGAAGCGCTCTACATGGGCGATGACATTCCTGATTACCCAGTTTTAAATACCGTGGGCGTGAGCACCTGTCCACAAGATGCAGCTGTAGAAATTAAAGAAATCGTGGACTACCACTCACCATACAACGGAGGAGAATTTTGTGTGCGCGATGTGATCGAGCAGACCATGCGCTTACAGGGAAAATGGTTTACGAAGGGGTCGTATCATTGGTAAACGTTATGATCAAGCAACAGTTTTTTCTCTGAATAACCAAAAACTCTTAAATGATTTCTACTCGTATTTGATCGGCAATATTAAGAATATCACCTTTCACTAGTTTTGCTCGTTTTCGGAACTCGTGTTCGCCGTTACGGATAACTTCTCCATTTTCCACAATTAGCTTAGCGTGACCACCTGTTTGTGCAAGGGTTAACACCTTTAATAATTTAATCAGCTCAATGTATTCCTCTGTAATCTCAAATTGAATTTCTTCCATCATTCTAAACTAAAAAAGGCTTCAAGATATGCTTGAAGCCTTTTAATACAAGTAATAAATATTAGCGTATTCCGTGCATTAATTTCTCTACTCGTTTGTGTAACACTAATAAGAGTACACTAGTGAATCCAGACATCACAATAAAGATGATGAAAAACGCATACAGCGTACTGATTTCAATTCCGAATAGATTATTTTTTGTGTTTTCAAAAACGAATGAGGCAGCATGTACATCATTCACCATTATGTCGCGAACAATAAAGTTTTTATCCTCGCGATATTGAGCGGCTAAATCACGGTTAAGTTCAGCTCCTTCTATTCTACCATCAATCTCACCAAATGACCCAAAAACAATACGTGTTTCTGCATTCACTTGACCATCCACCAATTTAGATTCTCCGACATACATAGAATCAATTCTTTCTATGTTATCACGGTTGAACGTTTTACCGTCTTCCTTCAATACTTCTTCATATGCCTTTAATACCGCAGGCTCAAGTGGGTTTTCACTTCTGTTCATCAATGAACTTGTTAGCTCAATTACCTCACCATCCGAGTATCCTGAATTTTGATCCACACAAACTTCTTTTACAGATGGCTGCGGAATTAAACCAGAAAACAAACCAGCAGCAAAGTTACCAACCACTGATGATAAGAAGAATACAGCCATCATCATAGATGCGAAACGCTTAGGAGACAACTTATTTACAACACTCAATCCTACAGGAGAAATAGCGAGCTCCCCGCACGTGTGTAAGAAGTACATACCTACTAAAAAGAACATAGAGATTTTTTCCTCCATTCCTACACCTTTCACTGAAAAAGCAATTAACACATAACCTAAAGCCAGTACAGCAAGACCCCAAACCATTTTCATGGGGGAACTTGGTTCGCGATTTCTTTTCGCTAATGTAGTCCAAAGGATACTGAATATTGGCGCGAAAAGAACAATAAAAATAGGGTTTATTGACTGAAAGAAAGAGGCTGGCATTGTCCAACCAAAGATATCACGATCAGTGTTTTGATCCGCAAAAATCGTCAGTGACGCTCCTGCTTGTTCAAACGCCGCCCAGAATGCAATTACGAAAGCTGTAATAATGAAAATCGCTAATATTTTGTCCTTTTCAACTTTTGTCAATGCAGCCTTCCCACTAGTATTTTCGCCCGTTGCTGCATCTATTTCCGATTCAGTTTTATTGTAATATTTTGGACGCATACCAATTGGCTCCCCCTCAGGAGTAACAATGTACTTTTTCTGAAAAGCTAACATAATGATTGTCCCCACAACCATTCCTATACCTGCCGCGAGAAAACCATATTTAAAATCTGCTGCTGCACCAGTATCTCCTAAACCACCTGCTACAAGCGGTGCAACCAAAGCACCTGCGTTAATACCCATGTAAAAAATTGTGTACGCTGAGTCAATACGAGAATCTCCTTGAGGGTAGAGAGAACCTACCATAGATGAGATGTTTGGTTTAAAAAAACCATTTCCAAAAATTAAGAATCCTAATGCGACATACATGATTGGAATTGCTGTATCAGGCGTGGCATACAAGGAGGCACTAAAATACATCATGAATTGAGCAACGGCCATTAAGATTCCACCAACCAAAATCGACCTGCGATTTCCCCAATATCTATCTGCGATAAATCCTCCAAGTAATGGGGTTGCATAGACCAGCGAGGTATAGATTCCAAAGATTGAACCTGCCTCTTTGGCATCAATTAAAAGTGCTTTTGTCAAAAACAAAATGAAAATTGCACGCATTCCGTAATAACTGAAACGTTCCCACATTTCGACTGTAAATAATAAATACAGCCCTTTTGGATGACCTTTCTTTACACTATTTTCTGCTTTCATAATATTCTGTTGATTGGTGCGTGAAAATAGTTAAAATTCTTCAAGTGCGACAAAAAATGAAAATTAGATTTTAAGTCACTCTTACTAATAAACTCATTTTTATGGGCTTAGCTAGTATCTCTGAGCATTTAGAAATTTTCTCATTGGATAACAAAATGAAAATTATAGTTTTACGGCACCAATGAATCAATAATATGTTTAGATTATTCATTTTCATCCTCACCCTTTTAATTGTAATTAGTTGTAAATCAGAGGTTAAAAAAAATAGGGTGTTTTCATCATCCGAGTTAATAGCAGTAAAAAACCATAGCTATTCTAATGTAAATGAAATCAATACTACGCATTTGCACCTCGACATAGCTGTTGATTTTGATAAAAAGGAATTAACAGGTGTTGTCCGCCATACGATGAACAATACAGGAGTTAATCGTGTCATCTTTGATATGTATGGATTATCCATTGAAAAAGTTACCATTGGTGAGGACGAAACGGAAACAACGTACACAATCGGGGAGGAGTTACCTACTCTAGGAGCTCCATTGATCGTTGATATTGAACCCACTACAACTGTCGTTAATATTTATTATTCAACCACTGATGCCTCGAGTGCTCTAGATTGGTTAGCGCCGGAATTAACCATGAGCAAAGAACATCCATTTCTTTACACACAAGGTCAGGCTATTTTGACAAGAACGTGGATACCCGTACAGGATATCCCAAGTAATAGAATTACTTACTCAGCAGATGTGAAAGTACCTCTGGGATTACTGGCTCTCATGAGTGCTAAAAATCCTACGGAAAAAAATGATGCTGGCAGCTATTCATTTACGATGGATCAACCCATTCCTTGTTATTTGATTGCTATGGCTGTTGGGGATATCGCATATCAAAAGATTGGAGAAAATACGGGAATTTACAGTGAACCGGCGTTACTAGAAGAAGTAGCTTATGAGTTCACCGATTTACAAAAAATGGTGGATGCTGCCGAAGAGCTATACGGTGACTATTTATGGGAAACGTATGATGTGATTGTACTTCCTTATAGCTTCCCTTTTGGAGGAATGGAAAATCCACGATTAACTTTTGCTACACCCACCTTAATTACTGGTGATCGCAGTTTAGTCTCTGTCATAGCGCATGAGTTAGCACATTCATGGTCTGGAAACTTAGTGACCAATGCGACTTGGAATGACTTCTGGTTAAACGAAGGGTTTACTGTTTATTTTGAAAATCGCATCATGGAAGAACTCTATGGAAAAGAAGTGGCTGATATGCTGGCTGTGATTGAATGGCAAGAACTTCAAGCAACAACATCGGAAATGATCAACAATGGGCAAGCACATGATACTCACCTCAAATTAGACTTGGATGATCGCAACCCAGATGATGGTATGACGGATATTGCCTATGTAAAAGGAGCCTTTTTTCTTAAAACGCTTGAAGCTGCTGTGGGTCGAGAAAATTTCGATACTTTCTTAAAAAGTTATTTTGACACGTATAAATTTCAAACATTAACTACGGAAGATTTTATCACGTACCTTGATAAAAACTTATTAAATAAGTTCAACATTGAATTCAATACCGCTGAATGGATTTACGAAGAAGGAGTTCCAGAAAATCACATTTCCATTTCCTCTCCTCGTTTCGAAGCAATTCAACTACACGCGAAACAACTCAAAGAAAATGGTACTCCAATACCCAACGATTTAAAACGAGAAAATCATATTACTCAAGAATGGTTGGCGTTTATCCGTAATTTCGAGGGACAATTAGACCCCAAAAAAATGCGGGCAATAGATGACCAATTGAACCTCAAAGGATCTGGGAATGCTGAAATTATGTCAGAGTGGTTTGTATTAGGAATACACTCTGGTTACCTGGATATTCGAGAAGACATGGAAGCATTCTTAAAAAAGGTTGGACGTCGCAAATTCTTAGCACCTATCTATTCGGCTTTAGTGAAAATGGAAGACAATAAATCGTGGGCTTTGAATGTGTATAAAGAGGCGAGAAACAATTACCATGCTGTGTCTTGGGGTACTATCGATGAAATTCTGGGCTACCAGCAATAGGTCGTTCTGAACAAAGCCATTTATTTACAAAAGTGGAAATTCCGAAATCCTCGTTCAATTGAATTAATCCATTCTAGACCGAGTTGAAACTTTTTCCGGTGAACAATTAAAAAATCACAATTAATTTGTATGTTTATAATGTTAAAAAAAGAAAGACATTATGAATACACCGACACGATTATTTGACATACCATACTACCAATTAGATAAATACCCTCAAGAGATTATGTTCTCGACTAAAATCGACGGAGAATGGCAATCCATGAGTACTAAAACTTTTATTGAAACAGCCAACAAATATTCACGTGGTTTAATTGCATTAGGTATACAACCGGGTGACAAAGTAGGTTTAGTTTCCTCTAACCGCGTTGAATGGAATATTATGGATATTGCCATTCAACAAGTAGGCGCTATTGGTGTTCCGATTTACCCAAATATTTCACAAAAAGATTACCTCTACATCTTCAATGATGCCGAATTAAAACTTTGTTGTACCGGAACACACGAACTTTATCACACCATCAAATCTATTGAAGGAGAAGTAGCTTCTTTAAAGAATTTGTACTGTTTTGATGAAGTAGACGGGGTACCACATTGGTTCGAAATAATTAAAGATGCTGATACAATAAATCAAGAGGACGTCGAAGAGCGTAAAAATGGAATTAAGAATGAAGCACTCGCAACGATGATTTACACATCGGGTACTACCGGGAATCCCAAAGGAGTTATGCTTTCGCATAACAACCTTTTGTCGAACGTGATTTCATGTGAACCTAGAATTCCAGCCGATCAACATTCAAGTTGTTTGACATTCCTTCCAGTGTGTCACGTATACGAGCGCATGTTGCACTATTTATATATGAAGATTGGATGCTCGATTTACTTTGCTGAAAGCTTAGAAACCATTGGAGACAATATTCGTGAGGTTCATCCACACATCTTCACGGCTGTACCACGTCTAATCGAAAAAGTATTTGATAAGATTATGGCAAAAGGCGATGAGCTTACTGGTGTGAAGCGTAAATTGTTTTTCTGGGCAGTTGACCTGGCAGAAGAGTATGAATTGGAAGGTAAATCAGCCTGGTACAATTTCAAACTTAAAATCGCGAATAAATTGATCTTTTCGAAGTGGAGGGAAGCACTTGGAGGAAACGTGGAAGCAATTGCATCAGGAGCGGCAGCGCTTCAACCCCGTCTTGCGCGTATCTTTATGGCGGCAGGCGTTCCCATCCTAGAAGGTTATGGACTTACCGAAACATCTCCTGTAATTTCTGTAAACTGTATGAAAAACGGAGTTAAATTCGGTACGGTAGGAAGAGTCATTGAGGGCGTTGAAGTAAAAATCGCTGAAGATGGTGAAATATTGGCTAAAGGTCCAAACGTTATGATGGGTTACTACAAGCAACCTGAAAAAACCAAAGAAGTATTGGATGACGACGGATGGTTCCATACTGGCGACATCGGTGAAATGGTAGACGGTAAGTTCTTAAAAATTACGGATCGAAAAAAAGAAATATTCAAGACGTCAGGAGGGAAATACATCATTCCTCAAGTCATGGAAAACAAATTTAAGGAGTCCCGATTCATTGAACAAATCATGGTTATCGGTGAAGGAGAGAAACACCCAGCTGCTTTGATCGTGCCTGGCTATGACTTCTTGCGTGAATGGGGGAAGCGAAAAGAGATCAAACTAACTGACGATAGTAACGAAGGACTCTGTAAAAACCCACAAATCATTGAACGCGTGATGAAAGAAGTGGAGGAATACAACAAACAGTTTGGAGGATACGAGCAGATCAAAAAGATTGCGTTACTTCCTAAAGAAATGTCTGTAGAAGGTGGAGAATTAACTCCAACACTCAAACTGAAACGAAAAATAATTATGGAAATCCATAAAGACAAGGTAGAGGAAATCTATCGCAATTAATACAAAAAGGCTGTTTTCTTTCGAAAACAGCCTTTTTTAAACTATATCATTTAACATTTCTACAATTCACGCACCATCGTAATAGCTATGGTTCCTTGATGAAACTTAGGATAAGTTGTTCCCTTTTTAAATTTCCAATCAGCAATGTAATTTTGTGCTTTGATGCGCGCTGGAGTGCTCGAAATTGTCGATTTACTTGGCACAAATTTAACGGCTGTAATATCTCCCTCTGCGTTCACTGCTATGTCAAATACTAATTTACCTATATGGCTTCCCTGCATCATATAACTATCACTTTTTACAAGTTGACGACCGTCGCGCACAATATCTCCAGAAAGCTGAGCATAGGCTCCGAATGTTAAACAGGAAAAGAAAACAATAATTAAATTCTTCATGATAAACATTTTGTGTAGAGAATACGCAGAAAAAATAAAATAGTTCTGTGTAATTTAGGGAATTATGAAATCTTCCCCCAGTTCGGTTTGGATTTCAGCAAACGCTTCAATTCTGCTCGGAGGTAACTGTGCTCGGGTTTTTCAAAATTGGGATCATCCAACAAAATAGAACGCGCTGCATCTCGCGCAATTCCCACGATTTGTCCATCTCTTGCGAGATCTGCTAATTTCAGATTAATCAAACCACTTTGTTGCGTTCCCATGATGTCGCCTGGGCCTCTGATTTCCAAATCGACTTCTGAAATTTTAAACCCATCATTCGTGCTTACCATTGTTTCGAGGCGTTTCTTCCCTTCCTTGGATACCTTATCACCGGTCATTAAAATACAATATGATTTCTCAGCGCCCCTTCCTACTCTTCCGCGCAATTGGTGCAACTGAGATAATCCAAAACGCTCCGCGCTCTCAATTACCATAACAGAAGCATTGGGAACATTCACCCCTACCTCTATCACTGTCGTAGCCACCATAATGTGCGTTTTCCCTTCGACAAACAATTGCATTTCATAGTCCTTTGCTTCGGGCTTCATCTGACCATGTACAATGCTTACTTGATACTCAGGACGTGGGAAGTTTCGCGTAATTGCCTCATAGCCATCCATGAGGTTTTGATAATCCAATGTTTCTGACTCAGAAATCAATGGATAAACAATGTATACTTGACGTGCTAAGGCAATTTCTTGTTTTATAAACGCAAATACCTTCAGTCGAGATTGCTCGTAATAATGAATGGTTTGAATGGGCTTTCTTCCAGGCGGCAGCTCGTCAATCACGGAGACATCGAGGTCGCCATAGAAGGTCATCGCTAAGGTACGTGGAATAGGTGTAGCTGTCATTACTAAAATATGCGGAGGTGATGTATTCTTCTTCCACAAACGTGCGCGCTGCGCTACACCAAATCGGTGCTGCTCATCAATGACGACGAGGCCTAAATTTTTAAATACCACTTTGGGTTCGAGTAGTGCATGGGTTCCAATCAAGATGTCTATCTCTCCATTTTCTAATTGCTCATGCAATTCTCTGCGCGCTTTTGTTTTAGAGGAACCGGTGAGAATCGCTACCTTGAGGTTCATGGGAGCCACCAATTCTTGGATCGTCACAAAATGTTGTTGCGCTAAAATCTCGGTAGGAGCCATCAATGCGGCTTGAAAACCATTTCCAACAGCAAATAACATCGTCAATAAGGCTACAAGTGTTTTCCCGCTTCCTACATCTCCTTGGAGCAAGCGATTCATGTGTTTACCCGTGCGCAAATCCGCTCGAATTTCTTTTAACACGCGTTTTTGCGCTTGGGTTAATTCAAATGGAATATACTGATCATAAAAGGTTTGAAAAGGATCACCCACCAGCGGAAACTCGTACCCTTTTGCCTTTGAGGCAGCCACCTGTTTCCGAATCAACAATTCCAATTGCAGGAAAAAAAGTTCATCAAACTTCAAGCGAAACTGGGATTTGTTCGTTTCTTGTTGATGCCTGGGAACGTGAATCGCTTGATAAGCATCTTCTCGGCCCATTAATGCATATTGCTCGATCAATGTGCTCGGCAAGATCTCAGCTATTTTACCTTTACATTGTTGGACCAACTCAAATGTTAACTTTTCAATTCCTCTGGATGTTAACCCCTTCGCCGCCAGCTTTTCTCCACTCGGATAAATCGGTTGAAGACCTTTCTCATGAGCAACATTAGCGAAGAGTGTTAATTCAGGATGCGGAATCGACCAAGCCGTTCCAAAACGCTTTGGACTTCCATATACCCGATAAAGAGTTCCTACTTGTAAGCTGTTTTTGATCCACTTAGCCCCTTTAAACCATACCAGCTCAATGCTCCCCGTTTCATCTTCAAAAATTGCCTTTAATCGCTTAGCTCTTCCGGCTCCTAGTTCTGAAAGGGAAACAATTTTTCCTTTCAACTGAACTGATCCTTCCACATACGACAAGTCTTTCACTTGATGATAGCTAGAACGGTCGACATAGCGAAATGGAAAATAATTCAATAAATCCCAAAATGTGGCAATTCCCGCTTCTTTTCTCAATACGCCGCCTCGCTCAGTACCAACGCCTTTTAAATATTCTATTGGAGTATTGAAAAAATCCATGGGCCTTATCAATGCGACAAATTAGTCTACTAGAATTATTTTTTTTGACACGGGAACATTTGATCCATCATCATAGACAAACAACAAAAAGTGAGCATGTAAATCACTTTTATCAATATATAAATCGGAGAGTAATTTTCGTGTTCTCAGCAAACGCTGTCCGAGACTGTTAAATACAGTGATGGTTCCAATGTTCTCAGTAACTATTTTGAATTGACCGTTTTCATTGATGACTTCAAAAAACGGTGGAACAGTTCCTTTATCAATATCGGATAGCGCTGGGTTATTCAGTAGAAAGCTACGATTAGAAACCACTTGTGCCGAATCGATTCCTCCGGCAAGTATCCAATTGCCCCCACCTAATTTAGCCAATCCACGGTGATCCATGGTCGCAAAAGGAATGTCAACATTCTCAACATAGGTTCCCGAATTACTATTAAAATGTAGAATCCGTGGCGCTGGCTCTACCAATCCTGTTCCATCATAGGCGATGGCATCATAATTATAAGCTACTTCACCTCCACCTACAAAAAAGACGGTATTATTATGCCCCGAACACGCTACGCGGTAGGCAGGTGAACCAGGTGCTTCTCCTACATAAGACCAAGAAATATCTGTTGGGTCTTCTGGATTAATCAACCCTTTACGCAGGTAATTACGCGCTGTAAAACTAAAGCTTCCCGATACGCCTCCGTAGTAGAAAATGGTATCTCCTAGAATGTATCCGGCCGCCCCAAACGCTTTAAAAAAATTCGTATTCGGCAACTCGGTTGCCACCGTCCATGAATTAAACGCTGGATTATAAATCTGAACGTCTGGAACATTGGTTGTATTACTCCATCCAGTAACGACAAAAATGAGTGAATCACGCCAAACTGCCTGAACATGGTCATCGATAGAAACAGGAATGTTCGCAGCATCCACTTCAAAAGTATCTAGAAAAGGATTGTATACGTGCACCTTATTTGATGAATATTCATTTCCGTTTTCATCGACGTGATACCCGCCCATAATGTATATTCTATTCTTTACAAAACTTGCAGCGGCGGCAATTTTCCCAAGTGTATCAGGCATTGTTTGCTCCTCTGTCCATTCATCCGAACTTACGTGGTATTTAAATACCCGCTGATGGATACTATCTTGAGTTAATCCCGTGGTAATCCCTCCAAAACTGTACACGTATTTTTCTCCAGAAACCGTAGCTTCCGTCAGCGCATTGTTAGCTGTAGGTAACGGTAAGTCGGCTAAACGTGTCCAAGTCCATCCTGTCTGGGCAGTAATATGAGTTATCCCTACAAAAACAATAAATATCGCTAAGGTTAATTTCATACTGCTAATTTACGACTTTTCTGCATTTCAGGGAGAGGGATTAGAGTTGTGCCCTTCGACAAGCTCAGGGTAAAAGTTTAGAATTTAGAGTTTTTGAAAAAAAAAGGTTTCAAGATTTATCACATAGGGTCAACGTCAATTTGAATACGGCAGGACTTATTACGGGGGGTGGCAAAAAATGTGTTGATCAGTTCTTGCACTCGGTTTTTCACTTTTACTTGATTGGCATTTCGCTCCAATTTGAGGCGCACCACTTTCAAATAGTAGTTATGTATACGCTGAACGGGCGGGAATTCAGGACCGAGTACCCGGTCACCGAACAACTTGCGTAATTCATCTGCAAACTCCGCTGAAATGGCGGATAAATCCTCTGCTTTTCGGTGTTTGATTGTAAATTGAATAATTTTGAAGAACGGCGGATACGCATAATTCTTTCGCTCAATAATCTCGTTCTTATAAAACCCTATAAAATCGTGGTCCATGACATGCCGAATCACCCAATTATCTGGATCCATGGTTTGCACAATCACTGTCCCTCGTTTGGATTTTCTACCTGCTCGTCCCGCCACTTGCGACATCAATTGATAACTTCGTTCAAACGCACGAAAATCAGGACGACGTAACATGGCGTCCGCGTCTAAAATTCCTACCAATGAAACATTATCGAAATCTAAGCCTTTCGTCACCATTTGTGTTCCCACTAAAATATCGATCTCGCGATTATCAAATTCGGTCAATATACGCTGGTAACTGTTCTTCTGACGCGTCGTATCTAAATCGAGGCGCTGTACTTTGGCTTTGGGAAGTAAAATGGACAACTCATCCTCTATCTTTTCTGTTCCGAAGCCAATCATCTTTAGGCGATTACTTCCACAACTTGGACAAGCTCCAACGGGAGGCGTATAATATCCGCAGTAGTGACACGACAGTACATTTTTATGTTTGTGGTAAGTCAAGGAGACATCACAGTTTTTACATTCTGGTGTCCATCCGCATACTTCGCAAGCCCAAACAGGGTTGTACCCTCTTCTGTTTTGAAATAAGATTACCTGTTCTTTATTTTGCAAGGCTGTTTCGATGTGTTCCATCAAAAAGGAACTAAACTCGGCACGCATGGTTTTATCCCGTTTCTCTCTTTTGAGATTGGCCGTCATAATCTCCGGCATCAAGACATCCCCAAAACGTTTGTGCAATTCAATCAATCCATACTTTCCCTCAGTAGCGTTGTAATAGCTTTCGAAGGATGGCGTTGCTGATCCCAACAACACTTTTGCCTTGTGGAGACTGCTCAACACAATCGCGACATCACGACCATTATACCGCGGACTCGGATCATATTGCTTAAAGGAAGATTCATGCTCTTCATCTACGATTACCAATCCTAGGTTTTTAAACGGCAAAAATACGGCACTTCGAGCCCCAACAATAATACTAAAGCGACTCATATCACCTTTGAGCATCGAGTTCCAAATCTCAATCCGTTCATTTTGGTTGAAGCGCGAATGATAGACCCCAATCCGATCTCCAAAATAATTCGATAAACGATCTATTAACTGTGTGGTAAGTGCGATTTCTGGAATGAGAAACAGCACCTGTTTTCCAGCGTCAATTTGCTCTTGAATCAACTCGACATAAATCTCCGTTTTCCCAGAACCCGTCACTCCGTGAAGCAAAGCAACATCTTTTTCTTCGAATGACGCCTTCACCTCATCCAGGGCAGTTTGTTGGGCTTCGGAAAGTGCCTTGCGTTCAACGACAATTTTGTCGAATCCAGAAATACGGGAAACTTCCATTCGCTGTATTTCGAAGACTCCGTCTTTCTCTAACGTTTGCAATGAGGAAGCCGACACGTCATGTTCTTCCAGCACTTTTTTCGCAATCGGTACCGACACATTTTGTTTGAATCCACCTAATTTAAGGAACGTAAGAACCGCATCAACTTGCTTCGCTTTGCGTTTCGAAGAAGAATAATCGTTCAGTAAGACCTCCAAGTTATCTTGATCTTGAAAATCTTCTGTCAACGTAACAAATGCTTGTGTTTTTGGCGTGTACTTCACATTCAATTCTTCCGTAGTAATCACAACACGCTTATCGATCAACGCTTTAATGACCGGTTGAATGGTTTGAATTTGAAGAATATCGCTGATGTCTTTCAATGTCAACTCACCTTGAATATCTAGCGCATCGAACACTTGGTATTCACGGTCGGACAACAATTCTGAATTCACTTCTGCCTCCGGGTGTAAAACAATTTTAGTTTCACTCCCTAGTTTAAAATTGGAGGGTAGCGCTGCGTTCATTACATCGCCAATGGGGGCCATGTAATATTGGGAAATCCACTGCCACAATTGATATTGACTCCCTGTTATAATTGGCTCATCGTCGAGCACCGATTCAACATATTTAGCTTGATATGCCGTAGGGATTTCTTCATGAATGCGGATCACAATCCCCGTTTGCAATTTAGCACGGCCAAAGGGAACAACTACGCGAACGCCTTTTTTTAACGTATCATTTAATTCATAGGGGACGCGATAGGTAAAGGTGTTGTGCACCGCTAAAGGCAACACGACATCCACGAAATATGTTTTTCTATCCTCCACGTCTCAAAGGTAAACAAATTAACCCTTCGGCTTGCTCCGGGAAAAAGTTTAGAGTTTAGAGTTTAGAGTTCCCCCAAGAATCATGGGCAGAAGAACGAGTACGGATTATCGTTAGGAATTGGGCTACAGAAACCTCTATCGAACGTGTATTGTCCTTCACATAATTCACGTGTTGAATTCGTGCTTAGCGCGCGTTTATTGGGAGGCTCGAAATCTTCTCTGAACAGCGTTACGGTAACACGAGAAGAAAAAATACCGAGTGCACCTTCGATATTCGAATATTGCGGTTTATTTTGCGCAATAGAAGAAGTTGGTTGATTCACTAACATGTACGTATACAAATCATCTGAACCGGCCGTAACGCGGATTTCAAAACTGTTGACATATCGGCGTATGATGCTCGCATCTGCCACAGGTACATTGTCACGTACCAATTGATAGAAAAATTCACCTTGCGCAGAGACATTTCCAGTTCCTGTGGTTATGTCCTCAGCAGGAAGATCTCCCAAGTTCCAATTAATCGTTTTTAACTCTGTTCCAGCTGCTGTTTCTTCAGCATAGTTAAAATCCATTTGAACATTAAAAATAGCCCCTGTTCCCGGAGTAAAACGAATCTGCTGTGTACGATACCCATTCAATGGAACATTGGCTTCAGCGAAACCGATTTGAGTTACCGAGGTTGGGGTATTCACAGTTACTCCTTTCACCAACTCTGTTTGACCAGTAATGATGTGTTTACCATTTTCAATATCAATATTCAACCGATAAATAGCATCTTCATCCAAATCATTGGCTTTAAAAAAGTACAATTTCTGTGTTGGATAATAGAATGCACCAGGCTCTTTATTCTCAATGAGCGTATCTTGCAATGTCCATGAGCGCTGCACCGAGCCATTTTTAAACTCTTCGACTACAGCCACGACATTGTTGAAATCGCTAGAATCAGCAATCATCGCAAAATCATTGGCATTCCCGTCTCCTAGGAACGTCTTATTCAATTTTAAGAAGTGGAATTCTTGGCCTTGATCCAGCAGGAAGTGCACTACTGCACGCTCTTCGTATTCACCATTGACGCTAAAATCGGTTTTACAGCCAACGACTGAAAGTATTAAAATTGATAGAATAAGGTATTTCATAGACAAACTTGTGTGCGCAAATTTAAACAATTAATCAAGGAAAACAATACCGTTTAGTCAATGAATTAAACCACTTGTACGTTTCGGAGGTGATGTTTGTATTTGTTGCAGGTTGCAGGTTGCAAGTTACAGGTTAGTACGAACCTGGAACCATTTTTAACTATTTAACCCTATTCATCCCCATCGCTTTCAGCATCCACCTTGGCAAAGACTTGTCCGGTTTTCTATTTTTTAAATTGATGTACCACCCTAACTTTTTCATCACGGGAACTTTGTGTGTTTCCACAAATTCAATCCATGTACCGTCTGGATCTTCGATGTATGAAAAACGTCCGCCAGCTTCCCCCATGTCAAATGTATCCCCGCTATCAATGGTAAATGGGAATCCCTTTTCGGCGCATTCTTTTTTCAATGCATCCATTCCTTGGATGTCGAAACACAAGTGAATGTATCCCCAATCTCCCCAGTAGCGGTTCTCAAATATTTTACGGCAATCGGTTCGTTCAAGCGACTGAATCAATTCTATTTTTGTTGGCCCCAATAATGGAGCGAATGGTCCTTTCCGCAATTGCGGATGACTCAATAAGACACGGCGCACTTTTTTATTTCCTGCTGGTAGTTCTGAAAAACAATCAAAAGTCCCTGTTTCGTCATATTCCACGGTGGAATAACCCAATACATCGGCGTACAACTTCATGGAAGCTTCAATATTGCTTACCCCGATCATCGCACCTGCAACACCACCTGTTTTCCCTGAGAACTTCGTATGTTGGAAGGTTTCTTTTTCCAACACCACGTTAAAAATATTACCATTGGGATCTTGTACGAAGAAATGCGGTTCCCCGCGCGGGGTTGTTTTCAAATCGCACAACACATTTGCCCCGTTCGACTTCATATACTCAAACGAAGCCTTCACATCTTTAGATTTGATGCGACACACATACAATCCGAAATCACCTAACTGCACATCGAATGTTGGCTTCTCGGTATTTCTGCTGGTAAACTGCCAGATTTCAAAACCACCACCACCTTCCATGGAAAGTGCTAATGTAGCAGTGCGCGACTGAACTTTATCACCCGTATACATCGTCATTAACGGTGCTTCGGCTGCTTCTTCAAAAATCTTGACATCCACCCCAAAAAACTTGCGGTACCACGACCACGCTTCTTCTACATTTGGAACTCCAATACCCATTTGTTGAATTCCACAGATGATTTTTTCCATTGTATGTTCTTTGATGCGCAAAAATAGCATTTTATTGGCAGCGATGTGTCGAACTATTTTATAGAATGTTCGGATTTTTCTTGCAAATTTCTGTCGTTATTGATTAACTTAAGTAAAAATTACCTCATCCACCACCATGAAAACAATCACTATTACTGCCATCGTGCATCGCAACGAACGCGTATTTCTACTCACATTCGACAAGGATAATGAGTTGGCGAATCGTTGTAAAGCAATTGGTTGTAGCTATACTCAAACACATTCTGGCTTTTCGCTACCGAACAACCGGGAAAACCTGCGAGCGCTCTTTCATCATTTTAAAGGAATCGCTCAGTTAGACACCACGCAAGTCTTTGCTAAACCAGAAAAGGAAAAACCCATGAAGCCGCCATCAGCGAAACAACAATTAACTCCCGAACATCAGCAAAAACTGTTGGAATACGAGCGCTTTTTGCGATCGAAACGCTTTGCGGAGAGCACGATTAAGAGCTACATTGCAGCCATACAGATTTTCTTGGCCTATTACAAGGATAAACCGTTGACAGCCATTACAAATCAAGATGTGATAGCGTTTAATAATGATTATATCTTAGCGAAACGACTATCCTCGTCTTTTCAAAATCAGATGGTCAACTCCATAAAAAAGTTCTTTTTGATTGTTGCGAATAAGCGAATTGATTTGGAGTCTATTCATCGACCGCGCCGCGAACAGAAATTACCCCATGTGATTTCTAAAGAGGAAGTAAAACTGATTTTGGAAGCGCCAAGAAATATAAAACATCGTGCCATGCTCAGCTTAATTTATGCGTGTGGTTTGCGCAGGAGTGAGCTACTCAACCTAAAACCTGGTCATGTTGATTCGAAACGCAAGCTACTCATTATCAAACAAAGTAAGGGCAACAAGGACCGCATGGCGCCTTTAAGTAATAAGATTATTGACTTATTGCGAGAATACTACAAGGCCTATCGACCAAAGGAGTGGTTATTTGAAGGGCAAGTGACCGGAAATCCTTACAGTGCTAAAAGTCTTGAAAATGTTTTAAAACAATCCTTGGTTAAAGCTAGAATTACTAAACCCGTTACTTTACATTGGCTCAGACACAGCTTTGCAACACATCTATTAGAGAACGGGACGGACTTGCGGTACATTCAAGTTATTCTAGGTCACAAAAGCAGCAAAACGACTGAAATCTATACTCACGTAAGCACCAATAATTTACAAAATATTCGTAGCCCTTTTGATGATTTGTGAAATATTAATTAGCTTTGAGAGTAATACCGCAAAAACATCCTATAGTCTGGTGTCATGTGCACGGGTTAAAGAAGGTTTATGGCTGTAGTAGATAACTTGTAAACAATAAAATAAAACAGTATGAAATCATTTATCTCATTATTCGGAATATATATGATTATATTTCTTAATTCAGGCTGCACAAATTCTGAATCCGGCAGTTCTTCAACAACAAA